>NZ_JACAOX010000005.1:0-198357 GCF_013386015.1 Pseudomonas sp. B6001
GATGCGGCGACCCGACAAGCCAGCTCCCACATTTGAACCGTGCCCGCTTTAGCTTTTGATTTTGATCTTAGGCACACCGAGCCTAAGCGAGGCACCGAGTGGTGGGGCAAGAGCGTTTTGCTTACTTTTGCGCTTTTCAAAAGTGAGCCGCTGTAAGAGCGGAACCATAGGCGGCCTTTACCTAAATAACGGATATACACCCATCAGCCGAGCCCCAACCGCTCATGCCACTCGGCAATCGACTCCTTTGGATACTCCTCAAACTCCAGGTCCCCCGCGCGAACACTCACCTCAACCCACGGCGCCTTCGACCCCAGCATCAAATGCGTATGCTCCGGCGGCACCGGCAACGGCGTATCAATCGCCGAAGCAAACGGATGAATCAACTCCGGCCACTGCGGACTGAACAACCACAACCCCGACCCACACTGCGAACAAAAATGCCGCTCAGCCGTACTCGCATGCGCCCGGCTATCCCCCGGCCCTTTCATCCGCGCGTGATAAATCGAAATCAACTTGCGCCCCCGCACCTTGAGGCTCCTGGCATCCCCCCCAAGGTTGATCGCATACCCGCCACCCCCCTGGGTCTTGCGACAAATCGAGCAATAACACCGCTGATAAGGGTAGGGATGCGCACTCTCAAGACTGAACGAAACCGCGCCGCAATGGCAGGAACCTTCAAGCTGCATGACCAGATCTCCTTCGCAAAAGGGCAACGTTAGCTTAGGCGCCCGGCAACCGTGGCGGTTCCATCTCGGGCATCAAGGTCGCGATCAACGCCCGAATCGTCCCCGGCAACGCCTCCAGCTCCCGCACCAGAATACTGCGCTCGCGCACTGCCCAAACTTCATCCAGCTTCACCGTCACCAGTTGCATGGTCCGGCTGTGCCGCACGGCGGCCGACTCGGGAATGATGCCGATCCCCACGCCCGCCTCAACCATCCGGCAGATCGCCTCGAAGCTCGACATTTGAATGCGCAACGACAAGTGCTTGCCCAGCCGCTCCACATGCTCACGCAGGAAACTCAGCAACGTGCTGCCGTCATGCAAGCCGATATGTTGATAAGCCAGGGTTTGCTCCAGCGTCACCGAAGGCAGGCTCGCCAGCGGATGCCCCACCGGTACCGTCAGCACCAGGTGGTCGGTGCTGAAGTGCAACACCTGCAAACCCGACGCTTCCACAGGCCCGGCGATGATGCCCATGTCGCTGGTGCCATCCAGCACGCCCCGCACGATATCCCGCGACAGCCGCTCCTGCAGGTCCACCGTCACGCCGGGGCGCTGGGACAGGAAGCCGGCCAGCACCTCCGGGAGAAATTCGGTCACGGCGGTGGTGTTGGCAAAAATGCGGATATGCCCGGCCGAGTCGATGCCGTATTGGGTGAACTCGCTTTTCAGGTAATCCACCTGGCGCATGATCAGCCGCGCATGGTGCAGCAGCCGTTCGCCCGCCGGGGTGATCTCCACGCCACGGCTGTCGCGGTACAACAGGCGGGTGTCGAGCTGGCCCTCCAGGGCCTTGATCCGCGCACTGGCGGCGGCCGGCGAAAGGAACGCGCGCTTGGCGCCCTGGGTCAGGCTGGGGGATTCGGCGATATGGATAAACAGGCGTAAGTCAGCCAGATCAAAGTGCATGCAAGGCTCCGGGGCAGCGACGAAGAACCCATGTGGGAGCTGGCTTGCCTGCGATAGCGGTGGGCCAACCAAAGCAGTGTTGACTGACAGGGCGCTGTCGCAGGCAAGCCAGCTCCCAAATTGATCATCCGGGTTCTTGAGATCTTTTTATGGGCGATGGCGTTCAGCATAGCCGAACGCTGCTTTATTGAAATGCAAATTCTCAGAACGGCCAGGGCCCAGCATGATCCGGTTCAGATTCCCTGCCCGAGGACATGCACCTGATGAGCGCCACAGACTGGATCGGCCGTAGCGAAACAGCCCACGACCACTTGAGCCACAACCTGCTCAAACGCATCGCCGCCACCTTTGGCGAAGCGGCACCGGCAGATGGCGAGCCGGTTCCGCCCTTGTGGCAATGGTGCTTCTTCCAGGACCCGCTGCCCGAGTCCGCCCTGGGCGGTGACGGTCATCCGGCCCGTGGCGGCTTCCTGCCGCCGGCCGATAATCGCAACCGCATGTGGGCCGGCGGGCGCATCGAGTTCTTCCATGCATTGCGTGCCGGTGAGGCCGCCACCCGCGTTTCGACCATCACCCGGGTGGAAGAAAAAACCGGTCGCACCGGCTCGTTGTTGTTCGTCACCGTGCGCCACGACTATTCCCAGGACGGCCGCCTGGCCCTGCGCGAAGAACAGGACATCGTCTACCGCGAACCCACGCCGCCCAAGCAGGGCAGTGGTGACGCGCTCCCCGAAGGCGCCTGGCGTGAAGCGGTCGACCCGACGCCAACCCTGTTGTTCCGCTACAGCGCCGTGACCTTCAACGGCCACCGCATTCACTACGACTACCCCTATGTCACCGGCACCGAAGGTTATTCGGGGCTGGTGGTGCACGGGCCGCTGATCGCCACCTTGAGCCTGCGCGCATTTTGCCGCGCCAACCCCGCGGCCACGTTGCGCCGTTTCTCGTATCGCGGCGTGCGCCCGTTGATTGCCCCGCAAGCCTTTGAAGTGGGCGGGCACGTCACCGCGCCGGGCGTCGCGGAACTGTGGGCGGGCAACGCCGACGGCCTGGCCCAGCGCGCCGAACTGCATTTCGAATAAACCTCCAAGAACAACAGGCGGAGAGCCGTTAATGAACCCGAATGACAACGAAGAACTGAATGCCATCCGCGAAGGCGTGCGCGCACTCTGCGCCGAATTCGACGCCGCCTACTGGCGCAAGGTCGATGAAGAAAAGGGCTTCCCGGAAGCCTTCGTCAAGGCCTTGACCGACGCCGGCTGGCTGTCGGCAATGATCCCCGAAGAATACGGTGGCTCCGGCCTGGGGCTGGCGGAAGCCTCGGTGATACTGGAGGAAGTGAACCGCTGCGGTGGCAACTCCGGCACCGTCCACGGCCAGATGTACAACATGTTCACCTTGCTGCGTCACGGCAGCGAAGCACAGAAAAGCTTCTACCTGCCCAAGCTCGCCAGCGGCGAATTGCGCCTGCAGTCGATGGCCGTGACCGAGCCCACCACCGGCACTGACACCACCAAAATCAAGACCACCGCAGTCAAGCGTGGCGACAAGTACGTGATCAATGGCCAGAAAGTCTGGATCTCGCGGGTGCAGCATTCCGACCTGATGATCCTGCTGGCCCGCACCACGCCGTTGGCCGAGGTGAAGAAAAAATCCGAAGGCATGTCGATCTTCCTGGTGGACTTGCGGGAAGCCATCGGCAATGGCCTGACCGTGCAGCCCATCGCCAACATGGTCAACCACGAGACCAACGAACTGTTCTTCGATAACCTGGAGTTGCCGCTGGACAGCCTGATTGGCGAGGAGGGCAAGGGCTTCCGCTACATCCTCGACGGCTTGAATGCCGAGCGGACGCTGATTGCCGCCGAGTGCATCGGCGATGGCCGCTGGTTTATCGAGAAAGCCAGCGCCTATGCCCGCGACCGCGTGGTATTTGGTCGGCCCATCGGACAGAACCAGGGCGTGCAGTTCCCGATTGCCGAAGCCCATATCGAGATCGAAGCGGCCGACTTGATGCGCTGGCGTGCCTGTGAGGAATACGACAGCGGCGCCAATGCCGGGGCCAGCGCGAACATGGCCAAGTACCTCGCGGCCAAGGCTTCCTGGGAGGCGGCCAACGCCTGCCTGCAAACCCACGGCGGCTTCGGGTTTGCCTGCGAATACGACGTGGAGCGCAAGTTCCGCGAAACCCGCCTGTACCAGGTTGCGCCGATCTCCACCAACCTGATCCTGTCCTACGTGGCCGAGCATCTGCTCGAACTGCCACGCAGTTTCTGAGGGCCCGACCATGAGCCATACCCAAGCGCTGTGTCGGTTCCTCGCCGAGTTGAATTACGCACAATTGCCGGACGCCGTACTCGCCCGCACCGAAGACCTGTTCCTCGACTGGCTCGCCTCGGCGCTGGCCAGCAAGGGCGCGCATCCGATCCCGCTGTTCGAACGCTATGCCCGCAGGATGGGCCCGGCTGATGGCCCGGCGCAGATCATCGTCAACGGCGGCAGCAGCAGTGCCTATTTCGCCGCGCTGGTGAATGGCGCGTCGTCGCACCTGGTGGAGCAGGATGACCTGCACAACAGCTCGGTATTGCACCCGGCGACCGTGGTGTTTCCGGCGGCATTGGCGGCGGCGCAAGACCTCGGCAAGTCCGGTCGCGAGCTGCTGCTGGCCTCGGTGGCCGGTTACGAAGCCGGGATTCGCATCGGCGAATTCATGGGCCGCTCCCACTACCGGATCTTCCACACCACGGCCACCGTCGGCACCCTCGCAGCGGCGGTGGCCGTGGGCAAATTGCTCGACTTCAACCAAGAGCAATTCATCAATCTGCTGGGCAGTGCCGGCACTCAGGCGGCCGGGCTGTGGGAGTTCCTGCGGGATGCCGCCGACTCCAAGCAACTGCACACTGCCAAGGCCGCTGCCGATGGTTTGCTGGCGGCTTACCTGACGGCGGACGGGCTGACCGGTGCGCGCAATATTCTGGAAGGCGATCAGGGTATGGCCGCGGGCATGTCCACCGACGCCGACCCAGGCAAATTGTCGGATCGCCTCGGCAGCCGCTGGGCGCTGCTGGAAACGTCGTTCAAGTTCCATGCCTCGTGCCGGCATACCCATCCGGCCGCGGATGCGCTGCTGGATCTGATGCAGCGCGAAGGGCTGGGCCATGAGCAGATTACTCATGTGGAAACCCGCGTTCACCAGGGCGCCATCGACGTGTTGGGCCGGGTGACGCTGCCGCAGACCGTGCACCAGGCCAAGTTCTCCATGGGCACCGTGCTGGGGTTGATTGCCGTGCATGGCAAGGCCGGGCTGACCGAGTTTCACGAGCTGGCGCTGAGTGACGGGGACGTGGCGGCGTTTCGCGACAAGGTCTCCATGACCCTCGACGCCGAAGTCGACGGTGCCTATCCGCAGCGCTGGCTGGGCCGGGTGATCGTGACCACCGCCGATGGTCGCACCCTGCACGGCGCCATCGACGAACCCAAGGGCGACCCGGGCAACACCCTGAACCGCTCGGAGCTGGCCGACAAGTTCCAGCGCCTGACTCAATTCAGCGGTGCCCGCACACCCGCGCAAACCACCGGGCTGATCGAAAAGGTCTGGGACCTGCGCAACGCCGCGTCCCTGGCTCACTGGCTTTAAGGAACTGTCATGACCGCTAATCAACGACCGCTGGACGGCATCACCGTTGTCAGCCTGGAACACGCGATTGCCGCACCGTTCTGCACCCGCCAGTTGGCCGACCTGGGCGCGCGGGTGATCAAGATCGAACGTCCCGGGGCGGGCGACTTTGCCCGGGGCTATGACGAGCGCGTGCGCGGCCTGGCCTCGCATTTCGTGTGGACCAACCGTTCCAAGGAAAGCCTGACCCTGGACCTCAAGCACGACGATGCCGGGGACATCCTGGAAACCCTGCTGGCCGATGCCGATGTGCTGGTGCAGAACCTCGCACCGGGCGCGGCCGCGCGCATGGGATTGTCATTCGAGGCGCTGCATGAGCGCTTCCCGCGGCTGATCGTCTGCGACATCTCCGGCTATGGCGAGGGTGGCCCGTATGAAAAGAAAAAGGCCTACGACCTGCTGATCCAGAGCGAAGGCGGCTTTCTCTCGGTCACCGGTGGCCCGGGTGAAGACCAGATGGCCAAGGCCGGCTGCTCCATCGCCGATATCTCCGCCGGGATGTACGCCTACAGCGGCATCCTCTCGGCGCTGCTGCTGCGGGGCAAGACCGGGCAGGGCAGTCGCATCGACGTCAGCATGCTGGAAAGCCTGGTGGAGTGGATGGGCTACCCGATGTATTACGCGTTCGACGGCGCGCCCCAGCCACCGCGCGCGGGTGCGGCGCATTCGACGATCTACCCCTACGGGCCGTTTCCCACCGGCGACGGCGGCACGGTGATGCTCGGGTTGCAGAATGAGCGGGAGTGGGCGGCGTTCTGCGACAAGGTGCTGCTCACCCCGGAATTGGCCACCGACGAGCGTTTCTCGGCCAACTTCAAGCGTTCGGAAAACCGCGACGTGCTGCGCCAGATCATCGTCGACCGTTTTGCGCAGATGAGCGCCGAGGGCGTGATCCAGCGCCTGGAAGACGCGCAAATCGCCAGTGCACGAGTCAACGACATGCAAGGCGTGTGGGACCACCCGCAGCTCAAGGCTCGGGACAGTTGGCGGGAAGTCGACAGCCCGGCGGGCAAGTTGCCGTCGTTGCTGCCACCGGCGCGCAATGCCGCGTTCATTCCGCGGATGGATGCAGTGCCGGGGCTGGGACAGCACAGCCAAGGGATTCTCGACCAGCTGGGTTACTCCGCTGAAGCCATCGACAGCCTGCGTGCACGCGGCGTTATCTGACAAGGAATCGAACGATGCCAACCTCTCTTGTGCGCTCTGCGCTGTTTGTACCGGGCAGCCGACCGGAACGTTTTGCCAAGGCCCTGGCCAGTGGCGCCGATGCGGTGATTGTGGATTTTGAAGACGCGGTGGAAGAGCCGCTCAAGCGTCAGGCCCGGGACAACCTCGGGGTGTTTTTGCAGGCGACGCCGGCGGCGCGGGTGTGGGTGCGGATCAACGCGCCGGAGCATCCCGAGCATTTTGCCGATGTGGCGTTCTGTCAGGCCCACGCCGGGGTCGCGGGGGTGTTGCTGCCCAAGGTCGAAAGTGCGGCCCAGGTGGCCGTGGTGGCTGCAACGGGCAAGGCTATCTGGCCGATTATCGAGAGTGCGCGGGGTTTGCTGGCGGTGGCGGAAATCGCCCATGCGCCGCTGGTGGAGCGCCTGTCGTTTGGTGGCCTGGACCTGGCGCTGGACTTGAACCTGAGCAGCGGCTCCCCGGCCGCGCAATTTGCCCTCGACCAGGCTCGCCTTGCCTTGATCGTGCATTCCCGCGCCGCCGGGCTGGTGGCGCCGCTGGACGGCGTGCACCCGGCCATCGACGACCCCGAAGGCCTGCGCCGTTCGATTCGGCATGCCTATGAAATGGGCTTTGCCGGCGCGCTGTGTATCCATCCCAAGCAGGTGGCGGTGATTCACCAGGCGTTGGCCCCCAGTGCCGAGGATCTGGCCTGGGCCAAACGGGTGGTGGACGCTGGTGCCCATGGGGCCGGGGCGTATCAGCTGGATGGGCAGATGGTGGATGCACCGGTGTTGCTGCGGGCCCAACGATTATTAGCCGCGCAACCGTAGAAATGTGGGAGCGGGCTTGCTCGCGAAAGCGGCGGGTCAGCCAGTGCATCCGGTGACTGGCACACCGCTTTCGCGAGCAAGCCCGCTCCCACATTGGATCTCTGTCGTTTGCAAAATAGGCGTTCGTCCACGCCGAACGCAGGTATCTAAAATTCGAAATTCTCTATACGCGTGACATCAGGCACCTTGCCCTATAACACAACAATAAGAAGGTGATTTTCCATGCTCAAGCTTTCTCGGGCGCTGTTCTGCGCCGCCACCTTGTTTGCCGCGGGCCTGGCCCAGGCGGCCGACCCCATCGTGATCAAGTTCGCCCACGTCGTCGCGGAAAACACCCCCAAAGGCCAGGGCGCCTTGCTGTTCAAGAAGCTCGCTGAAGAACGCCTGCCCGGCCGGGTGAAAGTCGAGGTGTACCCCAACTCCTCGCTGTTCGGCGACGGCAAGGAAATGGAAGCGCTGCTGCTGGGCGACGTGCAGATGCTGGCGCCGTCCCTGGCCAAGTTTGAGCAGTACACCAAGCAAGTACAGATCTACGACCTGCCGTTCCTGTTCAACGACCTGGCGGCGGTCGACCGTTTCCAGGCGGTCCAGGGCAAGGCGTTGCTGACCTCGATGCAAGACAAGAACATCCTCGGCCTGGCCTATTGGCACAACGGCCTCAAGCAACTGTCGGCGAACAAGGCATTGCGTGAGCCCAAGGATGCCCGTGGCCTGAAGTTCCGCGTGCAGGCCTCCAGCGTCCTGGAGGAGCAGTTCAAGGCGATCCGCGCCAACCCGCGCAAGATGAGTTTTGCCGAGGTGTACCAGGGCTTGCAGACCGGCACCGTCAACGGCACCGAGAACACCTGGTCGAACTATGAAAGCCAGAAGGTCAACGAAGTGCAGAAGTACTTCACCGAATCCAACCATGGCCTGATCGACTACATGGTGATCACCAACGCCAAGTTCTGGAACGGCCTGCCGCCGGATGTGCGCACCACCCTGGACCAGGTCATGGTTGAAGTCACCGTCGAGGTGAACAAGCAGGCCGAGGCGCTGAACCAGTCGGCCAAGCAGAAGATCATCGACGCCAAGACCAGCGAAATCATCGAACTGACACCGGAGCAACGCCAGCTCTGGCGCGAAGCCATGCGCCCGGTGTGGCAGAAGTTCGAAGGTGAAATCGGCGCTGACCTGATCAAGGCGGCCGACGCGTCGAACCAGTAATTTGGAGAGCACCGAGATCAAATGTGGGAGCGGGCTTGCTCGCGAATGCGGTGTATCAGTCACCGAATGCATCAACTGAAAGACTGCATTCGCGAGCAAGCCCGCTCCCACATGTTGATCCGGTTCCCGCCTCCAAGCCTTGCACACACCTATCTCCGCTTCGCGAGGTTTTGCCATGCAAACGCTAAGGCGCGTCTGGGAGCACCTGGAGGAAGGCTTTATCGCCATCCTGCTGGCCGCCATGACCCTGGTGACTTTTGTCTACGTCATGCTCAACAACATCTACACCCTGTTCTTTGCCCTTGCCGACAAGTGGGCGTGGAGCAGCGGTTTCTTCAATGCCCTGGGTGACCACACCATGGGCTGGGCCCAGGACATGACCTGGAGCGTGGCGCTGACCAAGGCCATGTTCGGTTGGTTGATTTTCTTTGGCATCTCCTACGGCGTACGCACCGCCGGCCACCTGGGGGTGGACGCGCTGGTCAAGCTGACGCCGCGCCGGGTGCAGCGCCTGCTGGGCATGCTGGCTTGCCTGTGCTGCCTGGCCTACGCCGGGTTGTTCATGGTTGCCAGCTACAAATGGCTGAGTGCGGTCACCACCGCGCACATCGGCGCCGAAGACCTCGACAAGTTCGGCATCGACGTCGACGACATCGTGGTGATCGTGCCCATCGGCTTTGCCCTGGTGTTCATCCGCTATCTGGAAATTTTCTACCGCATCTTCACCCACCGCCAAACCGGGCTGGGCCTGGCCGACGAAGCCGGTGAAGCCAGCAAGTTGGCCGGCAGCCATGAGGAGCGTCACTGATGGCCGTTCTGTGTCTGTTTTTGCTGCTGTTCGTGTTCATGTTCCTCGGTGTGCCCATCGCGATTTCCCTGGGGTTGTCGGGCGCGGTGTCGATCCTGATGTTCAGCCCGGACTCGGTGAGTTCCCTGGCAATCAAGCTGTTTGAAACCTCGGACGCCTATACCTTCCTGGCGATTCCGTTCTTCCTGTTGTCGGGTGCGTTCATGACCACCGGTGGCGTGGCGCAGCGGCTGATCGACTTTGCCAACGCCTGCGTCGGGCATATCCGCGGCGGGCTGGCGATTGCGGCGGTGCTGGCATGCATGCTGTTTGCCGCACTGTCGGGCTCCTCGCCCGCGACAGTGGCGGCGGTGGGTTCGATTGCCGTGGCGGGCATGGTGCGCTCGGGCTACCCGAAGGAATTCGGCGCCGGGATCATCTGCAACGCCGGTACCCTGGGCATCCTGATTCCGCCGTCGATCGTGATGGTGGTGTACTCGGCCGCCACGGAAACCTCGGTGGGCAAGCTGTTCATGGCCGGGGTGATTCCGGGCCTGCTGCTGGGCTTGATGTTGATGGTCGCGATCTACATCGTCGCGCGCATCAAGAAACTGCCGGCCCAGCCGCGGGCGACCTTTCGCGAGTGGCTGACCTGCGCCCGCCGGGCATTCTGGGGCCTGTTGCTGCTGGTGATCATCCTGGGCGGGATCTACAGCGGCATGTTCACCCCGACCGAAGCGGCGGCGGTGGCGGCGGTGTACTCGGCGTTTGTCGCGCTGTTCATCTACAAGGACATGAAGATCAGGGATTGCCCCAAGGTGCTGCTGGAGTCCGGGCGCCTGGCGATCATGCTGATGTTTATCATCGCCAACGCCATGCTCTTCGCTCACGTGCTGACCACGGAGCAGATTCCCCAGGAAATCACCGCGTGGGTGATCTCCGAGGGCCTGACGCCGATTGGTTTCCTGATCATGGTCAACGTGGTGTTGCTGGTGGCGGGCAGCTTTATGGAGCCGTCGGCGATCGTGCTGATCCTGGCGCCGATCTTCTTCCCGATCGCGATGAAGCTGGGGATCGACCCGATTCACCTGGGAATTGTGATGGTGGTCAACATGGAGATTGGCCTGGTGCATCCGCCGGTGGGGTTGAACCTGTTTGTGACCTCGGCAGTGACCGGGCTGACGCTGGGGCAGACCATCCGCGCGGCGTTGCCGTGGCTGATGATCCTGCTGGTGTTCCTGATCATGGTGACTTACCTGCCGTTCATATCGCTGGCCTTGCCGCATTGGCTGGGGATGTAAACCCAACTTGAATCACGCCACAAAACAATGTGGGAGCGGGCTTGCCCGCGATGAGGGCGTGTCAGCCAGCACATGTGCCGACTGATACACCGCCATCGCGGGCAAGCCCGCTCCCACATTTGAGGTGTGCAGGGATTTATTTATCCATCGCACTCAAGATCGCATGGGCCACTTTTACCCGTTCGGCATTCGGGTAGTTCTTGTTCGCCAGGATCACCACCCCCAGGCCTTTGCTCGGCACGTACGCCACGTAGGCGCCAAAACCACCGGTGGCGCCAGTCTTGTTCACCAGCGTGTCGGCATGGGGCGCTTGCGGTGGTGTCAGCCAGTTGACCTTGTGGGGCTGAAAGGCCATTTGTGCCGAGTTGCCTTCCGTCAATGCATCCAGCGTGATCGGGTAGGGGTACATCTCCCAGCCGAGGCCCTGGGTCATGCCATCCACCGTGTAGTAGCCGGTGTGAGTTGCGGCAACCGCCTGTTGCAGCGGCTTCTCCAGCTTCGCCGGGTGCATGTTCACTTCAACGTACTGAATCAGGTCCGAGGTGCTGGTCTTGATGCCGTAGGCCTCGGCGTCCAGGGCGCCAGGCCCTACACGCACCGGTTTGCCGGCCTTGTCGTAACCCTGGGCGTACAGGTTCATTTGTGACTTGGGTACGCTGATAAAGGTGTGCTTGAGGCCGAGTTTCGGCAGCAGGGTCTGCGCCATCAACCGGTCAAACGGCTGGCCCAGGCTTTGCGCTGCCAGGTGGCCGAACAGGCCGATGCTCGGGTTGGAATACAGGCGTTGGGTGCCGGGAGCGAAGTCCGGTTTCCAGTGCTGGTAGTAGCTGATCATCTTGCCGGCGTTATCGGACTCATCGGGGAATTGCAGGGGCAAGCCACCTGCGGTGTAGGTGCCGAGGTTGAGCAGGCTGATGTGGTCAAACGTGGCGCCGCGCAATGCCGGCAGGTATTGGCTGGCCGGGTCCGACAGCTTCAGCTTGCCGTTGGCCAGGGCATAGCCGGCGAGGGTGGCGGTGAAGGTCTTGCTCACCGAGCCGATTTCAAACAGGGTGTTTTCGGTGACGGGCTGCTTGCTCTCCTTGCTGGCAACGCCGTAGTTAAAGTATTGCGCCTTGCCGTTCTGTACGATCGCCACCGACAGGCCGGCGATGTCCTGTTGCTGCATCAGGGGCTGGACCGTACTGTCCACGACCTGGCGCATGTCGGTAGCCGCCATGCAGTTGCCTGCGCCGAGCAATAAGGCGAATATCGCGGTGTTGCGCACGGTTGGAAAAAGGGATGTGTACATGATGACGTGACTTCCATGAAGGTGATCGGGTGAATACCGTTGCCTGCGCAGGCGCCGCAAATCTAGGCAGTTTGTGATCCCGCGGCAAACGATGATATCTCGCAACAGCCATTAGAAAAATTAGGGTCAAGCCATGCTCCGTTCCCATTTGCCACTCAACGCGCTGCGAGCCTTCGAGGCGTCTGCGCGGCATTTGAGTTTTACCCGGGCGGCGATTGAACTGTGCGTCACCCAGGCGGCGGTCAGTCACCAGGTGAAAAGCCTGGAGGCGCAGCTCAATGTCACGCTGTTCAAACGCCTGCCCCGGGGCCTGATGCTCACCAGCGAGGGCGAGACCCTGCTGCCGGTGTTGCGCGAATCCTTCGACCGGATAGCTCAAACCTTAGGCCAGTTTGAAGGTGGGCATTATCGCGAAGTATTGACGGTAGGCGCGGTGGGCACCTTTGCAGTGGGCTGGCTGTTGCCGCGGCTTGCGGATTTCCAGGCGCGCTACCCGTTTATCGACTTGCGCCTGTCCACCAACAACAACCGCGTCGACGTGGCGGCCGAAGGCCTGGATTACGCAATCCGGTTTGGTTCCGGCGCGTGGCACGGCACCGAGGCGTGCCAATTGCTGGAGGCACCGCTGACGGTGCTGTGCGTGCCGCAACTTGCTCGGCAATTGCAGACTCCGGCGGACCTGTTGAAGCACACGCTGCTGCGCTCATATCGTGCGGATGAGTGGACGCAATGGTTCCAGGCCGCGGGATTGCCAGCCGACACGCTGGTGCCGCGCAGTATCGTTTTCGACTCGTCCCTGGCGATGATGGAGGCGGCGCTGCAAGGGGCGGGGGTGGCCCTGGCGCCGGCGATGATGTTCAGCCGGCAGTTGGCGACGGACGTGATTCGCCAGCCGTTCGAGATCGGCATCACCACCGGCAGTTATTGGCTGACGCGCTTGCAGTCACGGGCCGAGACGCCGGCGATGCTGGCGTTCAAGACGTGGTTGCGTGAAGTGGTCATGCACTGAGGTTGGGTCGACGCTGTGGCGAGGGAGCTTGCTCCCGCTGGGCTGCGTAGCGGCCCCAAAGAAGCGACGGTGTTAGTTCAGCAAGAACGCGGCGGATGGTTTCAGGGTCGCTGCGCAACCCAGCGGGAGCAAGCTCCCTCGCCACAGGTTATTCTCCCACTCGGTCTGCCCATTGATCATAAGAGGCTGCAATGCAAACTTCCGGCGTAGACATCCGTCAACTCAAGGCCTTCGTGGTGGTGGCCGAGGAGCTCAGCTTCGTGCGCGCCGCGACCCGCCTGCATGTTTCGCAACCGGCGCTGTCCCAGACCATCCGCCAGTTTGAGGCGCTGCTGGACGTACAACTGTTCCAACGCAACACCCGCAACGTAGCACTGACCGAAGCCGGCCTGGCCTTGCTGGTAGAGGCGCGGGAAATCGTCAATGGCGTAAGCCGCCTGGTACGCAGCGCCCAAGAACATGCACGCGGCGTACGCGGCTCATTGAATATCGGCTTCCTGATCGGCGCGGGTGTGGACTTGATGCCGCAAATCCTCAGCGTGTTCGCCAAGCGCTACCCGGAGATCGAACTGGTGGTGCGCGAGTATGACTTCGGCTCGCCCCATGCCGGGATCGACGAGGGCATGGACGTGTCGGTGCTGCGCCCGCCACTGGGCCTGCCGGACATCGAGTTGCACACCCTGGTGACCGAACCCTGCGTGGCGTGCCTGGCGTCCAGCCACCGGTTGGCCGGGGAGAGCAGCGTGAGCATCTACGATGTGCTGGATGAGCCGATCATTGCTGCACCGGGAGTGGGCGTGTGGCGCAGTTTCTGGACCGCCGACGCGTACCGCGATGGCCAGCCGGCGCGGATCGTCCATGAAGCTTCGACGGTGGAGACCGAGTTGCAGGCGGTGGCGTCGGAGCGCGGGATCAGTATCACCGCGCTGTCCACCGCACGTTTTTATGCACGGCCCGGCCTGGCCTTCCCGGTGATCAGCGATATGCCGATGTGTGAAGTGGCGGTCGCCTTGCCGCCACAACCGAGTGTGGCGGCGCGCAACTTTGCCGAGTTGGCGATGGAAGTGGCGAGCAGCCGGGGTTAGTCAGGACAGGTCGTGCAGGGATTTGCCGTTGGGCGCACTTACCTGAAGTTCGGAAAACTCCACCTCCAGCCCGCCACGTTCCGGCGTGCAGCAATAAGGTCCCACCTGATACGACGCAGCCACGGGGAACGGCGCCAGGCGCACCAATGGCCAGCTCACGCCATCCACCGACACCTGCACGCGCAGCACGCCCTTGGCCACGGTGGCGCGAATCCAGAACGCCTCGGGATCACCCGGGAACACACCGGTGGCCCAGTCCGACACACCATCGGTCAATACGCTGCTCAACAGCGTCACACCGTCGGACAGCTCTGCACCGATCTTCACCCAATGGGCTTCATCCACCCGCACCATCAACCCGGCCTGGTCATACAGGTGGGTAAACGCGCTGTGGATCTTGACCTGGGCGGTAAAGTCACCGTCGGTTTCGACGAACAGGAAATGCCCGTTGTCGCGCACAAAACCATAGTGGGTTTCGCGCCAGAAATCGGTGCTGGCATCGGTGCGCACCTTGAGGCGCTCGCCTTCTTGGCTCCATTGCTGGGGTTGATTGAGCCAACTGGCCTGTTCAAACATCGGGAAGCTCCTTGAAGGTGACAAGACAAAACCCCGGCGCCCGGGGTTTTGTTGTTTGGCTGCAATCAGCGGCTAGTGGTCGAGCAATTTGCCGCTCGGCCCGGCGGTGCCATTGTTAAGGCGCGTGCGCAGCGAAAACAACCACCACAGCACGCCGACCCCGAGTGTAACCCCGGTGGTGATGGCGCCGGTGTGGCTTTCTTCGGGCACGCTCAGGGTCAGGATCACCGCGATGGCCCACAGGCCGCCGAGGACGATCATCGGCAACAACCACTTGCCCAGGCTGAACACACCCGCAGGCGCCCCCGGCATCCGGCCATTTTTATAGGCCAGGTACGCGGCAATCAGCGTCAGCAGGTAGGTGCAGTAGTAGGTCAGGCCGACCATCGAGTAGATCGCCGTGACAAACCCGCCGCTCGCCAGGTTCAGCAGCACGGCGATGGCGGTGATCAGCACGATGGCGGCGACCGGCGTACCGAAGTGCGGGTTGATCTTCGCCAGCACATTGGAGCCCGGCAGCATGTTGTCCCGGGACAGGGCGAAGGTCATGCGCGTGGCCACCGCCATGTTGGCGATCAGGCAGGCGAGGATCGAGGCGAAGGCGATCACGATCATGCCCACGCCGGCGGCGTTGCCCAGTTGCAGGCGCACGATATTGATCACCGGGTTTTCGCTGTGGCTGAGCAGCTCGCTGACCGACCCCGGGATCGCAATGCTCAGCAAGGCGAACACCACGAAGCCCAATACACTGGACACCAGCACCGCACGAATCATCGCCCGGGGCGCGGCGCGGCGTGGGTCCTTGGTTTCCTCGGACAGGTCGGCGGCGCCCTCCCAGCCCAGCAGCACCGAGACCGGCAGCAAGGTGGCGAGGGCGAGGGTGGTGAAGCTGAGGGTGCCGCCGCTGACCGGTTGTGCCGAGGTCAGGATCGCCACGCCCTGGGTGTGCTCGAAGAAGAAAAACACCCCGAAGAACAACGCAATCGCCAGCAGCACCGTGCCGATGATTTCGATGATTGCGCCGATGTCGTTGATCCGCGTGGCCAGGCGAATCCCGCAGATGTTCAGCAGGCCTACCACCAGCGTGGCACCGATGCTCAGGCCCTGGATCTGGCCCTGTGTCGGGTTGGCCCAGATCTCCGGCGCGAACACCGTGCCGATGGCCGCCGAGGTGGCGGCTGTACCGGCGACAAACGAGGTGAACGCGACCCAGCCGGTAAACCAGCCGAAGTGATTGCCCGCCAACCGGCTGGACCATTGGTAGGCGTAGCCGGTAAGCGGAATGCGCCCGGCCAGGTGGCAGTAGACCATGACGATGCAGCACACCAGCGGGATCACCAGCAGCCACAAAAGGATGCCGATACCGCCGACGCGGTTGAACGGGTCGGCGAACAGCGTGACCACCCCGGTGTTGATCGAGACCATGGAAAAGGCCAGGGCAAACGAGGTGAACGAACTCATGGTGCGGTGCATCTTTTGCTCGTAGCCGAGGCTGGCCAGGTCGGCGTCGTCGCTGGACAGCGGGGCCTGGGCATTCGGCGGGGCGGTCACGGTGTTTTCAACGAATGTGCTCATGGCCGTTGCTCCTCGATGATGCCGATCACCTCGTCCAGCACATCGAGGGCCTTGGCCAGCAACGGGCGTTCGATATCCAGCGGAGGCTTGACCTTGATCAGGTTACCCAGCCCGGCGTAGCGGCTTTCGCCAAACAATACGCCGCGCTCCACCCCAAGGCGATACACCTCCTGGGATTCCCGGCAGGCCGGTTCCTTGGTGGTGCGGTCCTTGACCAGCTCGATGGACGCCATCAGCCCGGGGCAGCGCACGTCGCCGATCAGCGGGTGGCGGGTTTGCATGTCCTTGAGGCGTGCGGTGATGTAGTCGCCGGAGTCGCGGGCCTTTTCGCAGAGGTTGTCGGCGACGATCGCTTCCACCGTGGCGTAGCCGGCGGCCAGCGAGACCGGGAAGTGGCCGAAGGTCAGGGCTTCTTCACCTTCGTCGAACCACTTGAGCTTGTCATCGGCGAGGATCCCGGCCAGCGGGAAGCCGCCGCCGACGCCTTTGCCGAACACGATGATGTCGGGCAGCACGTCGTAATAGTCCGCAGCGAACATCGTCCCCATGCGCCCGAAGCCGGTCTGCACTTCATCAAAAATCAGCAGCACGCCGAGGCGGTCGCAGATCTCGCGCACGCCTTTGTAGTAGGAGCGGGGGAACTCGATATGCCCGCCATTGCCCTGGATCGGTTCCATCATCACTGCTGCCACGCCACCGTCGACGCCCTTGAGGATGGTTTCTTCCAGCAGGCCAAGGCACAGCTGCGACTCGGTTTCCGGGTCCATGCCCAGGCGCGTGCGGTACGGGTTGGGGTGGGGGACGCGGGTGAAACGTGGCTGGATCGCCAGGAACGGATTGTTCGGGTGCGGCCAACTGGCGCCGAGGGTGGCCAGGGAGCGGCCGTGGTAGCCGTCATGCAGCACCAGCAGGTTCTGTGCGCCGGGGCGGTTCTTGAAAGCCAGTTTCATCGCCATTTCACCGGCGAGGCTGCCATGCAGGGCAAAGCCCATCTGGTTGAGGGCGCCCGGGGAGACTTCCCGCAGCTTCTTCACCAGCCGGGTGTGGGCCGGTGAGCCAAAGTTGGGGCGGATGTGAGTCATTTCGCGCAATTGCGCGACGGCGGCTTCCACCACCCGGGGGTCATTGGCCCCCAAATTGTTCGACCAGGCCTGGGCGGTACAGTCGATGTATTCCTTGCCCTGATCGTCCCATACCAGCGAGCCTCGGGCCTTGACCAGGTTGATCTTGGCGGGTGCGGTGTTCATCACTTCATTCATCTGCGTTATCTCTTTTGTTAGGGCGGCAGTGTTTGGGGATGTGTGCAGTTAGGGTTGTGACTCGCTGCATCGAGTTGACCCGATGCTAGTCCCGGGGACGGGAGGAATAGAAAGACCGATTGCAGTGGGATTGATTGGCGTGGCTTATTAATAGAATCCTCTGAAACAAAATGAAACATTTGTCGCGGGCCAGCCTCTACCGTATCTCCACGACGAGTACTTCTATGAAAATTCCGCGTCCCTCTTCGCGAATGCCCCACCTCACGCAACTGCGCAACCTGAAGATGGCGCGCTCCGCCCACGCCTATGTGCGGGGCAGTACGGTGCAGTTTTACGAGTGGCTGCACAGCCAGCGCGGCCGGCGCTTGCCCCACGGGCCGGCGATCTGGATCTGCGGCGACTGCCACGCCGGTAACCTTGGGCCCACGGGCGATACCAAGGGCCGGATCGACATGCATATCCGTGACCTTGACCAGGCGGTGATCGGCAATCCGGCCCATGACCTGGTGCGCCTGGCCTTGTCCCTGGCCACCGCTGCGCGGGGTTCGGACCTGCCGGGGGTGACCACCGCGCGCATGCTTGAAGAGATGATGGTGGGCTACGCGCAGGCGTTTAAAGACAAGCCCGACGAGGCACCGCCGCGCCCGTCCCAGGTCAAGGCCGGGATGCGCAGTGCGGTGGAGCGCACCTGGAAGAATCTGGCTCGCGAACGTATTGAAAACACCCGGCCGACGATTCCGCTGGGCAAGCATTTCTGGTCGTTGTCGCGGGCGGAAAAATCAGCCCTTGAAACGTTGTGCGCGTCGGATGAAATCCACCGGCTGGTGACTTCGCTCAAAGGCCGCTCCAACGACGCCGAGGTTGAGCTGCTGGACTCGGCCTATTGGGTCAAGGGTTGCAGCTCCCTTGGGTTGCTGCGTTATGCGGTGTTGCTGGGAGTAGGGGACAAGTCTGATCAGGAATACTGCCTGCTCGACATCAAGGAAGCGGTAGGCGCTGCGGCGCCGCGTGCGGCCCGGGCAAAAATGCCTCGGGATAACGGCCGGCGGGTGGTGGAGGGCGCGCGGCACCTGTCACCGGCGTTGGGGGAGCGGATGTTGGCCACGCGGTTTCTGGATCACGGGTTTTTCATCCGCGAACTGCTGCCCCAGGACATGAAGCTGGAGCTGGATGAGCTGAGCGAGATCGATGCGATGCACGCGGCCGGGTACCTGGCGCGGGTGGTCGGCGTGGCCCATGCGCGGCAGATGGACCGGGATACGCGCAAGGACTGGATGGCGCAGTTGCAAGAGAACCGCTCCAGGCAACTGGATGCGCCTTCGTGGCTGTGGACCAGTGTGGTGCAGTTGGTGGGGAGCCATGAGGAAGGGTATTTGAATCATTGCCGGCGGTATGCGCTGGAGCACTGACCTCAAGAACGCTGAAAGTCCCCTGTGGGAGCGGGCTTGCTCGCGAAAGCGGTGGATCAGTCAAACATCTGCTGACTGACACACCGCGTTCGCGAGCAAGCCCGCTCCCACATGAGTTGGGTGGTGTTTTGGAGGGCGGGTTACACCAGGTATTTCTTGAACCAGCCCAACGTCCGCTCCCACGCCAGATTCGCCGCCGCCTCGTCATACCTCGGCGTCGAATCGTTGTGGAAGCCGTGATTGGCGCCCTTGTAGATAAACGCCTCATAGGTCGTGCCGGCCGCCTTCAACGCTTTCTCATACGCCGGCCAGCCCTCATTGATCCGCGTATCCAGCTCACCGTAATGCAACATGATCGGTGCCTTGATCCGTGGCACATCCTTGGCTTCCGGCTGGCGCCCATAAAACGACACCGCCGCACCCAGTTCCGGATAAGCCACCGCCGCCGCATTCGTCACGCCGCCGCCATAACAGAACCCGGTAATGCCCACCTTGCCGGTGCTCGCATCGTGGTGCATCAACCATTCGATGGCCGCGAAAAAGTCGTTCATCAGCTTCTCGGGATCGACTTTCTGTTGCAACTCCACACCTTTCTCATCATTGCCGGGATAGCCACCCACCGAGGTCAGGCCATCCGGCGCCAGGGCAATGAATCCGGCCTTGGCCAACCGACGGGCGACGTCTTCGATATACGGGTTCAACCCCCGGTTCTCATGCACCACCACCACCGCCGGCACCTTGCCGCTGGCCTTGGCCGGGCGCACCAGGTAGCCGCGCACCGTGCCGTTGCCCTTGGGTGACGGGTAGGTGATGTAGTCGGCGACGATATCCGGGTCGGTGAATTTCACCTGCTCGGCCAGGGCGTAGTTGGGGCTCAGGGCGGCGAGCAGGGCGGAGGCCGTCAGCCCGCCGAAGGTGAACAGTGCTGCGCGGTCGAGAAATTCCCGGCGGTTGATCTTGCCGTGGGCGTAGCCGTCGTAAAGCTCCAGCAGTTCAGGGGCGAAGTCTTTGGCGGTCAGACGAGTCATCGGTAGCGTCCTCGATTAGCGGTGGGACTGAATGTAGACCAGTATCAGGCTTCCCGGCCATGGGCCGCGGCGGCCAGTTGCCCGGTGTCGACCCGCACGAAGACCGAATCGCCAATCGCCGTCAGCACGCCATCGGCGTACACCTCGCACACCACGCGGCTTTTGCGCCCCACGTCACCTTCGACTCTTGCGCGCAAGGTCAGCGGCACGCCCATGGGTGTCGGCTTGATGAATTTGATTCCCAGGTTGCCGGTGACGCAGTCGATACGCGGCAGGCTGCCGGGTTCGCGTTGCTCGGCCCGGTAGTGGTAGGCCATGGCGGTCCAGTTCGAGTGGCAGTCCACCAGCATCGCGATCAGACCGCCATAGACCAGGTCTGGCCAGCCGCTGTATCGGGCGTCGGGCTGGTGCTCGGCGATCACGTGGATGCCGTCGGCGTCCCAGCGGCTCTTGATGTGCAGGCCGTGGGGGTTGCTGCTGCCGCAGCCATAACAGACGCCTTCGGGGGCGGTGGTGTCTTGCAGGGAAAGCGCGGGCATCGTGGCTCCTTGTTGTTTGGGTTCCGTCGAGGCACGAGCCTAATGCCAGGCGCGTGAATAAATCCAGCGCCTACGCTGTTAGCAGTGCACAGCGTGTTCATTCCCGGTTGAGAATCCCATGAAATCTCGATTGCCAGCGGTCTTCCTTGCCTTCGCCACCTTGTCTAACGCGTACGCCGTGGAATACACCGACGTGAATCCGACGGCCAGCACCATCAGCTTCACCTATGACCAGATGGGCCAAGAGGTGTACGGCACGTTTGGCACCTATTCGGCGACCCTGAATTTCGACACGCAAAACCCGGCTGCCGCCAGCACCGTACTGACCATCCAGCTGCCGAGCATCAATGCCGGCAGCGACGACGCCAACACCGAACTGCCCAAGCCCGGTTGGTTCGACATGACGACCTACCCGGTGGGCACCTTCACCTCGACCCACATCACTGACCTGGGCGACAACCGTTACCTGTTCAGCGGCAACCTGACCCTCAAGGGCCAGACCCGGCCGGTGGAGGTCAAGGTGGCCCTCAAGGAGCAGAGCGGCATTGGCGTGTTCGACGGCGAATTCGTGCTCAAGCGCGATGACTTCAGGATCGGCGCGGGGGAGTGGGCGGACAGCGTGGTGTCCAATGCGATTGTCATCAAGTTCAAGATGGTTGCGCCTGAACGCTGATGGTCAGCGGGCGAACTTCTTGGCCCCCGCCACACACGCAATCACCGCGACGGTCACCCCCAGCATGCCCAGGCTCACCTGCTCATGCAGCAGCGTGGCCGCCAGTGCCAGGCCGAAAAACGGTTGCAGCAACTGCAATTGCCCGACGGCGGCAATGCCGCCCTGAGCCAGCCCGCGGTACCAGAACACAAACCCGATCAGCATGCTGAACAGCGACACATAGGCCAGGCTCAGCCAGGCCGGCAGGCTGATGCTCACGAAAGTGCCCGGGGCGAGGATCGCCGTCAGCGGGGCCACAATCGGCAGCGCGATCACCAGCGCCCAGCAGATCACCTGCCAGCCACCCAGGGTGCGTGAGAGCCTGGCCCCTTCGGCATAACCGAGGCCGCACACCAGGATTGCCAACAGCATCAGCAAATCCCCGGCGGGCGCAGCGCTCAGGCCCTGGGCAACCGCGTAGCCCACCACCAGCAGGCTGCCCAGGATCGAAAACAGCCAGAACACCAACTTGGGCCGCTCGCCGCCGCGCCATACGCCGAAGACCGCAGTGGCTAAAGGCAGCAGGCCGACAAATACGATGGAATGGGCACTGGTGACGTACTGCAAGGCCAGTGCGGTGAGCAAAGGAAAGCCGATCACCACGCCCAGCGCGACGATTGCCAGGGACAGCAACTGACTGCGGGCCGGGGTTTTTTCCTTGAACAGCCACAGCAGGCACAGGCCGAGCAGGGCGGCGATGGTGGCGCGGGCGACGGTCAGGAATACCGGATCGAACTCCAGCACCGCCAGGCGCGTGGCCGGCAGCGAGCCGCTGAAGATCACCACGCCGATCAAACCGTTGATCCAGCCGCTGGCGTTGTTTTCCCGGGTGTTGAGGTGGGTGGTTCGTTCCATGGGTGTAGGGCTCGATAGGGATAAGTTGCGTCCTGCGCATCCTATGATTCACTATCAAGACAATCAAAAAATTGTCATGGATACATCGCCTATGGCCCGCGCCCGCTACAAGACATTGGTGGACACCTTCGCCCGGGATATCCGTTCGGGCACGCTGGCGGCGGGCACCCGGTTGCCGACGCACCGCCAGTTGGCCGCCAGCCATGGCCTGGCGCTGGTCACGGCCAGCCGGGTATACACCGAGCTGGAGGCCATGGGCCTGGTCAGTGGTGAAACCGGGCGCGGAACCTTTGTGCGGGAAATCGCGTTGTCGCCGGGGCAGGGCGTCGGCCAGATCGCGGTGGCGGCGGGCATGATCGATCTCAACTTCAACTACCCGTCGCTGCCCGGCCAGACCGACCTGCTGCGCACCGCATTGCGCCAGTTGGCGTTGTCCGGCGACCTGGCGGCGCTGCTGCGCTATCAGCCTCACGCCGGTCGGCTGCATGAGCGGGCAGCGGTGGCGCGTCATCTGCTGAGTCGTGGGTTGACGGTGCAGGCCGAGCAGGTGCTGATCGTCAGCGGTGCCCAGCATGGGCTGGCGGTGACCATGATGTCGCTGCTCAAGCCCGGCGATGTGGTGGCGGTGGATGCGCTGACCTATTCCGGGTTCAAGGTACTGGCCGAGACGCTGCACCTGGAAATCGTCGCGATCCCGGTGACCGCGACGGGCCCCGACTTGGCCTTTCTTGAACAACTCTGCGCCCGGCGCCCGGTACGCGCCGTGTACAGCATGCCGACCCTGCATAACCCGTTGGGCTGGGTGATGAGCATGGCGCAGCGCGAGCACCTGGTGGCGATTGCCCGTGGGCATGACCTGATCCTGATCGAGGATGCTGCCTACGCGTTTTTGGCCGAGGACGCGCCACCGCCCGTGGCCGAACTGGCGCCGGAGCGCACGGTTTATGTGTCGGGGCTGTCCAAGAGCGTCGCCACCGGGCTGCGGGTGGGTTTTGTCGCCGCTCCGCAGCAGTGGATGGCGGCGCTGGAACGTACGGTCATGGCCACCACCTGGAACACCCCGGGGGTGATGACTGCGGTGGCTGCCGCGTGGATCGACGACGGCACGGTGCTGCAGCTTGAAGCGCAAAAACGTAAGGACGCCCAGGCGCGCCAGGCGGTGGCCGATGAGGTGTTGGCGGGCTTGAATGTTATCCGCCATCCGTCTTCGTATTTCTTGTGGTTGCCGTTGCCGGAAGATGCCCGCGCCGATCAGATCACCATGGCGCTGGCACGGGAAAATATCTCGGTGTCCACGGCCGAGCCGTTTGCCGTCTCGGCCCACGTGCCCCATGCCTTGCGTGTGGCGCTGGGGTCGGTGGACCGGGAGGTGCTGCGCGAGGCGTTGGTGAAAGTGCGCTGGGCGGTGGAGGCGTGCTAGATCGCGCTTGAGACTACTGTGGCGAGGGAGCTTGCTCCCGCTGGAGTGCGCAGCGCTCCCAAAGATGTTGGGGCCGCTACGCAGCCCAGCGGGAGCAAGCTCCCTCGCCACAGGGGAAGCGTCGGTCTGCTGTCAGAATTTGTACGCCTGGCGCCCGATCAGCAGCCATTTGCCTTTCTGCTTCTGCCAGACCTGGAAGTTTTCAATTTCGGTGGGCACCTCGACGCCACTGTTCACCGCCTGCGCGGAAAAGTGGTTGCGCACCAGGGCGGTGTCGCCATTGAGGGTGATGGTCTGTTTCTGCATTTCCAGGGTCTTGAAACCACTTCTGCCGGTTTCAATGTCGGCGATAAATTCCTGCTTGTTCTGGACCTTGCCGCTGGAATGGCCGTAGGTGAGGTTGTTCGCGGTGAGGGCCTGCAGTTGCGGGATGTCCTTGTGCAGCATGGCCTGGGTCAGATGATCGACCGCAGCGGCTACATCCTTGTCACTTGCGGCAGGCGCGGCGGCCGCGTAACCGCTGAACAGGCACAGAAAACCAATCAGAACCTTGACGTTTTGCATGGGTGTTTCCTTGTTGTTGTGGGTACCGGGACGACTCGGGCTGTGTTTTTAAGTCGTCGTACAACCATGCCGTATTTACCGGGATCAAGGAAAGTGAAATTTGTTCTTGGCTAGAAGATAAGCGCTGTTTGCCAGTATTGGTTGTCGTATCACTTGCGAAATAGCGGTCGGCACTTCCCGTGGAAATGGCACATGGCTATGCTGTGGCCGGCGACTTCATGGCGTGGATTCGCAACGACTGAGGAAAACAAAAAAATGACACCGGATCAAAAATACGCGGCGGCTATGGTGCGCCTGGGTTACCAACTCAACGAGTTCAAGATCGGCGGCAACTACACGCCGCTGCTGAGGGACGGCAATCACGTCTACATCAGTGGCCAGATTCCGCGGGTGGGTGACGCCATCGTGTTGCCCGGCAAGGTCGGCGAAAGCCTCAGCCTGGCCGACGCACAGATTGCCGCGGGCGTCAGCGCACTGCGTTGCCTGGGCTTGCTCAAGCAGGCACTGGGTTCGCTGGACCAGGTCAAGGCGATCCTCAAGATCAATGTGTACGTGCGCAGCGCGGATGACTTCGACCAGCAAAGCGAAGTGGCCAACGGTGCGTCGGACCTGTTGAACGAGATCCTGGGGGCCGCAGGATCCCATACGCGCACCTCGGTGGGCGTGCTGCAATTGCCCAAGGGCGCGGCCGTGGAAATCGACATGATCGCCGTGGCACGGGACTGAAACCGGGTGATCGCCGAGGCGTTTGCGGTACTGGTCCACTATGGAATCTACCTGCTCCCAGGACTGATCCTGTTTGGCCTGTGGTTCGGTCTCACGCCAAAAGCATTGCCGGGCTTGCGCATCGTTATCCTGCTGCTGGCCTTTGTGCTGATGCGCGATGCGATGACGCCACTGGGCATGTGGTCGCTGAGCCGCGAGGTGCAGATCGAATTCACGGCCAACCCGTGGGTGCTGGCCGCGCTGGGCGGGTTATCCCTTGGGCTGATTGCCCTGCTCGCGCGCCTGGCACCGGAGTTGTGGCAACTGACGGTGCTGTTCAAGGGCAATCGTGCTGTGGGCCTGGCAGTGGCGCTGGTGGCCGGCTGTGTGATTGGCTTGCCATTGCGCCTGTATCAAGGCATCGAACCGGCGGCGATCCCGGCTTACTGGACCTGGATGATGGGCATGCTAGTGCTTGCCTACTGCGCCAATGCGCTGGAAGAGGTATTGTTTCGCGGCTTCTTGCAGGGTTATCTCGAACAGCACGTTACGCCGCTGCGTGCGGCGTTGCTCAGCGGGTTGGCGTTCGCCGCGTGCCATTCATTTCTGGCGTTGAGCGTGACGCAACTGGGCTGGCCAGTGTTGGCCTTTACCCTGATTGAAGGCGTGGCCTGCGGGCTGGTGCGGATGCGCTACGGTGTGGTGGCGGCGACGGCCACCCATGGCACGGCGATCTTGCTGATTGCCGTGCCGATGGTGTGAACCGTCTCAGGCCTGTACATCAACGCCGATGTGGGCCTGGAGCCAGTCTTTGTAGACCGCGATGTTATCGGTCGACTGGTCGCCATTTTTCGCGGTGACAGTCTTGCCGTCCAGGCGCCCGATATCGAGCAGGTACTGAAGACCGTTGGCCACATGGGTGGCGTCGCTTTTGCTGAGTGACTGAACATCGGGCAGTTCGACGGCGTTGCCTTTATCGTCGAAGGTCGCCCATGAAGGGTTGGCCCTGGCGGTGGCAACGGTTTGCGCGGTCGAGCGCACTTGCTCCTGATAGCTGGCTTCCAGCTTGGTCTTGATCTCGGGCGTGGCGTTGGTGACTTCAATCCTCCCGGCCCGCAGGGTGCCGTTTTCCATGGATTGTGTAAAAGTCTTCTGTCCCAGCGCTAACAGACTTGTCGTGCTTCCTATCATGGTGCCGCTCCCTTATTGGTAGCAGCAACAGAGCAAAACCCGGGCCATGTGCTGCATGCCTTGTGCGGCGCGGGCTGGGTGGTATTGCCGGGGCAGGGCGCAGGCCAGGAGTTGCCGGGGCTGGCAAAGGGTTGCCACGTCGGCTCGCGCGAGCGCATTTCAGAACGTTGGAAACTAAGTTCAGAATCTCCAGTCTGTAATAGCGTATCGCCATCTCTACAAGGAATTAACATGAAGCTTAAGGTCGTTTTGCTGGGCATGGTTTTGTTGGCTGCGCCGCTTTACCAAGCGGTTGCCGAGACGTGCAGGGCGAACAGTTATGGTGGGTCCGATTGCGAATACGACAATGGCACCTCTTCCAAGAGTCGCGCCAATAGCTACGGTGGGCAAGACACCCAATACAGCGATGGTACTTCCTCCAAGAGCCGCTCCAATAGTTATGGCGGGCAGGATATCCAATACGGCGACGGCACCTCGGCCAAGACCCGTTCCAACAGCTATGGTGGGCAAGACACTCAATACAGCGACGGCACCTCAGCCAAGAGCCGCTCCAATAGCTACGGCGGGCAAGACACCCAATACAGCAACGGCTCCTCCTCCAAGAGCCGCGCCAATAGCTATGGCGGGCAAAATACGACAAATAACTAATGGCCCCGCCGCGGCTTTCTACCTCACCAATGACCGCTCATACGCCGCGGTCATCACCTGCCACGTCTGCGCATCCGCCGGAATCAAATGCTCGATGCGCAACGACGTTACCGTGATGTCCTGAGGCATGCCGAAGGTGGTGAAGGTCGACATGAAGTTCAGCTCACCTTCACGGGAGTTGACGCGTGTCAGCACCAGTGGCGGCGGTTCATTGACCAAGGCTTCGGTACTTTGCGGGGCCGGCAGGCTGTCCAGAAGCCTGGCAAGTTCGGAGTTGCCCAACGCCTCGCGCGTCGCCCGTTGCCAGGCGATGGTGCGGATTTCGTCAGCGTTGATCAAATGATCACCCAGGCCGCCAGGCTGTAGCAGGGTGACCAGCAAATTCAGCCCATCAGCCGCCTCCGGTTTGATCCCCACCAGCTCGAACAGCACCTGGGTACTGGCGTTGGCGGCGAGCACTTCCCAGTGGCTGCCCAGCACGATCGCCGGTGCAGGATTGTTCGCGTGGAGCACATGGCTGATTGCCTCGCGAATAGCCTCCATGGAGGGCGAGGAGAGCGGGGTTGCCTCATAGCGCGGGGCGAAGCCGGCAGCGAGGAACACGCTGTTGCATTGCTCCAGCGGAACCTCCAGCGCCATCAGCAAATTATGCAAGGTGCCCGGGCTCGGCTTGGCGCGCCCGGTCTCGATGCAGCTCAGGTGGCGTTGGGAAACCCCGGTGATCAGCGCCAGTTCCAGTTGGCTCAATCTGGCGTGCCGACGCAGCACGCGCAGTTGCGTGCCGGCGGTAGTGTCGGGGTTGGCGCGGGGGAAAGGTTGGCTGCTCATGGGTTGACTCTGGCCGTGCGGGTCGGTGGTGTCGATGACCTTCGAGGTCATTGAGAGGGGAACGACGTTATCACTAATGTGCAGCTTCCCGAACCGTTGTCTCCAAGGAGGAGAACATGCGCAGACCCTGGATTGCCCTGGCCGGGCTGTTGGCTTTTGCCCTGTACACATTGATCACGATGCTGATCGCCGAACAATCGCTCATGGCGTTCGGACGTGAATTGATATCGAGGCCGGATACTGCCCAGGTGGTGATTGATTTGTATCTGATGGCGGCCTTGGCGGGCGTATGGATGTACCGGGATGCGCGGGCCAGGGGCAAATCCCTGGCGTCGGTGTTGCCCTATTTACTGGTAACGGCGGTTTTCGTATCCATCGGTCCGCTGCTGTATATCGTGGTCAACGGGTTCCGCGAACCTTCAGGGGGCCGGTGATGGAGGTTTATGCGTTGTGCGTACTGGTGCTGTTCTTGAAGATGCTGGCGATCTCCTGTTACCAGGGTTTCTTTCGACTCAGATTCCGTGCATTCACTAACCACGAGGATGCAGCTTTCTTCCATCGCGATGCGAATCCAGAGGAGTTACCGCAAGTCTCCCGGGCCGAAAAGGCTTGGGCCAATGATCTGGAAAATATTCCGTTGTTCTTCATTTTGGGTGGCCTGTGCCTGGCGATGGAAACGCCAGGCACCGCTACCGCGGGGTTGTTCTGTCTGTTCACCGCTGCCCGTGTGATGCATACGGTGATGTATCTGAGCGGCCGCCAGCCCTGGCGCACCCTCGCTTATGGAGTGGGAGTGCTCTGTTTGTCGGGGCTGGCCGGTCTGCTTGGCGCTGGGCTGATAACAATCAAGGGGTGAGAAAGGCCTGATAGTTGTCCTTGGTGATCTGTTGATAGGGAATGGTCAGCTCCGCCGTGTAGGGCTGCTTCCTGATCATCTTCAGCGCCAGGTCAATCGAGCCGACGGCCTGGCCCTTGTTGTCCTGATAGGCCGTGACTACCAATAGATCTTTTTTGATCGCATCCAGGCCGGCGGGTCCGCCGTCGCTGCCGCCCACCAGGATGTCCTTGCCAGGGTGCATACCGGCCTGGGTAATCGCCATCGCGGCACCGATAGCCATTTCATCGGCATTGGCCGCCACGGCGTCGATTTTCTTGCCCGAGACGATCCAGTTGTTCATCAGGTCCATGGCCTTGCTGCGCTGCCAGTCGGCGCTTTGTTCTTCGACGATATGGATGTTGGGGTAATCCTTCAGTACGTTTTTCACGCCCTGTGTGCGGTTGTGGGTGGCGTTGTTAGAGAGCAAGCCGAGCATGATTGCGAGGTTGCCCTTGCCGTTCATTTTTTCCGCGAGGTAGCGCATCTGAATCTCGCCCGCTTTGATCTCGTCCGAGCCGACATAACCCACCCCGGCCGGTAAGCCGGGGATGTCCGGGCGACGGTTGACGTACACCAGCGGGATACCCGCCTGCTGGGCATTCACAGTCATTTTCTGGGTAGCGGCGGTGTCGACCGCGTTGACGATAATCGCGTCCATGCCTTGGGCAGAAAAGCTCTGCACCTGGTTCAGTTGGCGCACCACATCGCCTTGGGCGTCTTCGAATTGCAGGGTCACGTCGGTGAGGTCCCTGGCGTGGGCCGCCATGTAGTCACGCATCTGGGCGAGGAACACGTCGTCCACCTGGGCGATGCTGACGCCGATGCGTGTCTCGGCGAGGGCTAGCGGGGTAACGATGAGGGTCAGGAGCAAGGTCAGCAGCTGTTTTTTCATGGTGTCAGTCCGTTTTTTTGTTGTTTTGAAAGACGTTGAAAACATTCCTCAGCCTTGGCGTTTGGCGTGTAGTTGCGCAACGCGTTCGGCAAAGGTCTCGCAGGGCCAGCGTTCGTTCAGTGCCTGCAACATCAGTTGCTGCCCGGTTTGCGGAGCCAGGCCCTGTAAGGGTGGGTCGGTATCCAGGTTGGTGGGAAAGGAATAGCCATCGGCGGTGCAGGCGATCACCGCGTGCAGCGCCTCGCCATCCATGACGTTGTCCGCCAGGCGCTCCAACAGGCAGGGGTACAGCGCCAGCATCATCCGGTCGCGGTCCACAGCCTCCATCGTTTTGCCGAACGCCGAGGAGATTTGCAGCAGGTTGGCCATGCGCTGGCGGTCCGGTGTGCGATTGGTGCCAGCGGCGTGAAACAGGGCCGGGTTGAAGAACAGCAGGTCACCTTTGTTCAGCGGCAATTGCACGGCATGCTGCTGGAAGTACTCGATGAATTCAGTGCGCCTCCAGGCCAGGTAGCCCAGTGGGTATTGCTGGGAAAACGGCAGCAGTTGGGTCGGGCCGGTTTCCAGGGGCATGTCGCTGTGGGCCACGGCCCCTTGCAGCGTGAGGTATTGGGACAGCGTGTGCAGGGGCAACGGAAAGCGCTCCACCACGTCGATGGTCTGGAACCCGAGGTGATAATCACGGTGCGGTTGCTGGGCTTGGCCACCGGGGTGCACCACGTTGACCTGGGCCGTGACTTGGTAGCCCGGGCCGAGCCAGGCTTGTGCGATCAACCCCAGCAGTGGGTTGGCGTAATATTCGACAAAGGATGCCGGCGACTGCAGTGCGGCCTTCTGTAATGAGTTCCAGATACGTCCGTTACTGCCGGCCTTGGCGAAGTGGTCGGCGGCCACACCTTGCGCAGCCTCTTGGGCAAAGATCGCTTCGAATACCTGGCTGTGACGGTCGACCACGTCCAGGTCGGCGTAGCCCTGGCGCACCACCATCACTCCCGGCCCCTGGCTGAACAGGCGATGCAGTTCGTCCAGCACGGCGTGACGATCGCCGTTGCGCAGTGCCTGGGCCTGATAGATCGGGATGTTGCTGCACACTTCGGCGCAGTGCGGGTAGTCCTCGGCAGCCGCCTGCTGGGCACAGATCGAGTGAAAATCTTCCAGTTGCACTGCGTCGGCGCTGACAAAGGCAGGCATCACGCACCCTCCACCAGGCTCAGGGCCTGATCGGGGCGTGGGGTGCCGCCGTCGCCACAGCCGATGACGCCTTGCTCCAGGTCGATCACCGTGCCGGTCATCATTCCCGACTCGCGTGACAATAGAAATGCCACGCTCTGGGCCACCTCTTCAGGTTTGAGCAGGCGGCCGAAGGGCTGCGCGGCTTCGGCGGCCTCCAACCAGCCATCCCCGGCACCGTGGTAGTGCCGCTGGATTTCATCCTCGTGAGGTGTGTCCATCCAGCCGATGTTCAAGCCGTTGACCCGAATCCGGTTGCGCAGGGCGCTGAACGCCACGTTTTTGGTCAGAATCGCGAGAGCGCCCTTGGACGCCGCGTAGGCACTCAAGAACGATTGCCCGCCGTGGCCGGTGACACTCTGGATATTGACCACTGCACCTTCAACCCTCTGGCTGATCATCAGCTTCAAGGCTTCCTGCATCAGGAAAAACGGCGCCCTCACATTGACCGCAAACAGTCGATCAAACAGTTCGGGGGAGGTGTCGAGAATGGTGCCGCGATCCGACATCCCGGCGCAGTTGATCAGCCCGTGGAGGGTGCCGAAGTGGGCACGGGCCGCCTCGATCACGGCGCGGCAGTCGCCAATCTGTTCCAGGTCCGCCTGGACAAACACCGCGCGGCAATCGAGCGCTGCCAACTGCCGTACTTGCTCCTGGCCCTGGTCCGGGCGGCGTCCGCAGATGATCAGGCCGGCAGCACCGCGCCGCGCCAGGGTATGGGCGACGGCAGCCCCCAATCCCTGGGTGCTGCCGGTGACGACAAAGTATTGGCCTTTGAAGGTATGGCTGAGGTCGGTTGAAGGCATCGGGGTCTCCTGGGTTTTTGTTGTTTTGAAGGCCGGGCTCGACGCCGGGCAAAACTGAGACTAGCATTGCGGTCACCTCAACGAGTCTCAAAAAGACCTCAAAAAGACCTCAGGTCCAACAGCATGCTCGAACGCGCTAAACACTTTTCCATCAAGCAACTGGCCACCCAGGCGGGCGTCAGCAAGGCGACAGTCGATCGCGTCTTGCATGAGCGCGGCAGCGTGCACGCCCAAACCCGGCGGCGTATCGAACAGGCTCTGGATGAGCTGGAATCCCAGGAAAAAAATGGCCTGGCAGTAGGCCGTACCTTTCATGTCGATGTGATCATGCACACGCCCAAGCGCTTCAGTGCGGCGGTGCAGGCCGCCATCACCGCCCAACTGGGCAGCCTGGCACCTTTTCGTATCGCCCCGCGGTTTCATGTGTTCGAAGAGATCGAGCCTCAGGCGATGCACGACCAATTGCTGCGCTGCCTCGAGACCGGCAGCCAGGGTGTGGTGCTCAAGGCCGCGGACGAGCCGGCGGTGAATCTGGCGGTCAAGCACCTGGCGGCCGCAGGTATTCCGGTGGTGACCCTGGTCACCGATCTGCCCCACAGCGAGCGCATCGGCTACGTAGGCATGGATAACCGCACCGCTGGACAAACCGCCGCGTACCTCCTGTCCCGCTGGCTGTCACCCCAACCCCAGGAAGTGGCGGTGGTGATTGGCAGCGAATTGTTCCGGGGCGAGGAAGAACGCGAAATGGGCTTTCGCATGTGGCTGCGCGGCCGTGCGACGCACCTGCGGGTACTGGATATCAGCGGTGGGTACGGCGTGTATGACCGAACATTTGCCCGGGTCACCGATGCGTTGAAGCAGCATCCCGAACTGAAGGCGGTGTACAGCGTCGGCGGTGGCAACCGCGCAATTGTCGACGCCTTCGCGGCTCTGGATCGCCCGTTGGACGTGTTTATTGCTCACGACCTCGACGAAGAGAATCGCCAGCTGTTGGCTGAAGAAAAAGTCGCCGCGATTATCGATCACAACCTGCAGATCGATGCGCGCCATGTGTTCCTGCACATCCTGCAATTTCATCGGCTGTGGAAGGCTGGGCCGATTGCGCCGTCACAGGTACAGATCGTCACACCGTTCAACCTGCCGGACTGAATCTCCACACCCAATAACAATCCCAGGAGTTCGACCATGCTACGTATCGCTGTCCTTGGTGCAGGGCGCATCGCCAACATTCACGCGGCCAATGTCGCGGCCCATCCTGATGCCACTCTGGTGGTGGTCGCCGACCCCTGGCGGGAGGGCGTCGATGGCTTGGCTGCGCAGCTGGGTTGCGAGGCGGCCTATGACTGCGCAGCAGTGCTAAGTCGGGACGATATCGACGCGGTGGTGATTGGCACACCCACCGACACTCATATCGATTTGCTGCTGGCGGCCGTGTCCCAGGGCAAGGCCGTGCTGTGCGAGAAGCCCATTGACCTGAATTTCGCCAAGGCGCGGGCGGCGGCGCAAGCTGTGGAGCGCGAGGGCGGCAAAGTCATGCTGGGCTTCAACCGCCGCTTCGATCCCGACACGCTGCGCCTGCGCCAGGCCATCGACGCGGGGCAAATTGGTGCTGTGCGGCAGGTGATCATCACCAGCCGCGACCCGGGGTTGGCGCCACGGGATTACCTGGCACATTCCGGCGGCATCCTGCGGGACATGACCATTCATGACTTCGACATGGCGCGGCACCTGCTGGGTGAAGAGCCCATCGAAGTCAGCGCGATAGCCAGCCGGCTGGTAGACCCGAGCCTGGCGCAGATTGACGACTTCGACAGCGTGATGGTGCTGCTGCGCACCGCATCCGGGAAACAGTGCCATATCAACTGCTGTCGGGAGGCGGTCTACGGGTATGACCAGCGACTTGAGGTGTCCGGGGCCAATGGGGTGTTGCTCACGGATAACCATCGCCCCAGCACCTTGCGCCATTGGAACCACGAGCACACCGAGGCGTTGGAGCCGTTGCAGCGTTTCTTCCTGGAACGTTATGCGGAGGCCTACCGCAATGAGTTGGGGCAGTTTATCCAGGCACTGAGCGCGGGGCGCGCGCTGCCCACCAACATGCGCGATGGGCTGTATGCGTTGCACTTGGCGGACTGTGCGCTGGAGTCCATCAAGACCGGGCGAATGGTTGAGGTCAATTACGCTATTTAAGGTGTTGCCGGAGCGGGCATGCTCGCTCCGGCAGATTGCGCGTTAGATTTTTGCCAACGCCTGCGCCAGATCCGCCCGCAGGTCTTCCACATCCTCAACCCCCACCGACAACCGCACCAACCCATCACCAATCCCCAGCTGCGCCCGGGTCGCTGCCGGGATGCTCGCATGGGTCATGATCGCCGGGTGCTCAATCAGGCTTTCAACGCCCCCCAGGCTTTCAGCCAACGCAAAGATCTTCACGTTTTCCAGGAAGCGTGTCGCTCCTGCCAGGTCGCTTTTCAGGTCCACCGAAATCATCCCGCCAAACCCGCGCATCTGCCGGCGTGCCAGCTCATGCTGCGGGTGTGATGCCAGGCCTGGGTAATAAACCCGCGCCACTTGCGGCTGTTGCTCCAGCCACGTCGCCAGTTCCAGCGCATTGCTGCAATGGCGCTCCATGCGCAGCGCCAGGGTCTTCACCCCGCGCAAGGTCAGGAATGCGTCGAACGGCCCGGCAATCGCGCCCACGGAGTTTTGCAGGAAGCCCAGGCGCTCGGCCAGTTCAGGGTTCTGGCCCACCACCGCAATGCCGCCGATCACATCGGAGTGGCCGTTGAGGTACTTGGTGGTGGAGTGCACCACGATGTCGAAACCCAGCTCCAGCGGGCGCTGGATCCAGGGGCTGGCGAAGGTGTTGTCGGCCACGCAGATGATGCCCCGGGCCTTGCAGATGCGGGAGATGGCACTGAGATCGGTCAGGCTCAGCAGCGGGTTGCTCGGGGTTTCGACCCAGACCATCCGCGTGTCGTCCTGCAGCGCGGCTTCGAAGGCCGACAGGTCGGTCAGGTCGACGAAGCTGAAGCGATGCCCGGCGCTGCGCTGGCGCACTTTGTCGAACAGGCGGAAGGTGCCGCCGTACAAGTCATTGCCGGAAACCACGTGGGAACCGGCGTCGAGCAGTTCCAGCACGGTGGAAATCGCCGCCAGCCCGGAGGCGAACGCGAACGCCTGGGTGCCGCCTTCAAGGTCGGCCACGCAGCGTTCCAGGGCGAAGCGCGTCGGGTTGTGGGAGCGCCCGTAGTCAAAGCCTTTGTGAACGCCGGGGCTGTCTTGCAGGTAGGTGGAGTTGGCGTAGATCGGCGGCATCAGCGCCCCGGTGGTCGGGTCCGGGGATTGCCCGGCATGGATCACGCGGGTGGCGAAGGCGCTTTTATCGTGCTGGGTCATGCAAGGGATCTCCGTAGGTGATTGAGCAGGTCGACGCGGGTGATCAGGCCGTGAAAGCCCGAGGCGTCGGCAATGATTGCCACCAGCCCGCGATCCAGCTCGGCCTGTAATTGTGCAAGGCTGGCGCTGGGTGCGAGGGTGTGAAGGGCGTTGGTCATGGCGCTGCCCACGGTCATGGAAAAGTGCGCGGCGTTCTGATGCAGGCCGAGCAATACATCCGACTCGTCGAGCACCCCCACCAGTTGCTTGCCGTCCACCAGCACCGGCAGCTGTGAGACGTCGGCCAGGCGCATGCGCTGGAAGGCGGTGAGCAGGCTGTCGTCGGGGCCGACGCTGATCACCCGGCCGTCCTCGAAACGACGGGCGATCAGGTCGCGCAGGTCGCCGTAGTGTTTGTATTGCAGCAGGCCGGCGTCGTTCATCCATTGGTCGTTGTAGACCTTCGACAGGTAGCGCGTGCCGGTGTCGCAGACGAAGGTGACTACGCGCTTGGGCTCGGTCTGCTCGCGGCAATAGCGCAGGGCGGCGGCCAGCAGGGTGCCGGTGGAGGAGCCACCGAGAATGCCTTCGGCCCGCAGCAGTTGGCGGGCGTGGTCGAAGCTTTCTTCGTCGCTGATGGAATAGGCGTGGCGCACGCTGGAGAGGTCGGCGATCGAGGGGATGAAGTCTTCGCCGATACCTTCCACGGCCCACGAGCCGGGTTCGGTCATGGTGCCGCTGCGGCTGTATTCGGCCATTACCGAGCCCACCGGGTCGGCCAGCACCATGGCCAGGTCAGGTTGCACGCGCTTGAAGAAGCGCGTCAGGCCGGTGAGGGTGCCGGCCGAGCCAACGCCAACCACGATGGCATCCAGGTCATGTTGGGTCTGGGCCCAGATTTCCGGGGCGGTGCTGGTCTCGTGGGCCAGGGGGTTGGCCGGGTTGTTGAACTGGTCGGCGAAGAACGAATCGGGAATGTCCTTGGCCAGTCGCGCCGCCACATCCTGGTAATACTCGGGGTGGCCCTTGCCGACATCCGAGCGGGTGATGTGCACCTCGGCGCCCATGGCTTTCAGGTGCAAGACTTTCTCGGTGGACATCTTGTCCGGTACCACCAGCACCACCCGGTAGCCTTTGGCGCGTCCCACCAGGGCCAGGCCGAGGCCGGTATTGCCGGCGGTGGCTTCGATGATGGTGCCGCCGGGGCGCAGGCGGCCATCGCGCTCGGCGGCGTCGATCATGGCCAGGCCAATGCGGTCCTTGATGGAGCCGCCGGGGTTCTGGGATTCAAGCTTGAGGAACAGCGTGCACGGGCCGGTATCGAAGCGGCTGACCCGCACCAGCGGGGTATTGCCAATCAGTTCGAGCACGGCGGGGCGGGAAGCGGTGGGCATGTCGTCACCTGGCTACGGAAAGGGCGTATGGGATGGACAGCAGCGTTTACAACATGGTTTCGAACATAGGCCGGTATCGGGCCGCTCGCAACCGCGCGGCCGCCAGAATGTCTTTTTTTGGCGCATTGCTGCTTCATGACGGAGCACGGCTGGAGGCGATCCATCGGTGGGTTTTCTGTCAACCTCACGTATTCATTGGCTTGCAGCTGATTGGCCCAGGGTTTGCTAAAAGAAATCCAAACTTGGATACAAGATGGAATCCTCAATGCGCAACGAACAACTCGGCTGGACCCTGGGTGAATGGCAAGCTGCCTACCGCAGCCAGGCGCTGACTCCCGACATCCTGTTGACCCTGGCGAGCACGTTTCCCGCCGAGGACAACGCCTGGATCAGCCAGGTGCAACCGCAGCAATTGCGTGACCAGTTGGCGCAGTTGGCCGGGCGGCTTGCGGCGGTCGACGGCGATATCGACCAGTTGCCGTTGTATGGCGTGCCGTTTGCCATCAAGGACAACATCGATGCGGCGGGTTGGGAAACCACGGCGGCGTGTCCTGAGTTTGCCTATACCGCCGCGGCGGATGCCTCGGTGGTGGCGCGGTTGCGGGCGGCCGGGGCGATCCTGATGGGCAAGACCAACCTCGATCAGTTCGCCACCGGCCTGGTGGGTACACGCTCGCCCTACGGCGCGGTGGGCAACAGTTTTAACCCGGACTATGTCAGCGGCGGTTCCAGCTCGGGTTCGGCCTCGGTGGTTGCCCGCGGGCTGGTGGCATTTTCCCTGGGCACCGACACCGCCGGTTCCGGGCGGGTGCCGGCGGGCTTCAACAATATCGTCGGGTTGAAGCCGACCAAGGGGCGCTTGTCCAACACCGGACTGGTGCCGGCCTGTCGTACCGTGGACTGTATTTCGGTGTTTGCTCTGACGGTTGAAGATGCCGAGACGGTTGCGGGCCTCGCTGCTGCTTACGACGCCAGCGACGCCTATTCACGCGTCAATCCCAACACTGCTCCCGTAGCGGTCGGCGACACAATCAAGCTGGCGGTTCCGGCCAGCCTGGAGTTTTTTGGCGACGCGCAGAACCAGGCCGTATTTGAACAGGCGCTGCTCAGGTTCCAGTCCCTCGGCGCCGAAATCACGGCGGTGGATTTCAGCCCGTTTCAGCAACTCGCCGAGCAGCTCTATTACGGCTCCTGGGTTGCGGAGCGCACGGTGGCACTGGAAGGCATGCTCGCCAGCAACGCCGAAGCGATCAACCCGGTGGTGCGTGGCATTGTGGAAAACGGCCACACGTACAGCGCCTGCGATGCCTATAAAGCCGAATACCTGCGCGCCGAACTGAGCCGCCGCATCAACGACACCCTGGCCGGTTTCGACGCCTTGCTGGTGCCGACATCGCCGACGATCCGCACCTTGGCGGAAATGGCCGTGGAGCCGGTGCTCTACAACTCGCAGTTTGGCTTCTACACCAACTTCACCAACCTGGCCGACCTCTCGGCACTGGCCGTGCCCGCCGGGCTGCGCAGCGACGGCCTGCCGTGCGGCATCACCCTTATCGCGCCGGCCTGGCACGACGCCGCCCTGGCGCATCTGGGCAAGCGTTGGCAGGCCGGCCTTGATCTTCCGCTGGGCGCTACCCAACGCAATCTGCCGCAACCGGCACCGGCGGGGCAGGCGCCCGGCAGCGTGCGGGTGGCGGTGGTTGGGGCGCATCTCACCGGGATGCCGCTGAACTTCCAGCTGACCAGCCGCAACGCCGTGCTGGTGGAGCAAACCCTGACAGCGAGCAACTACCGCCTGCATGCACTGCCGGGCACGGTTCCGCCCAAGCCGGGGCTGGCCAGGGATGACTCGGGCCGCTCGATCATCGTCGAGCTGTGGGACATGCCTGTCGCCCGCTTTGGTGAGTTCGTCGCCGAGATCCCTGCGCCGCTGGGCATCGGCAACCTCACCCTGGCGGACGGGCGCAGCGTGAAGGGTTTTATCTGCGAGCCCTGGGCCCTGGCAGGCGCCACCGACATCACCGAATTCGGCGGCTGGCGCGCGTACATGGCGAGCAGGAACTAGGCATGCAGCTCTCAACCACGAGAAAACCCGGCGAACGGCCGGACAGCCTGGCGGAACGGGTCTACCAGCAGTTGAAGGACGACATTTTTGGCTTTCGCCTGCTGCCGGGTGATCGCTTCAGTGAAGGTGACGTGGCCGAGCGCATGCAGGCCAGCCGCACGCCGGTGCGCCAGGCGCTGTATCGGCTGGAGCGGGAAGGGTACCTGGAGGTGTTTTTCAGGAGTGGCTGGCAGGTGCGGCCGTTCGACTTCAACTATTTCGAAGAGCTTTACGACGTAAGAATCGTGCTGGAGTTGGCCGCCGTCAGCCGCTTGTGTGGCATGGCGGAGCAGGGGCTTGAACGGCTTGAAGCGATCTGGCGGGTGGACGAAAGTGCGCGTCTGGATGACGCACAGGTCGTCTGCGCGCTGGATGAGGAGTTCCACTGCGGGTTGGTGCAGGCCACGGGCAACGCTGAAATGGCGCGCATGCATTACGAGATAACCGAGAAAATCCGCATCATTCGGCGGCTGGATTTCACTCAGCAATCACGTATCGCAGCGACCTATGAGGAACACGCAAGCATCCTCGATGCGATCTCGGCACGGCACCGCGATCTGGCGCAGCAATTGCTCAAGACTCACATTGAGGTGAGCAAGCAGGAGGTGCGCAAGATCACGTTGCATCGGTTGGCGGTGGCGAGAGGATAAGCCCTCGTATCGACGAGTCAGCCCGCCCCCTGTGGCGAGGGAGCTTGCTCCCGCTGGGGTGCGAAGCGCCCCCAAAACCGGTCACCCCATTTTACCTGGCGAAAACGCGGTGCCTGAATTGGGGCTGCTGCGCAGCCCAGCGGGAGCAAGCTCCCTCGCCACGGGTTATTGCCGCACGCCTAATACTTGCTGCAACCGATTTGTCACCGTCTCACTCGCCCCCAACATCGGCGCCCGCAACTCACTGCCGATCAAACCCTCCATCGCCAGCGCGGCCTTCACCGGCGCCGGATTGGGCTCCACGAACATTGTGTGAATCAACGGCAGCAGCCCGAAAAACGTCTCGCGAGCCGCCAGCAACCGGTTGTCGCGAACCTGTCGATGCAGCGCCACAAAATCCGCGGTACGCACATGCGCCGACGCGGCAATCGCGCCGGTCGCTCCCAGGCACAGCGCGTTGAATATCTGCACATCCTCGCCACACAACACATCCACATTCCCGCTGGCCAGCAGCGCCAGGGTATTGGCCAGGTTGCCGCCACAATCCTTGATCGCGACGATCCGTTCATGGGCGACGATGTTCAGCAACGTCGCCTGTTCGAAGGCGATACCGGTGCGGTAGGGAATGTCATACAGAATGATCGGCACACTGGACGCATCGGCCACGGTGCGGAAGAACGCCTCAAGGCCCGCCTGGGACGGGCGGATGTAGCTCGGCGGCGGTACCAGCAAACCGGCCACCGCGCGTTGCAGAATTTCACTCTGGAACTGCAGCAGCTCAATCTGGTTATACCCCGCCAGGCCCATTACCACCTGCTGCGGCGGTACCAGTTCCAGTACGGCATCCAGCATCGCCAACTGCTCACGGCGGCTCAGTGCTGCGGCTTCGCCGGTGGTGGTACAGACCATGATCCCGGCCGCGCCTTGTTCCAGCAGATGGCAGACCAGGCGGCGCAAGCCGATGAAGTCGATAACGCCGTTATGAAACGGTGTAACGACGGGAACCCAGATACCTTGAAACGATGACATGCGCTTTCTCCTGATGGTTGACCGATTTCGTCACCGTCAGAAGGGCAGAGGGAAGTAAGCAAGAGGAGGGGGCCTTCGCGCTCAATGTCCTGTCAGCTCATCTGACGGGACAGCGCGCCCCGGTCACATGAGCGACTGTTTCTTCGATTTGAGGGCGTGCGCAACGCAACCTTGCGCCTTGGCAATCAAGCCAATGACGGAAAAGTTGAAGGTCGTTGCAGACATTGAGGACACACCCTGAAGAAGGCGCTTATCTTTATGGATTATTACAGGGTGTGTCAACTCACGGCGATCAGTCGCGGTTCAACCAGTGGCGCACGAAACGCACCTGCTCTGCCGACAGTTCTGCGTCTTCCGGCGCGCCCATGAAGCCGCCGTGGGGCATTGCTTCAAAGATGTGCAGTTCCACCGGTACCTCGGCCCGGCGCAGCGCCCGGTGCAGGCGTACGGCGTTGGACAGGAACAGGTCGCGGGTGCCGCTTTGCACGAACGTCGGCGGGAAGCCTGGTGCGAAATCCCCGAACAGCGGCGACAGGTACGGGTGAGACAAATCCGCGCCAGCGGCGTACAGCAGGTTGGTGCTCATCAGCGGGTTGGGCAACACCACGTCGACGGTGCGGTTGACCTGGAAGCTGTCGCCCGATTCGGTCAGGTCCACTTCAGGTGACAGCAATACCAGCGCGGCCGGCAGCGGCAAGCCTTCGTCGCGGGCGCGCAGCACCATGGCAGCGGCGAGGTTGCCTCCGGCCGAGCGTCCGCCGATCACGATCTTGTCCGGGGTGTGGTGCTTCAGCACATGCCGGTAGGTGGCCAGACAGTCATCGAGTGCCGCCGGGTACGGATGGTCAGGCGGCATGCGGTAGTCCACGCCGTAGCAGGTCAGGTTGTGCAGGTCGGCGTGCTTGCCGGCGGCGAGGCGGGCGTTTTCGCCGCCGCCGAACACCAGGGCGCCGCCGTGCAGGTCGATATAGGCGAACTCGGCCCCGTATGCCGGCGTCGCCCGGTACACCGTGGCGTCTTCCACGGTGAATGTCTCAACGTGGTCTGCCGTCTGTCCCGTCTGGGACGCCGCGTACTGTTGGGCAACTGCGGCTTGCATGCGGCGCCAGCCAGCGTGGTCATCGGGTGCGGGCAGGGTGTACAGGCTGTTCAGCGGCACGCCATCGGCGTTCACCATGCGTTGCAGCATCGCCTGGGCCTCGGGGCTGATGGACCGCGGAACCGGGATGATTCGCGGGTCGATCCTTACACCATTACTCATTCTCTGCACCGTTTGGGTTCATGTCAGGACGCGAACGCATTCTTGTCGGTAGCGGTACTACACTGCAAGTCCGAACCTCCACGCTGGAGAACACTCATGCTCAGCAAAAACACGGTGTGCCTTTGGTACGACGGCAGTGCACTGGACGCTGCCAACTTCTACGCCAGGACCTTCCCGGACAGCGCAGTGACCGCGGTCCATCACGCCCCCGGGGATTATCCGGCGGGCAAACAGGGCGATGTATTGACGGTGGAATTCACCGTCATGGGTATTCCTTGCCTGGGGCTGAACGGAGGCTCCGGCGTGCAGCACAACGAGGCGTTTTCGTTCCAGGTGGCCACCGACGACCAGGCGGAAACCGACCGCTTGTGGCACGCGATTGTCAGCCATGGCGGCCAGGAAAACGTCTGCGGCTGGTGCCAGGATAAATGGGGTGTGAGATGGCAGATTACCCCGCGTGTACTGAGCGCGGCGATCACCCATCCCGACCCGGCAGCGGCCAAGCGGGCGTTTGACGCGATGATGGGGATGACCAGGATTGATATTGCGGGGATTGAAGCGGCGCTTAAAGGTTGATGCACCGATTGAGTCAATCGGCGCCCACCGCAGTCCGGTCCACCAGACGAATACGGTTGCGTCCACCGCGCTTGGATTCATACAGCGCCGCGTCGCCTTGCTCGATCAAGGCAGCGAGGCTGGCGGGCGGCGTGTCGAACAGGCTGGCGCCGATGCTCAATGTCACCGCCTCGGGCGTGGCGAACGCCTGCGAGGCAGCCTGATGAAACTGTTCGCGCAGAGCGCTGCCCAGCGCGACAATGCGCGCGTTCGAGGTGTCATTAAGCAGGATCACGAACTCGTCGCCACCCAACCGCGCCGCCAGCGAATCATCGGGCAACTGCGCGCGAATCATCTCGCTCAGGGCCACCAGCAGCCGGTCGCCCGCGGTATGGCCGTACAGGTCGTTGATCAGCTTGAAATTGTCGATGTCGATCAACAGCAGGGCACCCGGCCGGGCCTGCGAGACCTCGCTCAGCAGGCTCGGCGCGCGCATTTCAAGGGCGCGGCGGTTGTACAGCGCGGTCAACGGGTCGCGGGCGGCCAACCGTGCAATCTGTTCCTCACGGCGGTAGCGCTCGGTGCCGGTCATCGACAATGCAATCAGCATGATCGCCATGGCGCCTTCCACCAGCGACACCTGAATGATCTCGCCACGAAACGCCGTCAGGTCGATCAGTGTCCCCGGCACGATCGCCACCAGCGACTTGGCCAGATAGAACAGCCCGTGGGCCAGCAGCACATAGCGCAGTTGCACCGCGCCCACGCTGAGTGATCGGCCATGGGGGCGCAACAGGAAACTGGCCCGCAGGGTCGGCAGGGCAACCAGCAGCGAGTTGGCCAGCAGCATGGCCCTGGACCACGACTGTCCTTCCGGCAACAGCAGCATGGCAAACCAGGCCACGAACATCAGGTACCAGGCGCGAGACAGGCGCACCTGGGTGAAACGCGCAACGCCCAGCAGGAACAGCCAGTGGGCGGTGATCAGCAACCCGTTGGCGAACCAGATGCCGATCAACAGCAGGCCGCTGGCCCGCAACAGCGCCAGGGTGCTGCCCACGCTGATGATGGCGAAACCGGCAGTCCAGTACAGCAGCGATGGCTCGCGGACATTGCGCCACTCGACGGCCAGGTACAGCGCGGCGGCGCCTGCCAGTGCGATGGTGAGGACCAGTATGGTGATGGGGTCGAGCGCCATGGGCGAACTGGCCTGCCTGAGTTGCGGTGAGACGGCGATTGTAAGCGTTTTCGCCGGTTTTTCGCAGTGCTCAGGCCCTGCGCGCCATCAGCAATACCGTCGCGGCGGCCGACAACAACCCCGCACAGCAGCGGTTGAAAATCCGCTTGCCCCGAGGCTGCGCGAACCAGCGGCGCATATGCAAACCCATATAGGCGTAGGCGCTGATGGCGAACCATTCCAGCGCCAGGAACATCGCTCCCAGCAGGGCAAATTGCGGCGTGATCGGACGTGCCGGGTCGACGAATTGCGGCAGGAAGGCGGTAAAAATCAGGATTGCCTTGGGATTGCCGGCGGCCACCAGGAACTCCTGTCGCGCCAAGGCCCACAAGCCCGCCTTGGGCGCCGTCGACTCAGCCTCCGCGTGCGGATTGGACCGCCACAGTTGATACGCCAGATAAAATAGATACGCCGCCCCCAGGATCTTGATCCCGTAGAACAACAACTCCGAGGTTTGCAGCACCACCGCCAGCCCGGCGGACGCGAGGGCGATCATCCCGGCAAAGGCCAGCAGTCGCCCGACGCCTGCCAGGCACGAAGTGCGGTAGCCGTAGCGGGTGGAGTTGCTCACGGACAGCAGGTTGTTCGGGCCTGGCGCCATGTTCAGGGCGAAGCAGGCCGGGAGGAAGAGGGTGAGGGTGGCGAGGTCCATGGGGGGCTCCGGCGGGCGCTGGCAGGTAAGGCCACGAGGATAAGGGATGTGAGGCGGTTGAACAATTTGCGCTAATGGGTAGAACCGATGGCGCTCTGGCCATGTCTGTGAGTCGTGGGTAAATAGATCGGTCACCATGACGCTCATTCGTTAATATGCCCGGCATGCCAATCGGGTAAAGGAAGTTGGCGTGAAGCACGAAGCGCTTTTCCCGGGAATTAAAAATAGAGTAGGCAGGGAATGGAATATCCTTCATTTGAAAACAAATCAAAAAAAAGAACCTTGTTGTTGGTGGTGTGTCTGTTATTTGGAACATGGATTGCTTATACGCTCTGGGCCGGTCGCATTGTAATGCGAACGGTTTTAATGCCATCGATTCCCGAGTGGACGACCTATATAGTCATTGGTTGTCTGGTTGGACTCTTTTTTGCTGCAAGGGCTACCTACTATCGTCCGGCTGTAAGAAACCCGAACCGTGTTGGAGAATCTTTTTTTGGTGGTTTTTGCCTGGGTCTGATTTTGTCCTTGCACAGTTATGACGTCATTACGTACCTGTTGCCCGGCGACATTGTTCAGTATGCGTCACCTTACGAGCTGGTGACTCCGGGGCCCTACGTTGGAAAGTTCAGTCGTTGTGAGGCGGGTCTGCGGATTAAGGATTTAAAGACTGAGCGCTGGGTTGCGCTTTGTACCACTCAGTCGGAATTCAACGATCAAAGAAAGACAGGCATGAATGCAGTGTGGGTGACTGCTCATTCAAACAATATAGGTTCTTATATCGAGGCGTATGAATTTATTTATAAATAAATCATGTCGTCGTTGTACCAGCCTTCGTTCATAAGCCAATGACTCATTGTTGGCCGGGAGGGGAAGGTTTCGTTTTGCCATCAGCAACTTGTGTCTTGCCACAAACTTGCTGCGTTGCATTCGGCAGTAGTGCGCCCCCTTGAAAGCCTCAGATGAACAGATCCGCCCCTTGCCTTCAAAGCGCCGCATAGACTAGGGATGAAAGTCGGCGGGGGCGTGGATCAATCATCGAATGGCTGCCCGAAGTCGTGGTGACAAAACCGAAGCTCACTTGTTTTTCGGGATCAGCGAAACTGATCGGGCCACCAAGCCCGATATGGCCAAAGGTGTTCGGGCCCATTGCATGGGAAGCCGTCGGGTCGCGTTGCTGCTCGAGCATGCAACCCAATCCATAACGCATGGGGCGCATCCATACTCGATCCATGCCATGACTGTGCTCACGGCGGAATTCAGTAAGCAGCTCGGGACCGATAAAGTTTCCTGCCATCAATGCACTGTAGAAACCGGCCAGGCCATGAGCCGAACCGTGTCCACACACGGCGGGTTGCCGGTAGGCCCACCAGCGAGGGTCACTGGTTCGTCTGGGCACCATTCCGGGGTTGGTGAAGGCGAGCGTCGCGATATGCGACGGCTCGTTTTTCACCACGGTTCGCAACGCCTGCGAGTAAGGGTCACCGACTCGTCCCGTGGCACTGTCGAAACGCGCGATACGGTGAAAGTGTTCTTCGCTCACGCCAAGGTGCACGTCCAACTCATGGGGATCGAGAATCTCTTCGTGGATAAACACACAGGGATCTCGTCCGTCCACCCGGCGAATCAACTCGCCGAGGATCCAGCCAAACGTGGTGGTGCCGTAGCCCAGGTCCGTTCCCGGTTCCCACCACAGCGGCTCGGCCTCCAGCAGTCGCAGCATATGCTCCCAGTCATACATCATGGGGTTGTGGTCGGGCCCCCGCAGCGCCGGCAGGCCTGCGGTATGGTTCATCACCTGGCGCAGGGTGACCTTTGCTTTCCCGCTCCGGGCGAACTCGGGCCAGTAACGGGCCACGGGTGCATCCAGCTCCAGCTTGCCCGCCTCAACCAACATCAGGACGGCCACCGCGACATAGGGTTTTATTACGCAGAAGGTATTGGCCAGCGTATCGCGGGTCCAGGGTTTCGTGCCCGCCTGGTCTGCCATGCCGGCCCACAGGTCGACAACGATCTCTGCGCCTACCTGCACGCACAGGCCGGCCCCACGTTCCTGCGGATCATCGAACATGTCCTCGAAGGCCTGCTTGACCGCTTCAAACTGCTTCGCACATATCCCTTGCGCTTTCATACCTCAACGTCCTCGTATTTGAAGTGCGGCCCTTGATACTTGCCGAACACGGATAATGGTTGTGGAGGAATTCACCCACGAGACCGAGTTTGGGAGTGCTCCATGGAAAAGCGATTGGCTCGTTTGTAGGTGCCGAAGTCATTGAACCTGACACCGGCCTGGGCCATGACTTTATGAGCATGAGGTGCCGTCATCTGACGCAGATAAAACGGGTCTCTCACCACGAAGTGATGGATGCTGTGAGTGCTGCCAAAGTTAAAACAGAACAACTGGAACGGCCACAGCCACCAAGGGTTCATCACCTGGGTTTGTTGTAATGCGTTACGCGGGGCAACATCGCCGTAATAGTGCATATTTGAACTTATAAAGAACAGGCAGAACTGCCGTATCATATTGGGCGCTATAAGAATAACCACTGCGCTATTGACGATATCCATTAATTCCAGCGTCGTAGCTGAACTGTGAACCTCCATCCCGGTAATTGACCCAAGCCAGACATACAGGTGGTAGCCGAGGAACACATGCCAGCACCCCCAATACAGAAGCCCGAATGGTGTATTGAGCCGAATGATCTTGCCTAACAATTTTACCTTTTGCCGCCATCCAGGGGCAAACACCGCATTTAGAAAACCAAATACAAAGCCGTCCACCAGTTTCAGTAATCGCAGTATTCCCCAAGGACTGCCGCTCGTGGTGATCCAGGCTTCAACATCAGAATCAGTTCCGGACTCCTTATGGTGATGAAAGTGCAGACTGCGTCTTAGCCACGGGCTGGGCATACCCGGGCGTGCCAGCCAGCAGAAGAGCATCATGGCATTATGGGCCAGCGGCTGTTTTCTAAAATAAAGGCGATGAATCAGGTCATGTTCGATTTCATGAATGAACGAAGTCAGCAGCGCATTGACCAGAATACACATCCATGCGGGGATAAAACCCTTTAGATAGAGCCCTCCCGTAATGACCATCCCTATCAGGGAAAACGCCATGACACTCGCGCCCAGAGCATCCTGGTGCTGCAGGATCGGATAACGCTTTCGCAGGTAGTTCCCATGATCGGTAATACTGCGGGTTACCTTATCAATCTTTTCCTGATCGGTAGTTGGGCGATCAATTTCGATGGCGCCTTCCAAGACATTCATCCATTCATCCTCTGATTGCATCGAGAAATTAACAGCCGCGTCAAGCCGGTCATGTCAATTGTTGGAGCTGTAAAGCAGTAGATACTCATATGGGTTGCTTGAATTGCACGGGGCATTCAAGGAATACGAAATCGACTTTTTTGCGAAAAGCTTGTTAGAATTCCATGCTTCAAAATGATAAGGGAAGTTCAACTCTTTGCAACTGTGTATTTTGGGTGGGTTCAGTGTTACAAGTGCGGTGTAAGGAATTGATGATTTAGTTACAGTTTGTACAAGTATAAAATGACGCTGTACAAGTATTGCCAAGGAGGCACCATGAGATTGCATCGCATCAAATATTTTCGGCGCGCTCTAAAAGAGCCCGAGGGTGGCGTAGAGAAAATAACAAGCGACGATGTATTTGATGCCGTGTTTTGCGATGAGCCGGCAGACAATGCCGCGAATCCTGCAGGCCTGGAAAGGCTACTCCGCTACCTGCAGTGCGGGGATACCGTGGTGGTGGACAGCATGGCAGCGCTGACTTCAAGCACGGAGCAGCTGTGCGCCATCATTCGCCGGTTGATTGAAAAGCAGGTCACGCTGGAGTGTTTGAACGAAAACCTGGTTTTCCGGCATGACTGTCTTGAAGTCGTGGAGTCGATCATTGCGGTAATGGAGCTGATTGCAGAGTTCGAGCGCGCTGCGATGAGGGAAAGACAGGCGGCGGGAATTGCCAGTGCAAAGAATCGTGGGACTTATAGAGGTCGCAAGAAAAAGCTGTCTGACAATCAGGTTGTAAACTTGATTGACCGGGCCACTGCAGGAGAAAGTAGATCCAAATTGGCGCGTGATTTTGAAATCAGTCGGCAGACGCTCTATCGGTACCTGAGGTCCAGATAGGGGCTTCTTCAGGTCGCACGAGGGAGCGGCTGCCAACAAGATCCTACAGTTGAAAAAACCTGTCAGGACGGCATGGCCCGAGGGCGGTGGAAGTCTTGCCATCAATGATTTCTTCACTGGCAAGACGACCCACTATCGCGGCCAACGCTCCTGCTCCCTCTATTCAAGGCAGCCTTCAGATGCTGCGGGCAAGCGCTCGAGAAACTCGGCGATCTGCCGGCCACCGCGCAAGTGCACCACGGGCACCGACGGGCCTGCCGCCAACCGCACCGCCTCGATACCTGGCCGGTGGCCGCGATCAAACGTCCACACGTACTTCAGGAATGTCAGGAACTCCCGGTCGAGTTTCTCGGTACAGCCGGCGGGAATATCCGGGCGCGGGCGGTTCAGCGCACTGCGCAGGATCACCCGGGTAAAGCAGGTGAGCCGTGGCGTGTCGAGCCAGATGATCAAATCGGCACGGGGCAGGCGCAGGTCGAACGTGCGCCGCGCATAGTTGCCTTCACACACCCAGCCATCGGCGGCAACGGCGTCGCGCACGCGGGTACGGAACTGCTCGGCGTCGGGCTCGACCCAGCCGGGCGACCAGAACAGGGTGTCCAGGTGCACCACGGGCAGGCCCAGGCGTTGTCCGAGGGCGCGGGCGAGGGTGGATTTTCCGCTGCCCGCATTACCGAGAATCACGATGCGTTGCATGAAGGGACGTCCTGTCGCGGGAAAGCCCACAATTGTGCAGGTTTTACATGACCGACAAAAGCCATATGAGGTAGGTTGGGCGCCCCGGAATGAACCCTCTCGACCAAGGAAGCGCCTGTCAATGCCAAATGCCTTTTGCCAAATCAGCGAACGCCTGGACAACCGCCGGTTTATCGTCGCGGGCAACACCCATGGTGTGTCCGGTACAGGCACCGTGTTTCATTACCACGTCGATGAAAACGCCATATGGGGCACCTACCAGGGCGGCCGGATTCGCATGGGCAATCAAGTCGGGCGCGCCACAGGCCCCGATACCATCGAGTTGCTGTACCAGTGCCTGACCACCGAGGGCGAGATTCTTGCCGGCTGGTCCCGGGGCACGCTAGGCGTGGATGACGCCGGGCGTACCACCCTGGCCTTCGTCTGGGGCTGGTTGTCGGGCGCGACGGGAGGCGGGGAGTCGAGCTACGTCGAACTCGTTGCCGAGTAATCATGCAATTTCGCGCCTACTGGAACCGCTCAACCAGGTAGTCGACAAAACACCGGACCCGCGCCGGCGTGTGGGTACCGCCGAGGAACACGGCATGGATCTCTTCGCCATCGCCTGGATTGAATGCCTCCAGCAGCGGCACCAGCCGACCCGCCTGAATGGCGTCCGCCACGGTCTCGGCGCAGACCCGCGCGATGCCGATGCCCTCGGCCGCCAATTGGCCCTGGGTGTCACCGTTATTGGTTTCGACATGGCCCTTGATCGTCAGTGAATAGTCGTGGCCATCCTTGCGAAACGGCCAGGTGGGCGCCGCACGCTTGAAGTTGAAACCGATGCAGTCGTGATCCAGCAGGTCTTCCGGCACCTGCGGCGTGCCGCGTCGTGCCAGATAGCTCGGCGCAGCAATGATGACCTTGTGGGTGGCGCCCAGCCGGCGGGACGTCAGGCTGCTGTCGGGCAGCGGGCCCAATCGCACTGCGACGTCGGCTTGCCCGGCGGCGATGTCGACCACGGTGTCGGTCAGGTTGATGTCCACCAGGATGTCCGGGTAACGCTGAATGAACTCGCCCAACAACGGGATCACGAAGGTCCTGCCATACAGCAGCGAACTGCTGACCCGCAGGCGCCCGCGGGGTGAACTCTGGTCGGTAATCTGCTGTTCGGTTTCCCGCAGGTCCGTGAGGATCCGCCGGGCGCACGACAGGTAGGCGGCGCCCTCCGGGGTCACGGTCAGTGAGCGCGTGGTTCGCAGCAACAGGCGTACGCCCAGCCGGGCTTCCATGCGGTCCAGCACCCGCGCGATGGAGGAGGGGGCAAGGTTCAAGCGACGCGCGGCCGCCGAGAAACTCGCGGTCTCGGCCACGAGGGTAAAGATTTCCAATTCGTCCGTTATGTCCACGGGAAACTCACTTGTGCGTTTTTCGCAAAGGCCTTGAGCGGCGTAATGGGGTTCACATCGGTTTTTGTCGGGTTCAGTATTGCGTAAAGCAATGTAATACGGAAACTCACCAGGAGAATCCCATGATCTTGCCCTACACCATCAATATCCCCGACGAACGCCTCGTGGCCATCCGCGACAAAGTCGCCGCCTACGATTGGACCCAGCTTCCCGATTTGGGAGGGTGGAAGTCGGGCGTAGGCGTGCGCGACCTTCAGCGCCTGGTCGCTTACTGGCTGGAATCCTATGATTGGCGCCGGGTCGAAAAACACCTCAACCAATTGCCCAACTTCATCACCGAGATTGAGGGCGAGCACCTGCACTTCGTCCATGTGCGGGGCGACGGTTCCAGGCCGCCGATCCTGCTGCTCCATGGCTGGCCAGGTTCGTACCTGGAATTCGAGGCGCTGCTGGAACCGCTGGCGGCTGACGGACACGATGTGATCGTGCCGTCGCTTCCGGGGTTTGCATTCTCCAGGCCGATCACCGGAGTGATTGGCCCACGTCGGGCGGGCGAACTCATGCATGGGCTGATGGCCCGGCTGTTCGGGCCAACCCGCTTCATCGTTCAGGGCGGTGACTGGGGTTCGGGCATCGCCGGTTGGATGGCCCATGATCGGCCCGAAGCCTTACTGGGGATTCACCTGAACATGGCCGACCTGCTGGCCCAGGGCACCGTTGCGACCACGCCGGAGGAGGAGGCTTTCATCGCCCGGCGTGACGTGCTCATCGACTGGGAAACCGGCTACAACCACCAGCAGGAAACCCGCCCGCAGACCCTGGGTGTCGCGCTGGCCGACAGCCCGGTGGGGGCCGCGGGATGGATCCTCGAAAAAATCGGCACATGGGCCGATCTGCCCACTGCCGCCCATGGCAGTCCGGATCTCTGGGGCACCTTTACCGAGGAGCAACTGCTGACCAACATCATGTTGTATCTCGCACCGTCTTCCATGGTCACCGCGACATGGATGTATCACGGCAAGCGCCTTGAGGGATCGTCAAAATTCCCGGCCGGCACCCGCATCCAGGTGCCGACCGGATTTGCCGCCTTTCGTGACCCGGTGTTCGTGCCGCCGCCGCGCTCATTTGCCGAAAAGACCTTCAACATCGTGCACTGGAGCGAGATGCCCGCCGGCGGTCACTTCGCGGCCTGGGAGCAGCCGGCGTTGATGCTGGCGGACCTGCGCGCCTTTATCGCTACGGTCTCGGCTTGATCATCAAGTCCAGGTTTTGCACGGCGGCACCTGCGGCGCCCTTGCCGAGGTTGTCGAACACCGCCGCCAGCAGGACCTGGCCCGTCTCGTGGTTCTCACACACGATCAAACGCACATCGTCCGTGCCGTTCAGCGCTTGAGGGTCGAGGTAGGTCAACTCCCTCGCAGCCTGCATCGACAGCACCTGTACGTGACGGGTATCGCGGTAGTGCTGCGTCAGGCAGGCATGCAACCGCGCGGCGTCCACGCCCGGGGCCAACAGCCGCAGTTGCAGCGGGATGGTCAGCACGATGCCCTGGCGGAACGCCCCGTAGGCCGGCACAAACAGCGGCGGCTGCGTCAGCCCGCTTTGCTGCTGAATCTCCGGCACATGCTTGTGTGCCAGTCCCAGCCCATACACCAGGAACGCGGGCGCCTGTGAGGCGTCGGCGCCCTCATGCTCCTGCACCCCGGCGCGGCCCTTGCCGGAATAGCCCGAGACGGCATGAATGGTCGTCGGGTAGTCCCCGGGCAGCAGCCCGGCCTCAAGCAACGGGCGCAACAAACCAATCGCGCCGGTGGGATAGCAACCGGGATTGCTCACCCGCTGCGCCGTGGCAATGCGTTGCGCCTGTTGCGGGTTCATCTCGGCGAAACCGTAGGTCCAGTCGGGATGAGTGCGGTGTGCCGAACTCGCGTCGATCACCCGCACGGCCGGATTGTGGATGCTGGCGACGGCGTCCCGTGCGGCGTCGTCGGGCAAGCAGAGAATCGCGATATCGCAGGCGTTGATCATCTCGGCGCGCTGCTGCGGGTCCTTGCGGTGTTCAGGGCTGAGGGTGATCAGTTGCAGATCGGTGCGGTCGCGCAGGCGTTGATGGATCTGTAGCCCGGTGGTGCCTTGGTCGCCGTCGATGAATACAAGAGGATTTGCCATGGGATGCACTCGGATAGGAAATCAGGTGTTCCAATCTTCGGCCAGCCGCTAGGATAGGAAAAGTTGAATTTCCAAACGATGAAGTTCAGATTTTATGAACGAGGATTGACCCATGCGCGAAATCAGCCTGGACCGCCTGCGTACGTTGGTGGCGATTGCCGACCTCGGTTCGTTCGCCGAGGCCGCCCGCATGCTTAACCTGGCGCCACCCACCGTCAGCCTGCACATCGCCGACCTGGAGGCGCGAGTGGGCGGCAAGCTGCTATCGCGTACCCGTGGGCGGGTGCAGCCTTCAGCGATTGGCGAAACCCTGGTGGAGCGCGCGCGCCGCTTGTTGGCGGATGCCGAGCAGGCGCTTGAAGACGTGGAGCGACAGGTGCAGGGGCTGGCGGGGCGGGTGCGTCTGGGAGCCTCAACCGGAGCCATCGCACAGTTGCTGCCGCAAGCCCTGGAAACCTTGAGCCAACATCATCCCGCCATTGATGTGCAGGTGGCGGTGCTCACGTCGCAGGACACATTGAAGAAGCTGGCCGAGGGCGCCCTGGAGATCGGCCTGGTGGCGCTGCCCCAGGCACCGGTGAAGGGCTTGCGGATCGAGCCCTGGCGGCGCGACCCGGTCATGGCATTTTTACCGGCGCGCCGGGAATGCCCCGAGGTGGTAACACCCGCCTGGCTGGCTGCCCAGCCGTTAATCCTGAATGACAACACCACCCGGCTTTCGCGCCTGACCTCGGAGTGGTTTGCCAATGACGGCTACCAGCCGACGGCGCGTATTCAGCTGAATTACAACGACGCAATCAAAAGCCTGGTCGCCGCCGGTTACGGGGCCACGTTGTTGCCCCATGAAGCGTCCACGCCCTTGCACGACACCCGGATTGCGATGCGGCCGTTGCAACCGTTGCTGTGGCGGCAACTGGGGATCGCCCATCGCGCCGGGGAGGTTGAGCGGCCTACGCAACATGTGTTGGACGTGTTGTGGGGATTGAGTGCGGGGTAGGGCGTCGTTGTCTGTGAACTGGGTGGCTGATCGGCGGTGATTGAGTAAGGCCGCAACAGGCCTATGAGGGCGGTGCGAGGTTCACGCCCTCAGCCTGGAGCTTGACCAGTTCCGCAGACAGGGAGCTGCCCGCTGTCCATAGCACCGCATTCCAGCCCAGTTGCCTTGCCGCGACGACATTCGCAGGGGTGTCGTCTATCAGCAGCAATTGCTCTGGAGCGAAGCCCGAGAGAGCGGCTGTCTGTTCAAAGAAGTCCCGTTCAGGCTTGTGACTGCCCAGTGCCGCCGAATAATAGATGCCGTCAACGTGCGGGCCGAGGCCAAGTTGATCCATCAGGTAGGCCGACCGCAGGTGCTCCTGGTTGGTCGCCAGGAAGACCTTCGTACCTCTCTCGCGCAGTTGGGCGAGTGCTTCCAGCAACGGCCGGTTTAGCCTGGCGTCACTTGCAAACCAATAGGCAATCAAGTCTTCGTGGGGAACGGACGGCGTAAGTCGCGCCAGTGCCAGCTTCAGTTGCTCGGCAAGCCCCGAGTGTCCGACGATGATGTCGCTCCAGTAGGGGCCAAAAAACTCGCGGTTCAAATCGGCGTTACTGATGCCCAGATCCGCTTCAATCTCAGATGCCCAAGGCCTGCCATCTGCAGGCCGCCCGTTAATCAGTACACCGTCTACATCGACCATTATCGCGTGGATCATCGTGCCGCTCTTCCCCGTGGTGGTTGTATGTACTGCAGATACCACGCTGCAATGCCATGATTCATACGATTGGCCTATGAATGCCTTCTTGAATCGGGAATTTACACCGGTATGAATATCCTTGAAATTGGCGGCTTTGGGCAGCTAATCCGTCCAGTGCGGTCGTCTTTCGAGGAATCAACACTATGTCGTCACCCGAACCGTTCACCCATACACGGCTTCTCCAGACGGTCGACGATGTACCGTTGAACATCGCCGCGATCCACCGCGCGGGTACCCTGGCGCCAATCGTGTTCCTGCATGGCTTTGGCTCGACCAAGGAAGACTACGCCGACATCGTCCAGCAACCTGCCTTCGACGGTCATCCATTTTTGGCTTATGACGCCCCGGGTTGCGGTGAGAGCCATTGCGATGACCTGTCGAAGATCTCCATCTCGTTCCTGCTGCAAACCGCCTTGCAGGTGCTGGAGCATTTCAACATCGAGCGCTTCCATCTGGTAGGCCACTCCATGGGCGGGCTTACCGCGCTGATGTTGGCGCACCAGTTCCCGGGCCGGGTGCTGAGCTTTGTCGATATCGAAGGCAATATCGCCCCGGAAGACTGCTTTCTCAGCCGGCAGATCGTCGACTACCCCGCGGACGATCCCGCGGCGTTTTTCAGCGCCTTTATCGAGCGCACCCGGCAGGCACCGGCCTACGCCAGCGCGCTGTATTCGGCGAGCCTGCGGCACAAGGTGCGTGCCGGGGCGGTGCGGGGGATCTTCCAGTCGATGGTCGAACTGTCGGATAACGCCGACTTGATGGGCAAGTTCCTCGGCCTGGAATGCCCGCGCATGTTCATGTACGGCGAGCAGAATGCCCATTTGTCGTACCTGGCGCATATCCAGGCGCAAGGCGTGCGGTTGGCGCCGATTGCCCGGTGCGGGCACTTCCCGATGTACTCCAACCCGATCGCGATGTGGCAGCAGATTGCGGACTTTCAACACGGCTGATACCCATCGCCAACGATCGGCCAGGCCCGAAAGCACAAGACTTACGCCTCGAAACCCGGATAATGGCGGCCATATTTTGCTCGCTATTCTGGTAATCCCGCATGGAAATCAAGGTCAATTTTCTCGACAACCTTCGACTTGAAGCCAAGTTCGACGACTTCACCGTGGTGGCCGACCAGCCTATTCGCTACAAGGGCGATGGCTCGGCCCCCGGTCCGTTCGATTACTTCCTGGCGTCGTCGGCGTTGTGTGCGGCTTACTTTGTGAAGTTGTACTGCGAAACCCGCAACATCCCTACCGACAATATTCGCCTGTCCCAGAACAACATTGTCGACCCGGAAAACCGCTACAACCAGATCTTCAAGATCCAGGTCGAATTGCCGGCGGACATCTCCGATAAAGACCGCCAGGGCATCCTGCGTTCCATCGACCGCTGCACCGTGAAAAAAGTCGTGCAGGCCGGGCCGGAGTTTGTCATCGAGGAAGTGGAAAACCTGGATGCCGATGCCCAGGCATTGCTGATGCCGAGCGCGGCGTCCGACGCGGGCACCTACATCGCGGGCAAGGACCTGCCGCTGGAAACAACCATCGCCAACATGTCGGCCATTCTCGCGGGCCTGGGCATGAAGATCGAGATCGCTTCGTGGCGCAATATCGTGCCCAACGTGTGGTCGCTGCATATCCGCGACGCGCACTCGCCGATGTGCTTCACCAACGGCAAGGGCGCGACCAAGGAAGGCGCATTGGCGTCGGCATTGGGCGAGTTTATCGAGCGGCTGAACTGCAACTTCTTCTACAACGACCAGTTCTGGGGTGAAGACATCGCCAACGCGGCGTTTGTGCATTACCCGGACGAGCGCTGGTTCAAGCCGGGCCGCAAGGACGAACTGCCACCGGAGATACTCGACGCGCATTGCCTGCACATCTACAACCGTGACGGCGAGCTGCGCGGCTCACACCTCTATGACACCAACTCCGGCAACGAAGAACGCGGCATTGTTTCGCTGCCGTTCGTGCGCCAGTCCGATGGCGAGGTGGTGTATTTCCCGTCCAACCTGATCGAGAACCTGTACCTCAGCAACGGCATGAGTGCCGGTAACACCCTGGCTGAAGCGCAAGTGCAGTGCCTGTCGGAAATCTTCGAACGCGCGGTAAAACGCGAAATCATCGAAGGTGAATTCGCGCTGCCGGATGTACCGCAGGAAGTGCTGGCGAAATTCCCCGGTATCCTGGCCGGTATCCAGGGCCTGGAAGCCCAGGGCTTTCCGGTACTGGTGAAGGATGCGTCCCTGGGCGGTGAATTCCCGGTGATGTGCGTGACGTTGATGAACCCACGCACCGGCGGCGTATTCGCCTCGTTCGGCGCGCACCCCAGCCTGGAAGTGGCGTTGGAGCGCAGCCTCACCGAACTGCTGCAAGGCCGCAGCTTTGAAGGCCTGAACGATCTGCCGCAGCCGACGTTTGAAGGCCATGCGGTGACCGAACCGAACAACTTTGTCGAGCACTTCATCGACTCCAGCGGCGTGGTGTCGTGGCGCTTCTTCAGCTCGAAGTCGGATTACGAGTTCGTCGAATGGGACTTCTCCGGCCAGGGTGAAAACTCCAATGCCGAAGAAGCCGCCACTTTGTTCGGCATCCTCGAAGGCATGGGCAAGGAAGTCTACATGGCGGTGTACGAGCACATCGGCGCGACCGCCTGCCGCATCCTGGTGCCCGACTATTCGGAGATCTACCCGATCGACGACCTGATCTGGGACAACACCAACAAGGCGCTGTTTTTCCGCGAGGACATCCTGAACCTGCATCGCCTCGACGAAGCGGAATTGAAGGGGTTGGTTGAGCGCCTGGTGGAAAGCGAACTGGACGACTACACCGACATCACCACCTTGATCGGCATCGAGTTCGATGACAATACGGCGTGGGGTCAACTGACCATCCTGGAATTGAAGCTGCTGATTTATCTGGCCCTGCAGCAGTTTGAAGAAGCCAAGGAACTGGTGGAGATGTTCCAGCAGTACAACGACAACACCGTCGAGCGCGGCTTGTTCTATCAGGCTGTGAATGCGGTGCTGGAGATGGAGCTGGACGAAGACCTGGAACTGGCGGACTACGAAGTGAATTTCCGCCGGATGTTTGGCAACGAGCGGATGGACGCGGCGATTGGGTCGGTGAATGGCAGTGTGCGGTTCTATGGTTTGACGCCGACGAGCATGAAGCTGGAAGGGCTGGACCGGCACCTGCGGTTGATCGACAGCTACAAGAAGCTGCACGCGGCGCGGGCCAATACGGCCAATTAAAAGCTGACACCGTACCTGTGGTGAGAGGGCTTGTTGTGGCGAGGGGGCTTGTCCCCCGTTGGACTGCGTAGCAGTCCCTCTTTTTTGGGGCCGCTGCGCAGCCCAACGGGGGACAAGCCCCCTCGCCACAGGTCAGTGGTCACTCGGGTTATTTGTCACAACGTCCATCCCAACCCCAGCGCCTTGTGCAATGACGCAAAGTCCTTGAGCAACAGCGCATCCCCGGAAATCCGGCTTTCCTGCGCCTGGTACCGCGTACGTTCCGCGTCCAGCCAATCCAGCGTGCTCGCCGTACCTGCCTTATAACGCTGGCGCGTCAGGTCCGCAGCCCGTACTGCCGAAGATTCCACGTTACGCAGCAGCACCACGTTCTGCCGCTGGTTGCCATACCGCGCCAGGGCCACATCCGCATCACGCAACGCACTCAACACCACGCTTTTGTAATGGGCCAGGGCCTCGTCGCGCCCGGCTTGCGCACCTTTGACACTGGCCGCCACCCGGCCGAAATCCAATGCGTTCCAGGTCAGCCGCGGCAACAGCAGCCAGGTGCCGCTGTCCTTGCGCGCCAGGTGCCCGGGATCGGCCGCCGAGAACGACAAGTCGCCCATCAGGCTGAGCTTGGGAAACCAGTCGGCGGTTTTCTCGCCGATCTGCGCGTTGCTGGAAGCCAGTTGGCGCTCGGCCACCCGGATATCCGGGCGTGCTTTCAGGATCGCCGCCGGGTCGGCAAAGGGTACCTGGCTAGGGATAGCGGGCAGGGCGCGGGGAGTGTTGAGGCTCGCGTCCAGCTCGCCCGGTTCCAGGCCGCAGAGCAGGTTCAACTGGTCAATCGCCTCGACGATTGACGCTTGCAGCGGCAGGCGTTGGGCCCGGGTGTTTTCGGCCTGTGTCAGGACCTGCTCCAGCTGTAACTGCGAGGCCACGCCACGGCTGCGTCGCTGCTGGGTCAGGTCCAGCGCCTGTTCCTCAATCTCGACACTGGCGTCCACCAGTGCCAGTCGCGCCTGCTGGTCACGCACGTCGGCATAGGTCTGCACCACCTCGGCTGCCAGTTGCACCTGGGCATCGGCCAGTTGCGCCTGCGAGGCGTCGTTTTCCGCCTGGGCCGCCTCGATTGCACGCCGGGTGCCGCCGAACAGGTCGGCCTCCCAACTGGCATCAAAGCCGGCGAGGTAAAGGCTCAATGGCCCGCGACCACCGCCACTGCTGCCACCCAGCGCCGAGGTGTCGGGGGAGCGCAGCTTCAGCATCGCTGCATCGCCGGTGATCTTGGGCAGGGCGTTGGCGTTGGCGCCACTCAGGCTGGCTCGCGATTGCTTGAGGCGCGCCTGGGCGGTCGCCATGTCCGGACTGTTTTGCAGGGCCTGGGCCACCAATTGGTTGAGCTGCGGATCGCCCAGGGCTTGCCACCACTGGGCGACCGCGGGTGTGCGCGGCAGGCCTATGTCGGCGTGGGGCAAGCGCCCGGCCGCGAGGGTCTTTGGCGCGGCATCCGGCGCGCCCTGGTAGTCCGGCCCCACGGTACACGCCGTCAGCAGGCCGACGGTGAAGAGCAAGGGAAGTGAGCGATAAATCATGTTCGTTGGCCTGCCTGCGCCGCGCGCTTTTTCAGGATGAAGATCAGGGGAAGGCACGCCAGCATGGCGAGTCCCAGCACGTAGAACGCGTCGTTGTAGGCCATCACCGCCGCTTGTTGGGCGATGTCGTTGGCCAGATGACTGAGGGCCTGCAGCGAGGCGGTGGACGGGTCGCCGGTTTGCGCCAGGTAGCTGGCGGTATCGCTCGCCATTTGATCCTGGGTCAACTGGGTGTTGGCCTGGATGCCTTCGCGCAACATGTCGTCGTGGAAGTGGCTGCGCCGGTCCATCAGTACGCCGAGCAGCGCCAGCCCCAAGGTGCCGCCGAGGTTGCGTGACATGTTGTAGAGCCCGGCCGCGTCACCCGCATCGCGGGTTTCCACCGAGCGCATCGACAGTTGGCTGAGGGGCATCATCACCAGGATCTGCCCGAAGCCCCGCAGGATCTGCGACCCGTAGAAATCATGGCCGACACTCTGGGCGGTGAGCTGGGTGTCGAGAAAACAGCTGGCCCAGTACATCAACAAACCCACTCCGACCATCATCCGCAGGTCCAGGCGGCCAAGCATTCGCGGCAGTATCGGCATCAGCAGGAACGCCGGAATCCCCGACAGCAACATGATCGAACCCGACTGTTGCGCGTTATAGCCCGACAGGATGCCGAGGAACTGCGGCACCAGGTACGCCGTGCCATAGAGCCCGGCGCCGACCGCCGTGGCGATCAGAAGCACGCTGCCAAAGCTGCGGTTGAGCACCAGTTGCAGGCGCAGGATCGGCGTACTCGAGCGGACTTGCCCGACGGCAATCAGGAAGAAGCCGATCACCATCGTGATGCTCAACCAGATGATCAACTTCGAGTCGAACCAGTGTTCGCGCTGGCCTTCTTCCAGCACCACGGTGAGTGAACTCAGGCCCATGGCCAGGCCAATGATGCCCAGCCAGTCGGCCTTGATGAATTGCTGGAGGTTCATGCGGTCGCTGGGCAGGCCGGTGATCAGCAAGGTGATCAAGGTAATGCTGACGGGCAAGTTGATGAAGAAGCACCAGCGCCAGTTGATATTTTCCGTGAGCCAGCCGCCAATCACCGGGCCCAGCAGCGGGCCGAGGATCACCGTCATGCCGAACATCGTGGTGCCGATTGCCAACTGATGGGCAGGCAGGCGGGTGCGCACGATGGTCTGCGCGGTCGGGATCATCGCGCCGCCGGCAAAACCCTGGCCGATACGCCCGGCGATCATCGCGCCGAGGCTTGAGGAGAGCCCGCAGAACATCGAGAAAAACGTGAACATCAACGCGGTGCCGATCAGGAACCGGCGCAGGCCGAATACCCGGGTCAGCCAGGCGGCGAGGGGAATCATGACGATTTCCGACATCAGGTAACCGGTGGCGATCCACGTGCCCTCGGTACCGGTCGCGCCGATCTGGCCCTGGATCTGCGGCAGCGCCGAGTTGGTGATCGAGATGTCCAGGGTCGCCAGCAACGCGCCCAGCGAGCCGGCGGCGACTGCGATCCAGTCGGTCAGCGAAGCGTTGCGCGGTTTGTCCGCGGGCACTTCGGTCAAGATGGCTTCAGCCATGGTTGGCGTCTGCCTTGTGGGTGCGGGTGTCGACTTCCACGGTGGCGGACAAGCCGGGCACCAGTGCCTGGCGCACGTTGTCATCCGGTACATCCAGGGAAATCCGCACCGGTACGCGCTGCACGATCTTGGTGAAGTTGCCGGTGGCGTTGGACGGCGGCAGCAACGCGAACTGGGCGCCGGTGCCGGGGGACAGGCTGTCGATGTGGCCCTGAATATCATGGCCTGGCAGTGCGTCCACATGCACGGTGACGGTCTGCCCGGCGCGCATCTCGCCGATCTGGGTTTCCTTGTAGTTGGCGGTCAGGTAGATCGCGCTCACCGGCACCACGGTCAACAAGCGTGTGCCTGGCTGCACGTATTGGCCGACGCGTACACCGCGATCAGCGACGCGGCCATCGAGCGGGCTGCGAATCACCGCGTCGTCCACATCCAGCTGGCTCTGGGCCTCGCTGGCCTTGGCCACGCCGAGTTGCGCCTGGGCTTGCTTGAGCTGGGCTTCGAGGGTGCCGTAGCGGGTCTGGCTGGAGCGCAACGCGGCCTGCTTGGCGGCCACGGTGCTGCGGGCCTGGGCGAGTTGGTTGTTGAGCTGCGCCAGGCGTTCTTCCGGCTCGGCCCCGGAACGCGCCAGCGGCGCATAACGTGCGACTTCGGTTTGCGCGTGCTGGGCGTCGGCCTGGGCGCCTTGCAGTTGGGCGCGGGCTTCGGCGATGGTCGAGTCCTGTTGCACGAGGTCGGCCTGGGCCTTGGCAAAGTCGGCCTCGCGGGCCGCAATCGTCGCCGAGGCTTCGTCACTGACTGCCTGGTATTTGCGCGCATCCAGGCGCACCAGCACGTCGCCACGCTTCACGTTCTGGTTGTCGGCCACCAGCACCTCGGCGACGTAGCCGTTGATTTTCGGCGCCACGCTGATGCTGTCGGCTTGCAGATAGGCGTCGTCGGTGGTCTCGATAAAGCGCCCGGTGAGCCACCACCAGGCGCCCCACGCCAGCCCGGCCAACAGCGCCACGCCGGCGAGTGACAGTAGAATCCGTCGGGCTTTGCCACGTTGGCCGTTGACGGTGGTTTCAGGAATGACCTGAGGAGAGGGAGGTGCAGCGGACATCAAGTCACTCCAGTTTTATATCAGTTGGAATAAATTCGTTTTTTCGCGAATTTTTGTCAACTGGTATATTTTGGTTACGTTAAAAAAATGGAGTGGCACATGGCACGACACAAACCGGCCGCCGAAGGGGGTTATCAGCGGGGTGAAGAAACCCGCGCACGCATTATCGAGGCGGCTGTCGAGGTATTTGGCGAGCGTGGCTACGACGGCGCGTCCACGCGAGACATCGCGAATGCTGCCGGCGTCAATGCGCCCGCGATCCAGTACTACTTCGATGGCAAGGAAGGCGTGTACCTGGAATGCGTCGAGCACTTGATCGCGCTGTTGTGGCAGAAGATGGCGCCTACCGTTGAAGCCGCGGAAGGTGCGCTGGCCGATCCCGGGGTCGACGATCAGAGGTTGATCGACGCCTCACTGGGCATTCTCGGCGCGGTGGTTTCAACGATCCAGGACAGTCCCCAGACCACCGCGTGGCGGGCGTTTCTTGATCGCCATCAAGCCGGGCTCTGCCCTGAAAGCGCGACCATGGCGTTCGAGGAACGCTTCAAGGCGCGCATCGCCAACGTGATCCGCCTGCTGATCGCGCGCGTTGCCGGCCTTGCCGTTGATGACGAACGCACGGTGATCCACTCGATGGCGCTGTTCACCCAGGGCCTGGCGTTTCGGGTGCAGAAACCCAAGCTGCTCTCCGCCTTGAACTGGACCGAAGTGAGCCAGAAGGAAATGGAACTGGTGCGGGATGTGGTGCTGATGCAGGCGCGGTTTACCCTGGAAGGCCTGGTACGGCATCGGGACCGGCGCTGACTTCAGCGCTTGCTGAAGGCCAGCCGGGCCGCGAACAGCACGAATATCATGCCGGTGGTGCGGTCCATCCACTTGATCACCTTTTCACGCCGCAGCACACCGGCCAATGGCTGCGTGGCACCGATCAGTATCAGTGCCCAGGCCAGGCTGATCACCACGTGGATGCTCACCAGCCCGAACGTCCACGCCACCAGCGGATGCCCCTGGGGAATGAACTGCGGCAGGAAAGACACGTAGAAAATCCCGATCTTGGGGTTGAGCACGTTGCCCATCATGCCTTTCAGGAACCAGTTGGCGCCGGGCTTTCCATCGGCCTCGACGGACGCCAGCGAACTGCGCGGACGCACCAGCATGTTCAAGCCCAGCCACGCCAGGTAAGCCGCGCCGCAGTACTTCAATACGTTGAAGGCCACCTCGGACACGGCAATCAACGCGCCCAGCCCAAAGGCCACCGCTGCACCCCACAGCAGGCAGCCGGCATTGATACCCAGGGTGGCGCGCAAGGCTTGTTGCTTGCCCTCCACCGTTGCAGTGCGCAATACCAAGGCCGTGTCCAGTCCGGGCGTCAACGTGAGCAACGTGGCGGCGAAGGTGAAGGCGAGCAGGTTGTCGGTGATGGACATGGATATTTACCTGAAATCAGAAACTCTCAAGACTGGCGTTGATACCGGCGACACGCGCCAGCTCGATGGTTGCCGCGACCTGTTCAGCATCGATGATAAAGCCCTGGAAATCGTCATCTCCCGAGTCCAGATGAACCTAACGCTTGCCGAACCGAGCCAGCCATTGGTCGAAACGGTCCAGCACCTCAGCCATTGATGACCTGCATACGTTGTGTTCATCGTTCGTGGGGCAGATTACGGTCATGGGCGCGCGGCTGTCGATATTTAATCAAGAGCGTTGTGGCTTTCTGGAAAGGCTCATGACGCACTACACCGTCACGCCACGCGATTACGCCCCGACGACTTGGCCCGATACAACTGCTGATCCGCACGCTTGATCAGCACTGTGGTGTCGCTGTCCGAAGCTTCAACGAGCCCGACGCCAATACTCACCGTGACCTGCCCAACGGTCTCGAAATGCGCTCCGGCAATTGCCGCGCGAATCTTCTCGGCCACCACATCCGGGCTGTCCGGCGCTTCGATTTCCGGCAACAGCACCGCAAACTCTTCACCGCCGTAACGGGCGACGAAGTCAGTGGCGCGGGTGGCGTCCTGAATCAACTGCGCGAGCTGGCGCAGTACATCGTCCCCGACGGCATGCCCATGGGTATCGTTGATCCGCTTGAAATGATCAACGTCGATCAGCAGCAAGGCAAATGCGCGCCCGCTGCGCTGGAACAGCAGGCTGTACTCCGCCAGTTTTTCATCGAAGCGCCGACGGTTGTAGACGCCGGTCAGGGCGTCATGGCTGGCCAGGTTCAACAGCTCGGCATTGGCCTGGGTGAGGGCGGCAGTACGCTGGGCGACGGTGGCTTCCAGGGACGCATTGGTGTCCTGCAGTTCGCGCTCTTTGCCAAGCAGCGATTGGGTCATGCCCTTGATGGAGCGCCCGAGCTGGGCGATTTCCAGTACGAAATGGTCTTGAGGGAAATACGCGCCAGGCTGTTGGTTTTGGACCTGCTTGGCTGAACGCGCGAGCTCTTCGATGGGCCGGCTGAGGTACGACGCCAGGTAATACGCCACGAAGCCGAAAATCACCGCGGCAATGACGCCCAACAGCAGCAGTTTGTAGAGCAATACGCGGGCAGGGTGCAGGGCGATTTCCAGCGGCTGGCGCATCACGATGTACCAGGTCAGGCTGGAATTCGACGGGCTGGGCACCGCCACGGCGCTGGTCACGTAGCCGTTGTCGACCGACCAGCCGGTGTCATTGGCCAGGCGGTCCTGGGGCAGTTGCTGCCCGGCCAGTTGTTCCGGGTAGAGCACCTTGCCGTCGTTGTCGATGATCAGCGCCTCGATGTCCGGCGTATTGCCTTTGGCCGCTTCGACAATTTGTGTCACCCACGTCCAATGGGCGTGAGCCCCCAGTACGCCGATCACCTGGCCCCCGGCATTGCGAATCGGTGCGGCAAAGTCGATGAAGCGCCAGGGCTCACCGTTGGAGCCCGGCAGCAGCTTGGCAAGCAGTACCGCCTCGTGGGGATCGCCGGTGTAGTTGCCCTGCAAACCGGCCTGGAACCAGGGCCGTGCCGTTACGGATTGGTCGACCAGCAGCCCATTCACCGCCTGGCGCACACGCCCGTCGGTGTCGGCGACGCCCATCCACGCGTACTCGGCGCGGGACTGGGTGCGTTGTTCCATGGAGGTCAGTATGTCCGGATCGTCCAGGTTGCCCCGTCTGAACAGCGGTGCGCGGCTGAGCAGCGACACTTCGAGCTGGCGTTCACGCAGCTGCACCGCCAATAGCGCGGCGGTGGAGCGGGCAGTGCTCAACAAGGCATTGCCACTGGCCAGTTTCAGTTGCTCGGTAGCGATGTGCCCAACGTAGAACCCTACGCTCACCAGGGTGAGCAGCGACAAACCGGCAAACCAGAGGGTCAGGTGACTACGCAGGCTGGCTTTGATCATTGGGGGCTATCTGAAAGGAGTGTGACTACATGGTAGTCGTACCATTCGGATAGTTGCCATAGCCTGATGATTTATACGCGCATTGATTTCCCACCTGCTTTCCCATTACGGGCATGCCAGAATATGGCGCTTAGCCACTTAGGGAACTCAAGGATGAAAACGCTGTGTGCTGCGCTGTTGTTGACGGTTGTAACCGGTCTGGCCCAGGCCAATGAGGTTCGGATCGGCTTCCAGGAAATAGTGATTCCCGACGCGGAGCACGGCAGGCCGTTGCAGGTGGCGGTGTGGTACCCGACCCATGCTTCCGGCACACCAGAACTGATTGCTGACAATCCGGTGTTTGTCGGCGCGCCGGCCTTGAAGGACGCCGCACCGGCTGCCGGCGAGCATCCGTTGGTGGTGATCTCCCACGGCATCTTCGGCAACTGGATCAACCAGTCCTGGCTCGCCAGTGCGTTGGCCGGGCAGGGTTATATCGTCGCCTCGCCCAACCACCCCGGCACCACCAGCAAGGACCGCACACAGCCGGCCGCTTCCGAGCTGTGGAAACGGCCCCTCGATATCCATCGGGTGATTGATGCCGTGATTGCCCAGCCGAAACGCTTCGGCGCGGTGGCCCAGCGCAAGATCGCCGTCGTCGGGCACTCCCTCGGTGGCTGGACCGCACTCGAAGTCGGCGGTGCCCGCTTTGATCCGCAGCGCTTTACCGAGGACTGCAAGTTGCATCCGGAAATTGCCCCTTGCAAGGCCTACGAACAACTTGAGGTTGGTCGTACCGAGCAGGCGAGGCAGCGACTGGCCGGTGACTTGAGCGACCCGCGCGTGGCGGCCATTGTTTCCCTGGACCTGGGATTCGCCCGCGGCTTCAGCGATGCCAGCCTCGCGGTGCTGAACCGCCCCACGTTGGTGATTGCGGCGGGCACGCCATCGCCGGAATTGCCCGCCGCACTCGAGTCGGCCGACTTGGCCAAGCGCCTGCCGCAGAAGACTTCGCGCTACGTGGAAATCAGCGACGCCACGCACTTCAGCTTCCTGCCCATCTGCAAGCCGGGCGCGGTGGAGCGGATTGAACAGAGCGACCCCGGCGAAGGCTTCATTTGCCTGGATGCCAAGGGTGCTCGTCCCAAGCCGCAGATCCAGCAGCAGGTACTCAGCCTGATCAGCGAGTTCCTGCAGCAGTCCCTGCACTAGCCGTCAGATGTCTTCGGACAACACACAGCCTGTGGCGAGGGAGCTTGCTCCCGCTGGGGGTGCGAAGCGCCTCCAACGACAGGACCGCTACGCAGTCCAACGGGAGCTTGCTCCCTCGCCACAATAGTATTTGCATCGGATCACTTCCCCACCCGCCCCGGAATGGCCACCCGACTTGTCGCCTTCACCTCCCGCAACGCCAGGCTCGACTGAATCGACGCAATCCCCAACTGCCGCCGCAACACGCTCTCCACAAAATCGCTGTAGGCGTCCAGATCCTCCGCCAGCACCTGCAGCAGATAATCCGCATCCCCGGTGATCTTGTGGCAGGACTGCACCTGTGGCAGCTCCTTGATCACCGCCTCAAAGTCCTCTGGCGTATGGTCGGAATGCACGGCAAACCGCACATGCACAAACGCCATGATCTCCAGGCCCAGCATCTTGCGATCGAGGTTGGCCTGGTAGTCCTTGATCACGCCTTCTTCCTCCAGCCGCTTGCGCCGTCGCCAGCATGGAGTGAGGCTCAGTGACAGGCGCTCGCTGAGTTCGGCGTTGGAAATACTCGCGTCTTCCTGCAGCAAGGCGAGGATGGCGAGATCGGTGTCGTCGAGTGCGACCTGTCTGGTTTTATTTTTCTTCATAGCGGCTATTTGGGGTAAAAATTCCCGATTACGTTAGCATCGGCGCATGTAAAAGCAAAGAAAGCCCACCGCAGCCAGAACAAAATAATCACCTGTCTTTCACGGGTGGATGTCTTTCATGTTGACTGTTTTCAGCGACTCTCATCGTTTGCACCATGGCACCGAACTCAAGGATGGCGTGCTCAAGCCGTCCTTCGAACAACCCAGCCGCGCCGACACGGTGCGTGATCGGGTCAAGCACGTTGGGCTGGGCGATATCATCGTGCCGCGCACGTTCGACCGGGCCTGTTACGTCAATGCCCACAGCGAACGCTACGTGTCCTTCCTGGAAACCGCCTGGGCCGAATGGACGGCGATTGGCCGTGCCCATGACGCCTTGCCGCTGGTGTGGCCGGTGCGGGACCTGGCCAATGAGCAGGTGCCGGAATTCATCGACGGCAAGCTCGGGTTTTTCGCGATGGATGCCGGTTCACCGATCACCAGCACCACCTGGGAAGCGGTGAAGACCAGCGCCGATATCGCACTCACCGGCCTGGCATTGATTGATGAAGGCCACGACAGCGCCTTCGCCCTGTGCCGGCCACCGGGCCACCATGCGGCGCGGGAATACATGGGCGGTTATTGCTACCTGAATAACGCAGCCATTGCCGCGCAACAGGCGATCACCCAAGGCGCCAAACGGGTCGCGGTGCTGGACGTGGATTTCCATCACGGCAACGGCACGCAGAACATCTTCTACAACCGCAATGACGTGATGTTCGTCTCGCTGCATGGCGATCCGTCCGTGTCGTATCCCTACTATTCGGGCTTCAGTGCCGAGCGCGGTGCCGGGGCGGGCGAGGGGTTCAACCTGAACTACCCGCTGGCGAAAAACACTGGGTGGAGCACCTACAAAGAAGCGTTGCTCGACGCCTGCAATCAACTCAGAACGTTCTCGCCGCAAGTGCTGGTGATTTCCCTCGGCGTCGACACCTTCAAGGACGATCCCATCAGTCATTTCCTGCTGGAAAGCCGCGACTTCCTCGGCATCGGCGAGATCATCGCCAGCGTCGGCGTGCCCACGCTGTTTGTGATGGAAGGCGGCTACATGGTCGATGAAATCGGCATCAACGCGGTCAACGTGCTGCACGGTTTCGAGAACAAACACGCCTGACCCCGATGCCATTCCAACAATAAACAACGCCTGACTTTTTTCTGCCAAAACTCAAAAACATAACAAGAGGTTTTGTGATGAAAACAACCGTGCCCGGGCTGATTGAAAAGCCCGCTTTGCAACGCACCCTCAACAACCGCCATATCCAACTGATGGCCATGGGCGGTGCGATCGGCACCGGCCTGTTCATGGGGTCGGGCAAGATCATCGCGCTGTCCGGCACCTCGATCATCCTGATCTACATGATCATCGGGCTGTTTGTGTATTTCGTGATGCGCGCCATGGGTGAGCTGCTGCTGTCCAACCTGAACTTCAAGAGCTTCGCCGACTTTGCCGGTGCCTACCTGGGGCCGCGTGCGGCGTTTTTTCTTGGCTGGTCGTACTGGCTGAGCTGGAGCGTGGCGGTGGTGGGGGATGCGGTGGTGGTCGGGGGCTTTTTCCAGTACTGGTTCCCGCACGTGCCGGCTTGGATACCGGCGATTGCAATGCTGCTGACCCTGTTTGCCTTGAATGTGCTGACGGTGCGGCTGTTCGGCGAGGTGGAGTTCTGGTTTGCGATCATCAAGATCATCGCCGTGGTGACCCTGATCAGTGTGAGCGTGGTGTTGATTGCCAGCTCGTTTGTGTCGCCCACCGGCGTCACGGCTTCCCTGAATCATTTGCTGGATAAACAGGCGGCGTTTCCCAATGGCGTGTTCGGCTTCTTTGCCGGGTTCCAGATGGCGATCTTCTCGTTTGCCGGTACCGAGTTGATCGGCACGGCGGCGGCCGAAACCCGTTCGCCGGAGAAGACACTGCCCAAGGCAATCAACTCGATTCCGCTGCGGATCATCCTGTTCTACGTGCTGGCCTTGGCCTGCATCATTGCGGTGACATCCTGGGAGCAGGTGTCCCCCAGCAAGAGCCCCTTTGTCGAGCTGTTCCTGGTAGCCGGCTTTCCCGCCGCCGCCGGGATTGTGAATTTCGTGGTACTGACCTCAGCGGCTTCTTCGGCCAACAGCGGGGTGTTTTCGGCGAGTCGCATGTTGTTCGGCCTGGCGGACCTGGGAGACGCACCCGGGATATTCCGACGACTGTCGAAAAACAGCGTGCCGTTTATCAGCCTGGCGTTTACCACCTTCCTGATGCTGCTGGGCTTGTTGCTGCTGTTTATAGTCCCGGAAGTGATGACGGCCTTTACCATCGTCTCCACTGTTTCGGCGATCCTGGTGATCTTTACCTGGTCGACCATCCTGGCGTCCTACATCGCCTATCGGAAAAAGTGCCCTGAGCTACATGAAAAATCCCTCTACAAAATGCCCGGTGGCGTGCCGTTGGCGTGGGTTTCACTTGGCTTCCTGGCGTTCGTACTTTGCCTGCTGGCACTTCGCCCAGATACCCGCCTGGCCCTTTGCGTGATGCCTGCATGGTTTATGTGGCTGGCGGTTGCCTACCATTTCTCGCATTTTCGCCACCGACTCCTGCCTGATCAGCGCACGGTGCAGTAGCGGTTGTCGTACAACCGCAGGCCATTCAACCCTCGAAAAAGGCCGGCTTGTACGGCCTTTTCATGACGGTTTTTTCATCGGTACATGACAAAAATTTCACATTCTGCGCCATCGGCCCCATGCCACAATCCGCAGCGTTTGCAGGGCCGCAACGGTATTCGCTCGAAGGACAGTAAAAAAATAATGTTCACAGGGGCGCAGTAAATGAAACTCTCTACATTAGCGTTGGCCATCACGGCGGCTGTCCTTGCACAACACGCCAGCGCAGACGGCTTTGGTCTTGGCTCACTTGGCACGGGTGACGGCCATAGCGGCTTCCTCGAAGACAGTCATTCTTCGATCAGTTCGCGCACCATGTACTACAACGCCGACGTTCACTCCGGCACGGCGAACGACCTGCGGGAAGCGGCTCAAGTACTGCGTTTCGACTATAAATCCGGTTACACCCAGGGCACCGTCGGCGTAGGTTTCGACGTGATGGCTTTCGGCGCGTTGCGCCTGGACGGTGGCGATGGCCACGCAGCGGGCAATGGCCTGTCGGGTAACGGCAACAGCTTCTTCCCGGTGAAGAACAACGGCACCGAGCCTGCTGACAGCTTCGGTCGCGCAGCCGGCAACGTTAAATTCCGTATTTCCCAGACTGAATTGCACGTGGGCGGTGGTTTGGCGCCGATCCTGCCGATCCTGGTGTCCAACGACAGCCGTGCCGCGCCGCAGACCTTTGACGGCGGCATCCTGACCTCCAAGGACATTCCCAACGTCACCTTCACCGGCGGCGAGCTGAACAAGGCTGAAGGTCGTGCATCGAGCAACTCCACGGGCTTGAGCGTGGCCGGTGCCACTCGCGACAGCGACAGCTTCCGTTTCGGTGGTGTCGACTACCAGCCGTTTGGTTCTTCTGACAACGTCATCGCTAAAAACCTGACGTTGCAGTACTACTACGCCAACCTGGAAGACTTCTACAAACAGAACTATTTCGGCCTGGTCCACGTATTGCCGTTGGGCAATGACCAGTCGTTCAAGACCGACCTGCGTTATTTCGACAGCACCAGCGACGGCAAAAACGGTTCGGCCGGCTATGCGTTCAACAACAACGGCGGCTATGCCAAGCACGCCGGTGAAGTCGACAACAAAACCTACAGTGCTGCCTTCACCTATCAGTTGGGCGGCAGCCAGTTGATGCTCGGCCATATCGGCGTGAGTGATGACGGTGGCTTCGTCTGGGTCAACCAGGGCAGCATCGCCGATCCAACCGCCCAAGGCGCGGCCGGCTCCGACTTCTACCTGTTCACCGACGCGGTGGTTGGCCAGTTCTCCCGTGCGGGCGAGCAGGTCAATTTCGGTCAGTACCTGTATGACTTCAGAACCCTGGTGCCGGGCCTGAAAGCCTCGATTGCCTACCTCAACGGCAGCGACATCAAGGCCAAGGTTGCCGGTGGCAGCGATCAGTCGGAACGCGAAACCGATTTCCGTCTTGATTACGTCGTGCAGGAAGGCCCGCTGAAAGGCTTCGGTACTACGTTCCGTACCGGCAGCTACCACGGCCATAACACCGGCACCGCCGACCAGGATCAGACTCGCCTGATCTTCAACTACACCTACGCGCTGTTTTAATCAGTCGTCGGTAACTGCTCCAGATGAAGGCCGCCCATTGGGCGGCCTTCTTTATTGGCGTGGGGTTCCAGCCAGAGCAGGGCGCTACAGTTGTTTTTACACAACGCAACGTTTAACCATGCGCGGCAATTCCCAACCTACAGGTCAAGACAAGAACCGTTTCCATGAAAGTCAGTGCACGCAACGTATTCAAAGGCCAGGTCAGCCAGGTCCAGCACGGCGCGGTCAATGCCGAAGTGGTGTTGACCCTGCCCGGCGGCGAGCAGTTGGCGGGCGGTTCGAAGGTGTTTTCCATCGTGACCCGCGACGCGGTGGCCGAGTTGGGCCTGAAGCCGGGCGTGAGCGCCACGGCGTTTGTTGTTGAAAAGGGCTATTGCGCTAAGGCGCCAGCCGGGTGAACACATAATCGTGGTTCTTCACCAGCGCCTGATGGCAGGCAAAGCACGTCTCATGCTGCGCCTGGTCCACCGGCTTGCCATTGATGAACCGTCCAAAGCCCCAGCCTCCGGTCGCTGCGTATTTCTTCGAGTCCTTGACCATGAACTGCACTGTGGTCGCCGCGCCGGGAATCGACGCGGTCTTGAACTCGGGCGATTGCACGTGCTTCCAGGCCAGTTTCGCCAGCACAGTGCCGTCGGGGAAGGGCAGCGTGCCTTCGCGGTACGCCTTGAGCGCCACTTTATTGCCCAGCACCACCCGCAGTTCATTCAGCGGGTCGGCTTCCTGTGCCGGCGCGATCAGCTCCCATTGGCGGTAGCCGTCGGGAATGGTCACGCCGTAGATCGGCGAAGGCTCGCTGGTAGCCGGGCCGCCAAAGGCGAACCCGGTAGCGGTGGCCACCACGGCAGCTGTTGCAGCGGCGAGTGCAGCAAGATGCAGGCGCTTCATCACAGGTGGTCCGCATCGATCACAGCCTTGGCAAAGGCTTGCGGTGCTTCTTGCGGCAGGTTGTGGCCGATGCCGCCGCTGATCAGCCGGTATTCGTACTTGCCGGTAAAGCGTTTGGCATAGTCCTCTGCGGCCGGGTGCGGCGCGCCGTTGGCGTCGCCTTCCATGGTGATGGTGGGCACGTTGATGGACGGGGCGGTGGCGAGTTTCTGCTCCAGCGCAGCGTATTTTTTCTCTCCCTGCACCAGCCCCAGGCGCCAGCGATAGTTGAAGATCGATACGGCGACGTGGTCGGGGTTGTCCAGGCCTTTGGCGCTGCGGTCGAAGGTGGCGTCGTCGAATGCCCATTTTGGCGAGGCGATCTGCCAGATCAACTTGGCGAAGTCGTGGGTGTTTTTCGCATAGCCGGCGGCGCCGCGATCGGTGGCGAAGTAGAACTGGTACCACCATTGCAACTCGGCCTTGGGCGGCAATGGGTTCTTGCCCGCGGCCTGGTTGCCGATCAGGTAGCCGCTGACCGATACCAGCGCCTTGACCCGCTCAGGCCACAACGCCGAGACGATGTCGGCGGTGCGCGCCCCCCAGTCATAGCCGCCGAGCACGGCCTGCTTGATCTTCAGCGCGTCCATGAAGTCGATCAGGTCGACGGCGAGGGCGGCCGGCTGGCCGTTGCGCAGGGTCTTTGCCGACAGGAAATGGGTATCGCCATAGCCGCGGGCGTAAGGCACCAGCACCCGGTAGCCCTGGGCAGCCAGCAGCGGCGCTACCTCGGAGTAGCTGTCAATGTCGTAGGGCCAGCCATGCAGCAGGATCACCACCGGGCCATCGGCCGGGCCGACTTCGGCGTAGGCCACATCCAGCAAGCCGGCTTTCACATGCTTCAACGGGCCGAGCGCGCTGTGGGCAGTTGCGCTGGCAGCCGCCGGTGCTTGCGCGTCCTGTGCACTGGCGACGCCGAGGGCACCGAACTGCAACAGCGCAAAGGCCAGCAGCGACGCGCCCATCAGGCGGCGGGGTGGGGTGTTCAACTGTGTGTGCATGGTGAGTCTCCGGCGGCGGGTGGTGTGCCTGGCTCACAGTTGAACGTAGTTGTGTATCCCGTCTGTTTCGAGAAAGCGGTTGGGTTAAAGGTTTTGTATCGCAGCGGTGTTTGGACACACTGCGATACAAAGGTCAGAGGGCCCGCCGGGCCACATACACCAGGCTCGGCGCCTGACCGGGTACATCGTCCAGCTCATCGATGTACTGCATGCCGATTTTCTCCAGCACCTTGATCGATGCTGTATGCGCCGGACGCACCACGCCGTACACCTGCGGCTGGTCCAGCTCGACAAAGGCAAACTGCAACGCCGCCCTGGCAATCTCGGTTGCAAAGCCCTGGCCCCAGGCGCTGACCGCAAAGCGGTAGCCCAGGTTGATCCGCTCAACGTCGTTGTAGGGGTACAAGGTGATGCCACCAAAGCCGATCACGCAGTCCGGCGCCTCTTGTGTGGCAATCGCCCATTGGCCAAAACCATGTTCTGTCCAGTGCAGCAGCCAGCGAGCCAGGGCGGCCTCGGCTTGGCCCAGATCGGTAAAGGGGCCTGCCGGGTTGTAGCGGTTGGTCTCGGGATCGCCATAAATGGCAAATACACTGGCCACATCGTCGGCCGCTGCGGGCCTGAGAATCAGGCGTTCGGTGGTTATCGGGTGGGTATTCATGGGTGGACTCTGATCCTTGGAGCGAGCGAGAAGGTGTTCACCTATATTTATCCTGCTTTCGGCGCTCTAGCACGCTTGATTCAGTTGTTAGGGCTACTGGCAGGATGCCACAATGGCACTTTGTCGCGGCAGTAAGATCAGGCGGACCAAATGAATGGCCTTGGGCGTGGGCAGGATCAGGATTGCTTCATCGAGGAGCAGGTACGAACAGATCGATTGCACCAGCTGTTTCGCCAGTCATTCTCTGCAGTGTTCGGCAGTTATATGGCGGCCGCCATGCTGTGCTGGCTGTGCTGGGAACGTTTTGATCACCGGGTAATGCTGGTCTGGCTGGTGGTATTGGCGGGGACGTCGTTGCTGCGGGTGTGGATGTTCATGGACTGGTTTCGCTGCCCCAACAGTGAACGCACCCCCGCGCGCTGGGAGCGGCGCTATTGGGTAACGTTGATGTTGTCGGCCGGGGTCTGGGGCATCGGCGCATTCGTCCTGATGCCCACCGACGACCGCCTGTCCCAGGCCCTGGTGATGTTGTTCACCGTGGGCATGTCGGTCAGCGCAGTCTCGTGTTATTCGGCCTATCGCTACATGACCCTGGTCTCCATGGGCCTGGTACTGCTGCCGTGCACCCTGTGGCTGCTGTTTCAACCGTCGTCGATGCAAGTCGGCATGGCCCTGGCGGTGCTGGTGTTCTCTTCGTTTGTCGGTGGCGCCACGCGCAAGCTGTCGGATGCCCTGGAAAAAGCCTTTCGCCTGACCCGGCAAATGGAACGAGCCCACAACATCTCCGCCCGCGCCGCGCAAACCGACGAACTCACCGGCCTGATGAACCGCCGGGCGTTTTTCGAGCATGCACAGTTGCTCTACGAACAGTGCCGGCATAACCAGCAGCCGTTGTGCGCGCTGATGATGGACATGGACCACTTCAAGGACATCAATGACACCTACGGGCACCAGGCCGGGGACCAGGTGCTGCGCCAGATCGGCGGGGTGATCAGCGCGTCGTTTCGCCAGGCCGATGTGTACGGGCGGCTGGGGGGCGAGGAGTTTGCGGTGTTGCTGCCGGATACGTCGCTGGAGACCGGGCGGGACATCGCCGAGCAGTTGATCAAGGCCATTGCCGGGCTGACCAGCGAGCCGGTCAAGGGGTTGACCGCCAGCCTCGGCGTGGCCTGGGCCCGCGCGGTGGACCAGGACCTGCACGGCCTGATGAACACCGCAGACAAGGCGCTGTACCGCGCCAAGGCCCTCGGGCGTAACCAGGTGGCCGTCGCGGAATAGGCCTCAGCCCTTGAGCAGCGCCTTGGCCAGCACCTGTGACACCTGGTCGGCCGAGTAGGGCTTGGGCAGGAACACCAGGCCTTCATAGCCGCTTTCCGCCAGCTCCTCGCTGTAGCCCGAGGTCAGTACCACCGGCAGGCCGGGCCGGCGCCGTCGCAGTTCCCTGGCCAGGGCCACCCCGGTGATGCCGGGCATCACCACATCGGAAAACACCGCATCGAACCCCAACGCGTCTGCGCCGGCCAGTTCCAGCGCCTGTTCGGCATTGGTTGCCCAGGTGGTCTGGTAGCCGAGGTCCTGGAGGATCTGATTGGCAAAGCGGCCCACTTCCAGGTTGTCTTCCACCACCAGGATATGGCGCTGGGCGCATTCGGTGATCAGCCCGCAGGTGTCCGGGGTGTCACGTTGGAAGCTCTCTTCAGGTACCACTTGCGGCAAGTACAGGGTAAACACCGTGCCCTGGCCGACCTGGCTGGCCACATCGACGTTGCCGCCCGATTGCTTGGCGAAGCCGAACACCTGGGACAGTCCCAGGCCGGTGCCCTTGCCGACTTCCTTGGTGGTGAAGAAGGGTTCGAAGATGCGCTCGAACGTCTCCCCGGGAATCCCGCTGCCGGTGTCGGTGAGTGAAATGGCGATGAACGCCTGGCGTGAACCGGCGTCACCACGGATGCTCGGCAGTGCTTGATCGGCGTCCAATCGCAGGGTCAAGCTGCCCTGGCCGTTCATCGCGTCCCGGGCGTTGAGGGCGATGTTGATCAGGGCGGTTTCAAACTGGCTGGAGTCGGCGCGGATGTAGCACGGCTGCCCGGGCAGTTCGACGTGCACATGAATCCGCGCGCCAGTCACCGTCTCAAGCATCTCGCCGATGTTTTTCACCCGCAGGCCTGCATCGAACACTTCCGGGTTCAGCGGCTGGCGCCGGGCAAATGCGAGCAACTGGCTGGTCAATTTGCCGGCCCGGTCCACGGTGTCGGTGACCGCGCTCATGTAGCGCTGGCGACGCTCTTCGGACAGGCTCGGCATCCGCAGGAAGTCGACGGATGAGCGAATGATGGTCAGCAGGTTGTTGAAGTCGTGGGCCACGCCACCGGTCAACTGGCCGATGGCTTCGAGCTTTTGCGATTGACGCAAGGCGGCTTCGGTCTGGGTCAGCAGGGTGGTCCTTTCGGTGACGCGCTGCTCCAGACTTGCATTCAGCTCGGCCAGGCGCTGGGACAAAACCACGGTGGCGGTGGTTTCGGTCACGGTGTCGAGCATGCCGACCACCTTGCCCTGTACGTCGCGGATCGGGCTGTAGCAGAAGGTGAAGTACGCCTGCTCCGGCGCGCCGCCGCGTTCGATCGTCAGCGGGAAGTTTTCGATAAAGGTGGCTTCACCTGCGAAGGCGGCATCCGCGATCGGACTGATCTGGGGCCAGGCTTCCTGCCAGATCTCGTTGAATGGCCGCCCGAGGGCATCAGGCTTGTCGCCGAGAATCGGGATAAACCCGTCGTTGTAAAGCGTGATCAGCGCAGGCCCCCAGACGATCGCCTGGGGGAAACTGGAGGCAAGGCACAGGGCGACGGTGGTCTTCAGTACGTCCGGCCAGTGTTCCAAAGGCCCCAATGGCGTATTGGCCCAGTTGTGATGCCGGACCCGTTCGGCCATTTCGCCGCCGCCTTGCAGCCAGTTTGTCATTCGGTGAACGCCTTCTTGCCACGGTTCGCTGAGGTAGGGATGCCAAGCTACAGACATCCCGGGACTCAGCCAGTTCAGCGGGATTATCCACTAGATGGCACTTTAGTGTCTCGGCCGGATAATGCTTCGCTGAGCTCCCTTCAGGCCACCGTAATCGTTACCGCGATATTGCCGCGGGTGGCCTTGGAATACGGGCACGTCTGGTGGGCACGGTCCACCAGTGCCTGCGCCGCCGAGTGTTCGATACCCGGCAGGCTGACCCGCAGGCGCGCTTGCAGGTAATAGCCTTCTTCCGGGCTGTTCACCAGGTCCACTTCGGCACTCACTGCCGTGTCGGCGGGCAGGCGGATGTGAAGGGTTTGTGCGGCTTTGCCCATTGCGCCGATAAAGCAGGCGGACCAGCCGGCACCAAACAGTTGCTCGGGGTTGGTGCCGGGCGCCTTGGAGCCGGGCGGCGACAGCTTGATGTCCAGGTGCAGGTCATCGCTGTGGGACGCGCCTTCACGCCCGCCGGTGGTGTGGGTTCTGCCGGTGTAGAGCACGGTGCTGTTCTGGGACATGACGGTTTCCTCGCAAGTGGCCCGGGGTGGGCCGGTGTGCACAGGAAACCGCGCCGGCGTATCCGCAATGTGTCATCGCCGGGGCCCTGCACCTCGCAGTGTGTCGCCTCGCCGGGAAGATACGTTGGGATACAAACCGTTATTGCTGCTGCACGCCAAACAAACCGGTCCAGTAGATGCCGGCATCACTTTTCGGGTCCATGGCGTAGGCGGCGCCCATTTCGCGGAACTGCGGGTTCATCAGGTTGGCACAGTGCCCGGGGCTGGCCAGCCAGCCGTCGACCACCTTGCGTGGGGTGTCCATGCCGGCGGCGATGTTCTCGCCGATCTGCTGGCCGATGTAGCCTGCCAGTTCAGCCCGGTCACCCGGGGTGCGGCCATCGTGGTCCAGGTGATCGAAGAAGTTGCCGTTGGCCATGTTGCGCGCGTGGCCGGCGGCGGCGTTGGCGAGTGCTTCGTTCCAGCTCAGGGGTGTGGTGGCGGCAAAGGCCTGGCCGCCACATTGGCGTGGTTGCTGGCGGGCGGTGTTGATCAGGTCGAGCACCTTCTTGCCTTCGGTCTGGGTCTCGCCCAGGCCGCTGGTCAGCAGCGGGCGGGCCAGCACGATGCGCCAGTCCTGGCCGCGGTTGCTCACGCCGATATCAATGAACTGCGGGTCGAGCACCACCCGGCAAAAACTTTCGCGCACGGCTTTCATCGCGGCTTCGGCGTTCCTGGGCCCGGACAGGCTGATGGCCTGGACGTTGACCATCGGGTACGCCGCCCGCGCCAGCGCCTGCTGCAAGTCGCCGACACTGTTGACCGGCAACACCAGCCGCGTGTCGCTGGCCAGCGGTGGCAATTCCTGGGAACCCTGGTTGCCGCAGCGCTGGACCTGGCTGCGGTATTGATTGATCGAGTCGACCAACAGGCTTTCTTCACCCGCCTGCGCCTGGGCGGTAAACACCAGACTGGCGGCCAGCGTCGTAAGACCCATCATCAATGACAGAACGCGCATGGACGTTTCCCTTGAGCTTGAAAGTGCCCATGATGCGCGATGAAGGGGCATCCATGCACCCGTTGGTCCGAACTTTTTGCCTCAGTTCTTGAATGCCGAGTGTTTACGGCCCTGATCGCACAAGGCGAACACCACCACCAGCAGGGACGAGATCGCGAGGATTATCACAACGCCATCAGTGGAGTGAGTGGCCGACGCCGCCACCATCGACAACGCCCCTAATGGCGCCAGGCCACCTGCGATCGCGGTGCCGATTTCCCGCCCGGTGCCAAAGCCCGAGGAGCGGGTCTGGGTCGGGAACTGGCGGCTCAGGAACGAACCCTGCGGCGCAAACATCATCGGCGCGAGGATGCCGGTGCCCACGCCAATGGCGACGTAGATCATCAGGCTTTCACCGGTATTGAGCAGCGCAAGGAACGGGTAGGCAAACAGCAGCGACAGCAGGCCGCCGAGCATCAGCACGGTCTTGCTGCTCCACTTGTCGCACAACCAGCCGAAGCATGGCACGGCGACGATGGCGATCAGGCTGGCAATGGTCACCGACAGCGACGTGACGTGCACATCGACACCCTTGAACTGGGTGAGGTAAGCCAGGGAAAAGGTCTTGAAGATGTAGCTCAACGCGTTGTAGCCAATCGCCACGAAGAACACCACGGCCAGGCCCTTGAGGTCGTTCTTGAACAGCGCCTTGAGCGGCGACGCCTTGGCCTTTGCGGTTTCCTTGCTCAGTTCCTTGAATTCCGGGGTTTCCGGGATGCTGTTGCGCACCCACAGGCCCACACCCACCAGCGCGATGCTGCAAATGAACGGAATTCGCCAGCCGCCGGCCAGCAGGAATTCATTGCCGTTGATGGTCAGCAGGTACACGGTCAGCGAAGACAGCAGCAAGCCCAGGTTCAGCCCGAGCGCCGGCCATGCACCCTGGCTGCCGCGCTTGCCTTGCGAGGCGTGCTCGTAGGAGGTGACCGCCGCGCCGGACAATTCGGCACCGGCCCCCAGGCCCTGGATAATGCGGATAAACACCAGCACGATCGGCGCCCAGATGCCGATGGAGGCGTAGCTGGGGATCAGCCCGATCAACGTGGTGCACACGCCCATCATGCAGAAGGTCAGCACCAGCACTTGTTTACGCCCGAACTTGTCGCCCAGGTAGCCAAACAGAATGCCGCCGAACGGGCGCGCGATGAAGCCGATGGCAAAGGTGGAAAACGCCATCAGCGTAGCGGCTTTCGGGTCGCTGTTATCGAAGAAAATCTTCGAGAACACAATCGCCGCCATGGTGGCGTACAGGTAAAAATCATACCACTCCAGCATCGAACCGAAGATCGTCGCGGCCGCGACTTTGCGCAGGCGTTTCCTGGTTTGCTCGGGGGTTTCAACGTCCGGGGTGCGGGCTGTAGCCGTCATTCTGTACTTCCTTATGAGTCATTATATTTATTGTCAAAGTGAGGCGTGGTGCGGTGCGTCAGTGGGGCTTGAACATGCGGTCGGCGATCATTGCGCCGATAGGAATCGCGGAGGTGGCAGCGGGTGAGGGCGCATTGCACACGTGGAGCATTCGCGGGGTCTGGGCGAACAGGAAGTCGTGCACCAGGGTGCCGTCGCGCATCACGGCCTGGGCGCGGATGCCGGCTTCATAAGGCAGCAGGTCTTCGATGTTGAGCGATGGGCAGTACTTGCGGCACTGCTCCAGGTAGCCGGACTTGAACAGCGAGTTCTTCATCTCGACGCTGCCCGAACCGAGGTTCTGCCAGATGGTTTTCCAGAAGCCCGGGAAGCTCGCGTACTGCGCCACGTCGCGCCAGTTCACCGAGAATTTGCGGTAGTTCTCGCGACCCAGGCCGAGTACTGCATTCGGGCCAACGGTGACGCTGCCGTCGATCATGCGGGTCAGGTGCACGCCGAGGAAGGGCAGCTCCGGGTCGGGAATCGGGTAGATCAGGTGGTTGACGATGGTGTTCTTCGATTCCGGCAAGCGGAAGTATTCGCCACGGAACGGGATGATCTGGTGGTCGATCTTGACGCCGGCCATCACGGCCAGGCGGTCCGATTGCAAACCTGCACACACCACCAGATGCCTGGCCTGCCAGCTTTCGCCCCGGGTGCTGACGGTGACTTTGTCGGTGTCCTCGACGATCGCAGTGACGGTGCGTTCCAGGCAGATTTCCCCGCCGGCGCGACGAATCACCCGGGCCATGGTTTCGCAGACTTCGCGGTAATCGACAATGCCGGTGGCGTCGAGAAACAGCCCGCCCAGCCCGACGATGTTCGGTTCGCGCTGGCGCAACTGGTCGGCGTCCAGGCGTTCGACTTTCATGCCGTTGAGCTGCGAGCGGGCGTACAGCGCTTCCATCCGTTGTACTTCCAGATCAGTCGAGGCCACCAGCAACTTGCCGCACACCTCGAACTTGATCCCGTGCTCGGTGCAGAACTGCTTCGTGGCTTCGGCGCCGCGTTTGCACAAGTCGGCCTTGAGGCTGCCCGGCGCGTAGTAGATGCCGGCATGGATCACGCCGCTGTTATGGCCGGTCTGGTGCTTGGCCAGCAGGCTTTCCTTCTCCAGGATCACCAGCGAGGCGGTGGGCTGGCGCTTGAGCAACTCCATCGCGGTGGCCAAACCGACGATGCCGCCGCCGATGATGCAAAAGTCGTAAATCATTGTTTTGGGTACCTACGCATTTCAGTCTGCTTATCAGGTTGTCAGACTAATGGTTTTGTTAAAAAAACAGCGCGCCATCGGCACGCTTTAAACGGGTTCGGATCGGTCAATTGATAGCGGGCAGTTCCAGATGCAGGCGCCTTGCTGCGGCGCGCAAGTGAGCCTCGGCACAGGCGGCAGCACCTTGGGCATCACCGTCGACGATGGCCTGGTAGAGCGCGGTGTGTTCCTGGGTGGCATCGGCCGAGCCGCTGACAAAGCGGGTGGCGGAGTTTTCCCAGGCGGTCTTGCGGGCGCTGGCCAGTTGGCTTCTGAGGAAGTCATGGAAGGCCACGAAATAGTCGTTCTTGCTGGCCTCGGCGATGGCGCGGTGGAATTCCACATCGGCCAGGGCGGCGGCGTCGAAGTCGGCGCGTTTGTCGTGCATTTCCTGCAGGGCGGTCTTCATGCGCTGCAGGTCCGCGGCGTCGCGGCGTTGGGCAGCAATCGAGGCGGCCTGGGTTTCGATCCACAGGCGTACTTCGAACATTTGCGCCAGGTCCGGGCGGCGACCGTTTTTTTCCGGGAAGCGGAACACGGTGCCGGCCGGGGTTTGCGAGATAAATGAGCCCAGGCCACGCCGCGCAGTCAGTACGCCGTCGGCCTTGAGCTGGGCAATCGCTTCGCGCACCACCGAACGGCTGACATTGAGTTGTTCAGCCAGTTGCTGTTCGGTGGGCAGGCGCGCTTCGGGCGCCAGTTGGCCGGAATCGATTTCTGCACGAATGGCGCTGACAACGCGCATAACGAGCGAATCAGGGCGCTGGAGCTCAAGCATGGGAAAACCTTGGTAATCAGGTTGTCAGACAATAGTCGTTACGATTTTATCTTGTCAAGACAGGTGTGGTGCCGAGGCGGGTGCGCAGGGCCAGGAAAAGACCTGCACCAATCAGTGCCAATGCCACGCCGAACGTGGCTTGCATCCCACTTCCCACGTCGGCGGGAGTGGCTGTGGCGAGGTCACCTGAAACCTGCGAAAACACTGCGCCCAAGGCCGAAGCCCCGGCGATCAGGCCCAGATTGCGCGACAGATTAAGCAAGCCGGCGATCACGCCACGGCGGTCTGCCAGTACGTCGCTCATCACGGCGGTGTTGTTGGCGGCCTGAAACTGGGCGTAGCCGAGGGTGAGGATGATCAGCGGGGCGATGTACCCGGCAACCCCAAGGTTCAGCGGCGCCAGGGAGAGCAGCAGGCAGCCCGCCAGCATCGCCATCAGCCCGGCGATGGTCATCGGGCCGCAGCCGAAACGGTCGGTCAAGCGTCCCGCAGGGATGCCCGTCAATGCCGAAACGCAGGGCCCGACTGCCATTGTCAGGCCCATCCAGGCAGGGTCGAGGCCTGCACCGTGGGTCAGGTAGAAGGGCCCGACCACCAAGGTCGCCATCATCACCGCCGATACCAGCGCGCTCATGGCCAGGCCAGCGCTTAGCGTTGAATCCCGTAAAGTCGACAAGAAACTGAACCCGGATTGCGCGGGCTGTAGCCCATGGCGGTCGACGCGCAGATAGCGCCGGGCGAGGGCAAATGTCAGCAAACCCAGCGGCACGGTGATGAAAAACAGCGCGCGCCAGCCAAACCCCGCGATCAACACCCCGCCAAGGCTTGGCCCCAGCGCGGTACCCATGGCCGACATCGTGCCCAGCAACCCCATGGCGCGGCCGGTGCGTTCCTTGGTCACGGTGCCGCCCACCAGCGCCATGGTCATCGCCATCATGATCGCCGCGCCCAGGCCTTGCAGGGCGCGGGCCGCAATCAACAGCCCGAGGGACGGAGCCATGCCGCACAGGGCCGAGGCAACGGTGAAGAGCAATAACCCGGCCAAGAGCAGGCGGCTGCGGCCCATCAGGTCGCCCAGTCGCCCGACGCTGACGATCACCGCAGTAATCGCCAGCAAGTAGGCGAGCACCACCCACTGCGCCGCCTGGAACGATGCATCAAACGCCTGCACCAGGCTCGGCAGGCCGACGTTGGCGATGCTGGTGCCCAAGGACGCCAGCAACATGGACAGTGACAGGGCGACGAGAGCGCCACGGGGTGCAGGTGATTTCATCAAGAGGCTCCTGGGTTTGACCGCTGTCAGAAATCTACGCCGTCACCTAACATGGCGGAAGGCGCAGCATTTGCATTTTATACGTGCGCCAAACGCCCTATGAGGTTTGCCGTGTCGACACCTGATTTCAATCTGCTGGTCACCCTGGATGTGTTGCTCGCCGAAGGCAGCGTCGCCCGTGCCGCTCAACGCTTGCGCCTGAGCCCGTCGGCGATGAGCCGGGCGCTGGCGCGACTGCGGGAAACCACCGGCGATCCGTTATTGGTCCGTGCCGGCCGCGGCCTGGTACCCACGCCGCGCGCTCTGGCGTTGCGCGAACAGGTCAGCCAGTTGGTGCAGGACGCCGAAGCGGTGTTGCGACCCGCTGCGACGCTGGATGTGAGCCAACTGGTACGCACCTTCACCTTGCGCACCAGCGACGGATTTGTTGAAAACTTCGGCCCGGCGCTGTTGACGCGGATCGCCCGGGAAGCGCCTGGCGTGCGGTTGCGCTTCGTGCACAAGCCGGACAAAGGCAGCACGCCGCTGCGCGATGGCAGTGTCGACCTGGAAACCGGCGTGGTCGACAGCAGCGCCAGCCCCGAGGTGCTGACCCAGGCGCTGTTCCGCGACCGGTTTATCGGCGTGGTGCGCAAGGGCCATCCGCTCAGCCAGGGCGAAGTCACGCCGCAGCGCTTCGCCGAAGGCCAGCACATCTACGTGTCCCGGCGTGGCCGTGATCAAGGCCAGATCCATCAAGCCCTTGAAGCGCTCGGGCTGACCCGGGACGTGGTGACCATCGTCGCCGGCTTCTCGACCGCCCTGGCCCTGGCCCGCAGCACCGACCTGATCGCCAGCGTGCCGGAGCGGCATACCGCCAACCTGCACAGCGACCTCTACCGCTTTGCGCTGCCGTTCGTGTTCCCGGACTTCACCGTATCGATGCTCTGGCACCCGCGCCTGGACGCCGACCTGGCCCATCGCTGGCTGCGCGGTTGCCTGCGGGAGGTATGTGCGCAATGAGCCGAGCAGCTCCCTCGCCACAATGGGTTCTTGCGGGTCCACGGCGGCCCTTCAGCAGGTACAATCCGCCGGGCCTTGAAATGAAACACCAGGAATTCAAATGTTCAGCCTTACCCATTACGAAACCCCATGCCCCGAGCCGATCAACGCGCAGATCCTGCAGATGGTGGTCGACTACCTGACGGACATCAGCATGGTCGCCATCCCGCCAAGCAACCTGCTGTACAACGTCTACCAGTACGCCATCGGCTACGAGGTGCACCTGTACCTGGAAGCGCTGGACGGGTCCAAGGGCATTGCGGTGGAATTGATCGTCGCGCTGGACGCGCAGGAGCAGGTGATCGGCTTCCTGCTGTACCTGCCGGTGAAGGACGATCCCGAGGCGTGCGGCGTGGCTTACATGGCGGTGCACGCCAGCCATCGGCGCAAAGGCGTGGCGCGGGCGATGATGCAGGACATGCTGGCCCGCTACCCCCATGCCGAACTGACCTGCGCAGTGGAGAAGGTCCCGGCGTTCGAGTCCATGGGCTTTCAACTGCGCGGTGTGCGCGGTACCCAGGTGTTGATGAACACCCGCGACTACAGCACTGACGGCTTGATGGGGTTGCTGGATGTGGCGTCGATCTACAGCTCGCTGGAGGTGCGGCAGATCCACACCTACCTCCTGCAAAAGCACGGCAAGCGGGCGATGGTCGATGCCGAAAAACAGCGTGATCGTCACTTCGACCAGATGACCCACAAGGCTCGGATGTTCGTGCATGCAAGGCTGGGCTAACGCGCTCCTCGACTCACCATCGACTTGATGCTCGCAAACAGCTCCTCTTGCGCCTCCAGCGGGCTGATCTCCCCGCTGGCCGCAGCATGGGACAAGGCGTCCGCCGCGCCCAGCATTGCGCGTAAACCGGGCTGGCCAATCACACCGTCCACGGCAAAGGGGGCGAGGGCATCGCGACACTTGCCAAGGAAAATCACGTCGTACTCGCGTTTGATGGTTTCCAGTTCCGGGCTGCCGGCCAGGGCCGCAATCACTCCCGGAATTTCCCGCCCCTGCAACAACACACAGTCGACATAGCACGAGGCAATCACCCGGGCGCGATCATCCAGGGTGGGTTCGCTGGCCTCGATTGCAGCGGCAAATACCTGGTTCTGCCGCGCGTCGAAATCTTCATACAGCGCGGCCAGCAGCCCCGCGCGATCGCCGAAATGATCATACACAACCGGCTTTGTAACGCCGGCCAACTCGGCCAGATGCCCGAGGGTCAGCGCGTCGGTGCCTTCTTCGCGCACCAGTTGCCAGGCCACGTCGAGCAACTGGCGCAACCGGTCATCCCGGGACAGGCGACGGCGAGGGGCAGGGGATTGATCGCTTGACATGCTTATATACCAAAAGTAACTTACCAACGGTAACTTAGCTCAAGCCTACTCAATTTGCCTGCTCATCGCCACCCCCCGAAGGAGTCATTGCCATGCACGCGCTGATCGTCGCTGCCCATCACGACCCACAATCCCTCACCCACAGCCTCGCCAAACAGGCCGCTGCCGGCATCACAGACGCAGGGCACACCTTCGAGATCGCCGACCTCGCCGCCGAAGGTTTCGACCCACGCTACAACGCCGCCGACCATAAAGTGCACCGCACCCGCGCCACGCCGCCGGCCGACGTACTGGCCGAACAGGCCCGACTCGACCGCGCCGATGCCTTGGTGCTGGTGTTCCCGATCTTCTGGTGGTCGATGCCGGCCTTGCTCAAGGGCTGGATCGACCGGGTATTCGTCAACGGGTGGGCGATCGACTACAGCCTTGAGACGAAGGTGGTGAAAAAACTCGGCCACTTGCAGGTGCACTTACTGGGCGTTGGCGGGGCGGACGAAGGGGTGTTTGAACGCCACGGCTATGCTGACGCCATGCGCACGCAAATCGACCATGGGATCTTTGATTACTGCGGTGCGAAAGTGCTGACATCCGAGCTGCTGCTGGACTCGGAAAGCGGCGCTGCCGAACAGCATCTGGAGACGGCGGCGAAGTTGGGGCGACAACTGTTCGTCACCCTGCAACCCTGCGAAACCGCCTAAACCAGGCTGCTCTGTATGAGCGCTGCCAGCTGTGCGACCGCAGCGCCTGGCGCTGGATGGCTGCAATGCAATTCATAGCCAAGGGACGGCACCGGCGGCAGACCGTCGAGTACACGCAGGTGCGCAGGCAAACCGATACGGGTGCGCAAGGTCACACCCAACCCGGCATCGACCGCCGCCCAGATCCCACCCACGCTGGGGCTGGTCAAGGCAATGCGCCAGGCAATGCCGGCGCGGTCCAGGGCTTCGGTCGCGGCGCTGCGCAATACGCAGGGTGCCTCGAACATCACCAGCGGCAGCGGTGCGTCCTCGGCGCGCGGTAGTTGGGGTTTGTCCCGGGGCCCGATCCAGTGCATGGGGGTTTGCCCCAGGCGGGTGCGGCAGGACGATGTCTGACCGGTTTCCCAGGTCAGCGCCAGGTCCAGGCTCGCGCTGTCGATCAGGGTCAACAGCTCGGCATTGCGGCCTATCCGCACTTCAAGGCTGATCATCGGATAAAGCCTGGCGAAGCGCCGCAGGATGTCACTGAGCACATGCTCGCCGAAATCCTCCTGTAAACCGAGGCGCAAAGTGCCTGCGGTTTGGGTTTCGTTAAGGCTGCTGAAGACAGTGTCATTGAGGTCCAGCAACCGCCTGGCGTGGCCGAGCAGCGCTTCACCCACCGGCGTCAGCACCAGCCCGCGCCCGGATTTGCTCAGCACCGGCGTGCCGACCTGTTCTTCGAGTTTCTTTAATTGCGCGCTGACGGCTGAAGTCGAACGGCCCAGGCGATCCGCCGCCTTGGCAAAGCTGTTCAGCTCGACGCCGGTGACGAAGGTGCGCAGTACATCAAGGTCGAAGGTGGGGCGGCGCATTGAATGGTCCATTAAAACGGGATGGTGGATGCTATTAAATCTGATATTCGGAATGATCCTGGCTTGCTAGTTTTTGCCCGTCAACTGAATTGTCGGAGCGAGCGTCCATGAGCAACAAATTTACCGAGCTGACCCGCGACGTGCTGTTCGCCGATATCTGGGAGCGCGAGGGCCTGTCGCCCAGGGAGCGCAGCCTGATCACCGTGGCGGCACTGGTGGCGATGTACCGTCTGGAGCAATTACCGTTTCACTTGCAGCGGGCGGTTGGCAATGGCTTGAGCGTCGAGGAACTGGGTGAAGTCATCACTCACCTGGCGTTTTACTCCGGCTGGCCGACAGCGGCGTCGGCGCTGAACCTGTTGGCAGCCATCCGTCTTGCGGAGTAACCCCATGCCTTACGCTCGAATCTCCCTGCACCGCGGGAAATCCCCTGAATATCTGCAAGCGCTTTCACAGGGATTGCATGACGCCCTGGTTGAGAGCTTCAAGATTCCTGACGCGGATCGCTTCCACGTGATCCACCAGCACGAAATTGGCGAGATGATCATCGACCCCAACTATTTGGGCGGCCCGCGCAGCCACGACTATGTACTTATCGCGATCACGGGCGGTAAACCTCGTGATACCGAGACCAAACGGCGGTTTTACCAGGTGTTGGTGGAGCGGCTGGAGGCTGCGATTGGGCTGAGCCCTGAGGATGTGATGGTAGTGATTACGACGACGGCGGCGGATGAGTGGTCGTTTGCGGGGGGAAGAGGGAATTAGTAGCACGGGCGTACTTTTCCAATTGGAATGATTGCCCACAAGGTATGGAGAGGTGATCGGGAAATGTCAGTCTGGAAAGGAGGACCTTTCTGACAACCTTTCAGGCGGCTCAGTCTTACTCTTTGCGCTCTCGTGGAATCCAGGAGTAAAGGAATGACTTCCAGCGTCTTGAAGGACGGTTTTCCAGCTGCCTATCGCACCACCCGCGAACGGATCGAAGGCAGTATCGACCTCGGCCGGTTGTTTGCCGCGATCGATGCTGACTCGGCGATTGCGGGGGCAGGAGTGGGTGCAACCATGAGTGTCATAGGCAGCGGCGTCTCCGGGAATATCCGGACACTGGCCATCGGCCTATATGAAGAGTTTGAATAATGGAACTGAGAAATTCCCCTAGAGCTTTTATGGCTCACTATTTTCCGGTTTTCGTCTGTGCTTTTATGTTTGCGCTTTTTGCTCTTGCGGTAGCGGGGTCGTCGATGGGTAGTACCTACATGCGAGGCGTGCCTGCTTATCGTAGTTACACGGGGCTGGATGTGGGCATCGCTTCCATTATCTTGTCAGCGGGCAACTTTCTTATCCTCCGAGGTCGCGACTGGGGCGTCTGGATACTGGCAGGCAGTTGTGTGATGAGCTTTTTCATTGTGCTGTTCACCTACAGCTATCAGCCCCATCCTTTTATCTACACAACGGGGCTGCTGTTCCCGCTGCTAAGCCTCTACCTGCTCAATACCCACCGCCACCGCCAAATGCGCGCAGAACTCGTCCTGCTTCGTCATGAACGCAAGCGCTACAAAGCCGGCTTTCGGCCCCCGCGTACTCAGGAGATGGCCCAGGCTCGCCTCGAATACAAAACGGCCCGCAGGCTCAAGCGAGAAAATCGCCGCAAATGGAAGGCGGCCCTCAGCCCTCGCGAAACAAGTCATGAGCATCCAGCAACCGATACGCAATCTCCGGCCGCTTCTCCATGCCCTTGCGAATCGCCGCCGGAATCGACTGCCGGGTCTTGCGACACAACCCCGGCAAGTCATCGATAACGATCTGAATCCCGCGCATCGTCTTCACTTCCGTATGACCCGGCGCGATATGCACGCGAATGCCCAGTTGCTGGTACATCAGCTGTTGCATGCGCTCAAGGTCGGGCAGGCTTTGCAGGTTTTCGAGGCGTTCGAGCAGGCGTTTTTCTTCCTGGCGCGTCAGGTGCAGGATGCGTGCATCGGCGCCGGGAAGGTCGAGCAGTTGCTCACGATTGCAGTCGCAGACGCCGGGTGGGCAGGGTTGGCGAATCGTCATGCAGTCTCCCTCCCGTTACCGGCGCCGGCGGCTTACCAGGTCAGATGGACCCCAAGGCTTTCCAGCTCTTTCCAGTACTCGGGATAGGTCTTGGCGACGCAGTCCGGGTCCTGAATCCTGATCCCCGAGACCTTCAAGCCCGCCAAGGCAAAGCACATCGCGATGCGGTGGTCGGCGTGGGTGTCGATCAGCGCGTTGCACGTGGTGCCCGCCAGGGCCGGATCGCTGGCCACCAGCAAATCATCACCTTCAATGGTCGCCAGGCCTGGGCGGATTTCATTCAGACCGTCATGCAGGGCCTGCACCCGGTCACATTCCTTGACCCGCAGGTTGGCCAGTTCGGTGAAGCGTACCGGCGTGTTGTTGAACGCGGCCAGTACGGCGAGGGTTGGAATGGCATCCTGCATCTGCGAGCCAATGACCACCGGCTGCATCTGCGGAAATTGCGCGATCACTGCCTGGGCCTTGGCGTCGGGCTGGGTGAAATCCTGTGGGGCGACACCGAGGTCGATGCGGCCACCGGTCAGCACTTCGGCAGCCCACAGATAGGTGGCGGCGGAAGCGTCAGGCTCGATCAGGTAGTCGTGTGCGGTGTAGCCGGTCGGGGCCACGCGCCAGGTGCTTTCATCGACGATGTCCACCTGGGCACCGAAGGCGCGCATGCAGTCCAGGGTCAGGTCGACATAGCCACGGGCGCCGATGTCCTTGCCGGTCAGCGCTACTTCAATCGGCGCTTCGCCGCACGCCGCCAGCATCAGCAGCGCCGACACGTACTGGCTCGACAGGCCGCCGTCGATCTCGAAACGCTTGGCTTGCACGCGGCCAGTGCCATGGACGGTCACGGGGGGGCAACCGGTAGGGCTGTCGACCTGGATGCCATTCTGGCCGAGGGTCGCCAGCAGCGGGCCGATCGGGCGTTTTTGCATGTAGGCGTCGCCGTCCAGCACCACGGTGCCTTGTACAGTGGCCACGGCAGCGGTGAGGAAGCGCATCGCCGTGCCGGCGTTGCCGAGAAACAACGGCTGCGCCGGCAATTGCAGCTTGCCCAGGCTGGTGACGACGAACGTGGTGTCGTCCGGTTCATCGATCACCACGCCCATCTGCCGCAGGGCCACCGACATGTGGCGAGTGTCATCGCTTTTCAGCGCGCCGCTCAAGCGACTGGTGCCCTTGGCCAGGGCCGCCAGCAGCAAGGCACGGTTGGTAATGGATTTGGAGCCGGGGGGCGCTACCTTGCCGTTCAATGGAAAGTTGGGCGGTGTAACGGTCACGGTTTTCTGCGAACTCAAGGTACAAGGCTCCTGCTTCAAGGCGGGTGGCGTTTGGCGGACACGAATAATCGGCCAAACACGCTACCGTTGTCGAGCGGGGATCGTTGAGAGTCGCGGGTTATGGCGCCATGCGGCCATTCATGTCGCCATAGGTGAACGCCTTGAGCGCGTGCGTATCCAGTTGCCCGCTACGCAGGAAACCTTCGGCCAGGCTGTGCATGGCGCCATACAGGAATTCGGCGATGCTCGAGCCGGCCGTGAGGCGGCGTACGCCCAAGGCTTGCAGTGTCTCGGGCGCAGGCAGGCCGGCCCAGGCCAGCACGTTGACCGGCAAGTTGGTCGCCTGGCAGAGCTGACGGATTTCGTGTTCCAGATGGATGCCGGCGGCAAACAGCCCGTTGGCGCCTGCGCCCTGGTACAACGCGGCGCGCTTGAGGAGTTCTTCAAGGCGCTGTGGCTCCGGGGCCAATCCTTTCAAATACACGTCGCTGCGGGCATTGATAAACAGCTTCACGCCACAGTTGTCCGCCACACGACGGGCGACTTCGATCTTGCGGGCCAGCAGTTCAGGCGTGCCGGCACCGTCCTCGATGTTAATCCCGACGGCACCGGCGTCGATCACCGCCTTGATCACCCGGCCCACGTGCTCTGGGTCGTCGGAATAACCGGCCTCGATGTCCACGCTCAGCGGCACATCGATGACGCGGGCGATGGACTGCACGGTGCTCACCAGCAACGGCAGAGGCAGTTGATTGCCGTCCTTGTAGCCATGGGTCCAGGCGACTGCGGCGCTGCTGGTGGCGACGGCCTGGCTGCCCAGTTGTGCCACCAGGCGCGCACCGCCGGCATCGGCAACGTTGGGCAGGATCAGCAATTGGGCGTGGTGCAGGGCGTGGAAGGCGGTGGCGTGGGCGGTCATGGCGGGTCAATCCTTTGAGTGGGCTTTGTTGTTGAAGGCGCCTGTCATATCAAGAATCGGCCCGGCATCGCAATCGATAACACACCACTGGTCGACATTTCCCACGTTGATGTCGATTGAGCGCCTGATTGATCGACTACAGGCAGAACAACCCGTCGAATCAGGAGAGTGATCATGTCTTACGTAGATGGCTGTGTGATCGCAGTGCCCACCGCAAACCGCGAACAATTCACCCGGCATGCCAAGGCCGCCGCCGTGGTGTTCAAGGAACATGGTGCGCTGAATATCATCGAGTGCTGGGGCGATGACGTGCCCCAGGGGCAGGTGACCTCGTTTCCCATGGCGGTCAAGCTCAAGGAGGATGAAACCGTGGTGTTTTCCTGGATCGTCTGGCCGTCGCGGCAGGTGCGTGACGCCGGGATGAGCAAGGTGATGGAAGACCCGCGCCTGAAGGCAGACGTCAATCCGATGCCGTTTGATGGGCAACGGATGATCTATGGCGGATTTGAGATGATCCTCAACACCTGAGGCCAGGCGTTCATGGACGGCGGCTGTAGTCCGATCGCCTGTCGCAGGGTAGGACCGACGATAACTCTGGTGCAAGACCAGTGCGAAAATTCTGCAAAACAAGGACTTGACGCGATTTGTCTGACAGAAACGTCGGGTAGACAACCCGGCGAGGTGGGATAAGTTCAAGGCGCTTCCCATGAGGGGAAGTCTTCAATCAAGGAGTGACTGAAATGAACAAACCCCAGACTCAACTCAGGCATGGTCGCGTCGTGACACCCGCCAGTCGTGGCTCGGTGGCGGTAGAGCGTGGCCTGCTGGAAAACTGGCAAGTCAACGAAATGGAAGGCGGCAAGAACTTCCCGGCCCTCAACGCCGGGCCGTTTCCGGCGCCTTATGAAACCGACGATCAAAGCGTCACCCCGCCCGCCGACGGGCACATCCTCAGCGGCGGCAAGACCGATGCCCGCGACTGTGTGAACTTCACCGACGAAGAAATGGCTAAAAAGCTCAACACTCCGTTTAACTGGCCGTTGTTGAATGTTGAAGCCGGCCAGGTATTCAAGGTGCAGTGGGCTTACACCGCCGCGCACGTGACCCGTGGCTATCGCTGGTTGATCACCAAGGACGGTTGGGACCCCAGGCAGCGCATCAGCCGCGCTCAACTGGAGCCCAAACCGTTCTTCGAGGACTTCTATACCCAGGTGCCGTATTACCAGCACTCGGCTGAACTGAAGGCCAAGGTTGAACATCAGGTGACATTGCCCAAGGGCAAGAAGGGCCGGCATGTGCTGGTGTTGATGTGGATCGTGGCCAACACCGGCAATGCGTTCTATCAGGCGTTTGACGTCGATTTCAACTAGCGGCAACTGAACCCGGAGGCAAAACAAAATGTGGCGAGGGAGCAAGCTCCCTCGCCACAGGTGTTGCGTTCAGCGCTGGGCCAACCAGTAGTCGTGCAACGCACGGGCGGCCGGTTCGATAGCGGCTACCCGTTGCTGATGGGCATTTACATCCAGGTCTGCCGGCAGTTCAAAGTTGTCCTGCTCGGCGCACCAGGAAATCTTTTCCAGTTGCCCGGCCTGTTCGGCAGGCAGCTCTGGCCAGTTGCCGATAGCGGCGCCACGGATATAACCAAAGCACCATTCTTCCGCCAGGGTCAGTGGCTGGTCCTGATGCTCGGTTTCCTCGAAACGTGCCTTGAAACCCTGGGCGTCGGTCGCCAGTTGCGTGGCAATGGCGTTCATATGGCGCACGCACAGTTCAAGGAACTGGCCAGCTTCTTCCGGGCTTTCCCAATCCGGGTTCTGCCCACCAAAGATACCGGGGAACCATTCGGCAACCTCCACCTGCGCGGGGCTTGAAACCAGGGCGGTGAAGTAACCGTCGAGCTCGGCCAGGTTCAGCACCGAATGGTCGTCGCCGTACTTGAGCAGGGTGTCGTCGATGAACTCGAAATCGGCGGGGGCGAGGGGGTGGTCGTGCATGGGCATATCCTTTGTGCGTGGAACGCCGCTGATGGGGCGGCTTAAAGCGCGGAGGATGGCGCGTGTCGGGGTTTTAATCCAGCTTCTTCAACGCTTTTCCCACAGGACGCACAGCTTGCTCATGCACATCGAACCTGCAACCGCGAGAATGATCGGCACCAGGAAGTCATGGTCGATGCGGGTGAATTCCGCCACCAGCACGATTGCCGTCAACGGCATGCTCATGCTCGATGCCAGGAACGCCGCCGCACCGATGATCGCGAAAGCCCCCAGCGGCACGCCGGGCCACAGCAGGCTCCAGGCGCCGCCGAGGATGATCGCGAGCAGGGCGCCGTTGGCCAGCGCCGGGGTCAGCAAACCGCCTTCGGCACCGGCGCGCAGGCTGCTCGCAGTGATCAGTACCTTGACCACCAGCAGCACCGCGGCGAGGCCGATGGTCAGCTCATTGTCAAAGCCCAGTTGCGCCGGGCCCTTGCCGTTGCCGAGGATCTGCGGCAGGAAAATCGCCAGGCCCCCGATGATCGTGAAGTTGATCAACGACAGTACCGGCAACCGCCAGCCACGGGCGGCGTTGCTGCGGGCCGCGCCGGTCAGCCGGGTGAATCCGTAGGCGGCCAGGCCAAACACCGGCCCGCAGGCCAGCGCCCAGGCGATCAAGCCAGGGCTGAGCACAAAGTGCGGCACCACGTATTGCGCCTCTGCGCCCAAGCCAATCCAGGCCACCGACGCGCCGATGGCCGAGGTGGCCAACGCAATCACTGCCGCCGGCCAACTGAACACACCCACCAACACTTCGAGCACAAACACCGCGCCGCCCAACGGCACGTTGTACACCGCCGCCAGCCCGGCGCCCGCACCGCAGGCGACGATCAGCCGGTGCATGTCCGGCGCCAGTCGCGCCCGTTGTGACAACCAGGTGGCGGCCAGCGCGCCGACTTCCCGTGGCGCCACTTCACGGCCCAATGGCGAGCCGAGGGCCACAGTGATGATTTGCAGCACGGCGTGGGCGAGGGTGGTCTTGGGCGGCATGATCGGTGCCTGGGCGGAGACCGCTTGCTTGATGCTCACCAACGGGCGGCCATAGCGGTAGATCAACCACCAACCCACACCGGCCACCAGGCCACAGGTGATCAGCACCAGCACCCGGCGTTCGGGCGCGGCGGCGGTGACGCCGAGCAAAAAGGTTTCATGGCTGATCAGGCTGTCGAGGCTGTAGCCGTAGGCCAGATGCTGGATGCCGTGCAGCAGCAAGGCGAGGAGCATGCCGCCCAGGCCGGCGCCGATGCCGGTGAAGATGACGACAAGTGCGAGAATCAGCAGCGAACGGGTTTTTGAGGGCATGAAGGGTCCAGGGAGCCGGGTTTCCGAGCCCGATTCTATAGAGCAATGGTGACGCCATAGCCCCGAGATGTAATGCACATGCGCGAACTGGCCTTCCACAACATTGCATTACGTTCAGATTACTTTAACGGCCCGGCCAATTGCCTGAATCGGACCTGTCGGCTTGCCGGTTTTCGACCCGCCGGGATTTTCCAGGGTCAGTTCAAACAGCTGGTTCGGCGCCAGTGGCGGGAGTTTGTCCAGGGGCACAGATAACGTCTGTCCAGGCTTGACCAAGCCCAGTGACACCGGGCCTTGCCAGTCTTCGCCCTTGGTCCAGAACTGCAGCGTCTTGTCTGCCGGTACTTCCATGATGCCCAGGGGAATCAGCTGGATTTCCTGGGTATTGCTCGCCTGGATCACCCAGCCCGGCGCCTGGTTTTGCGGGGCTACCAGCACCACCACATACTCGGTCGGGTTGATGGCGGCCGTACGGGTCAACAGCAGTGTCGCCAATACCAGGCTCGCCGCGATGCCGGCGCCGGCCAGTCCGCGCCACAACGCCAGCCTGTTCCACCATGAGACCGGCGAGTCCCGGGTGGCTGAATGCCCCAGGCTGCGCTCGATGCGTCGCCATAAATACACCGAAGGCGTTGCCGGGGCGGCCTGTCCAGTCAGTGGCAGCAGGCGCTGTTCCCAGGCGTCCACTGCCGCACGCAAGTCGGCATCGGTGGCCAGGCGCTGTTCCACCTCGGTGCGTTGCTCGGTGGGCAAGGTGCCCAGCACATATTCGCTGGCCAGTTCGTCGATGCTGTTCATGCCATGCACTCACGCAATGCCGCGAGGCTGCGTTTGATCCACGCTTTCACGGTACCCAGCGGGGTGCCGAGTTTGTGCGCGATTTCGCTGTGGGAATAACCGTCTACATACGCATGCAGGATGCAGTTGCGGCGGGCCGGGTCGAGTTGTTCGAGGCAGCTGTAGATCCGCCCCGAGTGCGCCTGATAGTCGAAGGTATCAGCGCGCTCTGCGCTTTCATGCTCTTCGCTGAGGGGCACTTCGCGTCCATTGCTGCGCACGGCATTTAGCGCCAGGTGCCGGGTCACGCTGTATACCCAGCCGCGGGCCGAGCCTCTGTGCGGGTCAAAACTGGCCGCGCCGTTCCAGATCTTGATGAAGGCGTCATGCACGATATCTTCGGCCACCGCCTTGTCACGCACGATGCGCAACGCGACCCCCAGCAGCCGGCTGCTTTCCTGTTGATACAGCCGGCGCAAGGCCGGTTGTTCGCCACGGGCGCAGGCCAGCAGGCAGGCTTGATAGTCAAAATCGGCTTCAGGCAAAGACAGGTTTCCAGGTGGAGGCCCCGGCGGTGAGCCCGGGGCGCTTTCGCAGCAGCGTAGACGAATCTGGTCAGTTGGCCGCCCAGAAGATGTAGTCGGCCTGGTATTTGACCACTTCCTGCTTGCCCTTGTTGGCCGCCGTGCATTCCGTGCCTGGCGCCACGCCGCCCTTGAGGGCCACCCGCTGGATATACGCGACGCCACTCATCGCGCCCTTGCCTTCGGCGGGGTTGGCCTTGACCAGTTGATAAGGCAGGTTGCCAGGGCTGGACGGCGCCACGGCCAACTGGGTGCCGGTGACTTTCGAACCATCCTTGGCCTGCCAGGTGGCCGGCGGGCCGAAGTAGATACCGACCTGCTGGCCGCTGCGGTCATTGAGCACCGCCTTGGGCCCGACGAAAAACCATTCGGTCTGGCCGGCAGCATTGGCCTTGTCCCGGCATTCGTAGGTGATTTCGCCGACTCCGGTGGTTTCCATGGTCACCTTGTGGCCGTCCGGCACCTTGATGCTGTCGGGTAAACCGGTCTGGGCAAAGGCAGTCGGTGCAGCGGCGAACAGGCAGGTCACGCAGAACAGGGCTTTGGCGTTCATCGGTGTCTCTCCATAAGGGCAGCAAGGCGCTGCTACCTGTACTACCCACGGCACGCGCAAACGGATGCAGCGATTAGAAAATAAATCTTCAAGGGCGCACACTGTGGGCCCCCGCACTACCAGAGGAGAGATTGACGATGACCGGTGTTCACAAGTCTGCTCAACAGGGTTTCTCTACTCAGGCCGTCACTTACGCCCAAGGCCGGCCGGACTATCCACGGCAACTCACGGGTTGGCTCACCGACGCCCTGCAGATCAATCCCCACTCCACGGTCATCGACCTGGGCGCCGGCACCGGCAAGTTCACCCGCTTGCTCAGCACCGTGGCGCCGACGTTGATCGCAGTGGAGCCGGTGGAGGCAATGGGGGCGCAGTTGCACAAACTGCTGCCCCAGGTGCGCCTGCTGTCGGGCACCGCTGAAGCCATCCCCCTGGAGGCGGCCACCGCTGATGCCCTGGTGTGTGCCCAGGCGTTCCATTGGTTTTCCACGGAAGCGGCCCTGGCGGAAATTCACCGGGTGCTCAAGCCGGACGGTCGCCTTGGGTTGATCTGGAATGTGCGGGATGAGTCGGTGGACTGGGTCGCGGCCATCACCGAAATCATCACGCCCTACGAGGGCGACACACCGCGCTTTCATACCGGACGTTGGCGCGAGGCCTTTACCGGCGAGTATTTTTCCGCCCCCGAAATGACCTGCTTCCCCTACAGCCATGTCGGCAGCCCCCAGGAAGTGATCATGGACCGCTTCCTTTCCGTGAGCTTTATCGCCGCATTGCCACCGGCAGAAAAGGCGCAGGTCACTGAGCAGTTGCAGTCGCTGATCAACACGCATCCGGCCTTGCGCGGCCGTGAGACGGTTGCGTTTCCGTACCAGACCCAGGCTTATCGCAGCCAGCGGCTGACCAGAAAGGCATAAAGTCAGATCGTTTTGATATAAGTAGTTATAAGAAAAATCGCTATGCTGCGGCCAGAATTTTATAAGGCCGCAGGTAGTGGTAATGGATGTAGGTAATTTTGGTTTCTCGATTGCTGGCCTGATTGTTGGATTTATCGTGGGAATGACCGGTGTAGGCGGGGGCTCGTTGATGACGCCGATCCTGCTCTGGTTCGGCATCAACCCGGCCACCGCCGTGGGCACCGACCTGTTGTACGCCGCCATCACCAAGTCCGGCGGGGTGCTGGTCCACAGCAAGAATCGCAACATCGACTGGACCATCACCGGCTGGCTGACCCTGGGCAGCGTGCCCGCCGTGTTGCTGACCTTGTGGTTTCTCAAGAGCCTGGACACCGACCCCGCCGCCTTGAACGCGGTGATCAAGCAGTCTCTGGGCGTGGTCTTGCTGCTGACGGCCACGGCGATCCTGTTCAAGAACAAGCTGTTGGCCTTTGCCCAGCGGCATGCCGGCGACGACTACAAGATGGCGCCGCGCAACCTCAATGCGCTGACCATCATCACCGGCGCTGTCCTCGGCACCATGGTGGCCCTGACCTCCATCGGCGCCGGTGCCCTGGGCACGGTGGCGCTGTTTATCCTGTACCCGTTCCTGGCCACCAAGCGCCTGGTGGGTACCGAAATCGCCCACGCCGTGCCGCTGACCCTGGTCGCCGGCCTCGGCCACGCCAGCATGGGCAACATGGACTGGACCCTGCTGGGCTTCCTGTTGCTGGGCTCGCTGCCGGGGATTTATGTCGGCAGCCACATGGCCGGCAAGGTCCCGGACGGGATATTGCGTCCTTGCCTGGCGTTCATGCTGGTGATGATCGGCTTCAAGCTGGCGTTTTAACGCGCCGGCCCATTGCCGATCTGCCACACGAACGGCGGCTCGGTGCGGTTGATCACCCAGTCGCCGACAATCCGCGCCTTGTAGATCACCGGGTTGTGGGACGACACGGTGCGGGCGTTGCGCCAGTGCCGGTCGAGGGCTTTGCCCTGGCGCACATCCGAAGCCCCCAGTGCGTTGAACAGTTCAGTGGTGGCGCGCTGGATCAGTTCCGAGACCACCACCTGCGCCGTGGCTGATTCGATTTCGGCGGCCACATTGGCTTCGTGCTCCACGGCATCGTCCCCACCGAACCGCGCCACATAAGCCCGCTGCGCTGGAACTGCGGCTTTCAATGCGCTGGCTTCGGCGGCGTATACCAGTGCTGCAACTTCACCCACCACCTGCTGAATCTGCGAGTCCTGGCTCACATGGGCGGCATTGCCATGGCTGTAGATCCGTTTGCGGCTGCGCACCTGATGCGCCACATCCTTGAGGGCCGCGCGGCCGATGCCGGCGAGGGTGGCGAGCAGCACCAACTGATAGAACGCAGTCTGATATTTGAAGCGCGTGGCAAAGTCGATGACGTTTTCCGCCTCCACCACCGCATCGGTAAAACGCGAGGTGCCGCTGCCGGTGGTGCGTTGGCCAAAGCCGTCCCAGTCATCGCTTTGCACCACGCCGGGCTGGCGGGTGCGGGTGGCGGCAATCACATCGCCGCCGGTGTCGCTGCGTTGGGCGTAGACGTCGATCCAGTCGGAAAACAGGCTGCCGGTGCTGTAGAACTTTTCACCGTTGAGTTTCCATTTGTCGCCGTCGGGGCTGACTTTAGTGACGACATTGCCGATGGCCACGCTGCCGATTTCGGTCCAGGCGCAGCCCACGATGTCACCGTCGACAAAGCGTTTGAACCAGAGGTCTCGCGCCGCGCCGGGGGCGGCATTCAGGCGGTCTTCGGCAAACGCGAAGTGCCCGCGCAGGGCCTGGGGCACGTTGGAGTCGGCTTCGGCCAGTTCGATCAGCAGTTCGAATAGCTGGGGCAGGGAGGCGCCGCCACCGCCGTATTCCACCGGGACGCGCACGGCGCCAAAGCCGGCTTGCTTGAGCCATTGGATCGGCTCGTAGGGCAGGGCGCGGGTTTGTTCGCGCTCTACGGCACCCTCGGCGATGCGCTGGAAAATCGGCCGGAAGCGTTCGGCCAGGGCGTGATAATCGACGCCGGTGGACAGTGGATTGATCACGTGATGTTCGGTCATGGGGACGGTTCCTGGGCAGTGAGATAGGTGAGCTATTGCACGGTCCATGCCGGGCGCGAAGGCACGTATTTACGGGACGGGTGACGATTCAACTGTTGTTCCTGCAACAGCAAAACGACAAACCGCTGCAATCCATGACATCTCGGAACAGGCTGCTTTTCGCCTGTTTCCGCGCTCGAAGGCCGGTAGTGCGGGCTTCTCACGCCCACTGGCACAGTTGCTGCTCCACACCTCGTACATGCCAATCCGCGAGGTACAGTCCAATGAGTCAGCAAGCCGTCAAATTTGCCTACTGGGTGCCCAACGTCAGCGGGGGGCTGGTGGTCAGCAAGATCGAACAGCGCACCCACTGGGGCATCGACTACAACCGCAAGCTGGCGCAGTTGGCTGAAGAAGCCGGCTTTGAATACGCCCTGACACAGATTCGTTTCACCGCCGGTTATGGCGCCGAATACCAGCATGAGTCGGTCGCGTTCAGCCACGCGTTGCTGGCGGCCACCACCAAGCTCAAGGTGATCGCGGCAATCCTGCCAGGCCCCTGGCAACCTGCGCTGGCGGCCAAGCAACTGGCAACCATCGACCAACTCACCAACGGCCGCGTTGCCGTCAATATCGTCAGCGGCTGGTTCAAGGGCGAGTTCCAGGCCATCGGCGAACACTGGCTGGAGCATGACGAGCGTTATCGCCGTTCCGAGGAATTCATTCGCGCCCTGAAAGGCATCTGGACCCAGGACAACTTCACCTTCCGGGGTGATTTCTACCGCTTCGACAACTACAGCCTCAAGCCCAAGCCACTGGGCGAGCCCCACCCGGAAATCTTCCAGGGTGGCAGTTCGCGGGCCGCGCGGGACATGGCGGCACGGGTATCGGACTGGTACTTCACCAACGGCAATACCCCGGAAGGCATCAAGGCCCAGGTCGATGACATTCGCGCCAAGGCGGCGGCCAATAACCATTCGGTGAAAGTCGGTGTGAATGCGTTTGTGATCGCTCGCGACACCGAGGAAGAAGCCCGCGCGGTGCTCGCGCAAATCATCGAACAGGCCGACCCGGAAGCCGTCAACGCGTTTGGCGATGCGGCGAAACAGGCGGGCAAGGCGTCACCGGAAGGTGAGGGCAACTGGGCCAAGTCGACCTTCGAGGATCTGGTGCAATACAACGACGGCTTCAAGACCAACCTGATCGGCACCCCGCAGCAGATTGCCGAGCGCATCGTCGCCTTGAAGGCGGTCGGCGTGGACCTGGTACTGGCCGGCTTCCTGCACTTTCAGGAAGAAGTGGAATACTTCGGCAAGCGTGTATTACCGCTGGTGCGCGAACTGGAAGCCAAGGCCGGGATCAAGCAAGTCGCCTGAACACCACCACCGCTGCCCGCAATTTGTTATTGCCGAACCGGCACATTCGCTCGAACTCCCCATGGCTGACCGGCAGATGCTGGCAGTCCATGGGCTGGCGGTGCTGGCTGTGATCCACGTCCGGGTCGTGCAGGTACACGAAGTCTTCGTCGCAGTCGGTGACGATTACCCAGTGGGGCGACTTGGAGCGGGTCAGGCGGTAGCTGCTGATCAACACCAGCGGCTGGCCGCCTTCGCGCAGCACCTGGGGTAAATCCAGCGGGCCGCCGAGCACTTGCTCAACGTCGCTCAAGGCCAACTCTTCCTCGAAGGCGTCATGCACCAAACGCATGACGTCTTTTTTATGCTGATCACGTACCCCGTCGAGAAACAACGGCCCGCTGACATTGACCTGCATGCGCACCCGAAAGCCCCGGCGCCAGGCGGCCAGCGCCAAACCCTGGGGGCTGCAGCCGCCATGGCCGGCGGTCATGAACACGGTGGTTGCCTCGCGCCAGATCTGCAGTTCTTCCCGGCGCTGGGCCACCCGCGCAGGTTCCAGGGCACCCATGGCCATCAGCAGGCTGGCGGCGCCGCAGGTGAAGTCGGTGGTTTGCTGGTAGTAGGGCACGCTCAAGGCGCGCGCGTCCTGGTGCTGGAGGATGCGTTTCTCCAGGCGCAGGGCCGGGGCGTGGTCTTCGTAGTAGTCGTTGACCAGGGCAAAGCGCCGGTAGCCGTTGCGCTCATACAGGGCGATGGCGCCGGGGTTGTCGGTACGCACTTCCAGGCGCAGGTAGGCGCAGTCATGCTCCACCGCACAGGCTTCGATGCGCGTCAGCAGTTGTTTGCCCAGGCCCAGGCCCCGGGAAGACTCGGCGATGGCGATGGAGTACAGGCGCGCCAGCGAGGTGCCACGGTGGAACAACACCAGGGCGTAGCCCAGCAATTCGCCGTGTTTTTCTGCCACCAGCAGTTGCCCGTGGGCGCGACTGACCATCCACTGGAAGCTGCGGGTGGAGAGCCGGTCCGTGGTGAAACAGTGCTGTTCCAATGCCACCAATGCAGGCACGTCATCGGGTGTTGCAACGCGAAAGGAAAGAGCCATGTGACCGCCGTAAAAGTTGCGTAACGAAACGGGACTTCTCTAAAAGATCGTGCTTAATAGAAAAGGTCTAGTTCTCTAAAGCGGATCAATCAATATGTCAGCGGTACAAGGTCATTGGCGTGAAGTATCCGAGCAAACAGTGGCGGCGACAATAACTTCCAACGGTTATTTTTCCAGCCCTCCCAAGAGTGCAAGTCAAGTCGTGATCATTGTCGAGCGCAAGGAAGACTGGGCCTCGTACTTCCCCAGCGAAGACATCGTCACCGCCCAGGAATACCTTGAGCAAACCCGGGAAAACGAGACGGGCAAGCGCGTGCAGGTGATCAACCTGTGCCGCAGCTACAAGTACCTGGGGCACGGCTATTACTGCTCGCTGCTGGCCGAGGCGCGGGGGCACAAGGTGATTCCGTCGGTGCGCACCATCAGCGAACTGACGAAAAAGTCGCTGTACGGCCTGGCCCTGGATGACCTCGATAAAACCCTCGATAAAGCCTTGACTCATCATCTCTACAGCAACACCGAAGGCTTTACCCTGACACTTTACTTTGGCCGGACCAATATTGAACCCTTGCAGGATCTGGCCCGCCAATTGTTTGAAGCGTTTCCCTGCCCGATCCTGTTAGTTGAGTTTCGCAAGAATAACGGCTGGCACATCGAAGGCATCAAGTCTGGCGTATTGCACAAGTTGCGTGATGACCAGGAAGACCAATTCGCGAATGCCCTGGACAACTTCAGCCGCAAGATCTGGCGTCAACCGCGCTCCCGCCGTCTGGCCCGCTATGACCTGGCGATCCTGCACGACCCGCAGGAACAACTGCCGCCGTCCAACGCCCGCGCCCTGGAAAATTTCGTCCGGGTCGGCAAGGGGCTCGGCATCGACGTGGAACTGATCGAACGCAAGGACTACGCGCGCCTGGCCGAATACGACGCCCTGCTGATCCGCGAGACCACCAGTGTCGACAACCACACCTACCGCTTCGCGAAAAAGGCCGAAAGCGAAGGGTTGGTGGTGATGGACGACCCGGCCTCGATCCTGCGCTGTACCAACAAGGTCTACCTCACGGACCTGCTGAAAAGCCATCAGCTGGGCATGCCCGCCACCGAAATTCTCTACAAGGAGCGACCCGAAGATTTCGAAAGGGTGGGTGAGCGCCTCGGCTTCCCGCTGGTGCTGAAGATCCCCGACGGGTGTTTCTCCCGCGGCGTGATCAAGGTCGAAAGCCAGCAAGCGCTGCTGACCGCCACCGCCGAACTGTTCGAGCATTCCGTGTTGCTGCTGGCCCAGGAATTTTTCTACACCGAGTACGACTGGCGCATCGGCGTCCTCAACCGCAAACCGATCTTTGCCTGCCAGTACTTCATGTCCAAGGGGCATTGGCAGATCTACAACCACAAGGCCATCGGCCAGGACATCAACGGCGAGTGCCGCACCCTGGCGGTTCACGAAGCCCCCAAGGCGGTGGTGGAACTGGCGGTAAAAACCGCCAACCTGATCGGCGACGGCCTGTACGGCGTCGACCTCAAGCAGTCCGGCGACAAGGTGGTGGTGATCGAGGTCAACGACAACCCCAACATGGACGCCGGCATCGAAGATGCCTACCTGCAAGACGACTTGTATTCCCTGGTACTGGAAGAGTTCGTGCGACGCCTGGAGTTGAAGCGTCAAGGCCAGGTGTGGTGACGCGCGATGATCCAGCGCTTTGAATTAACCGATGGCAAGTTGTACAACAGCCTGGGGGACGGCGGGGATGTCTTGCTGTTCAGCAATCCTGACCCCCACGAGCGCAAGTACCTGCGCGACTGCTACAAGCTCGATGAACATGCCCTGGCTTCGGCGCTGGACCCGGACGAAGTGTCGCGCATCGAGTTCCACCCCGATAACCTGTTCCTGATCTGGAAGCGCCCGGAGAACTATTCGGGCGGCGGCAACCTGGTGTTTGAAGTATCGTCCTGCGGCCTGCTGTTTTCCGGGGAACAACTCCTGGTGATCGCCACCGACGACAGCCAGCTCTCCGGGCTGGGTGCGCGCCGGCCATTGCGCACGCCGCTGGATGTGTTGCTGGACTTGTTGCTCAACAACATCCATCACTACCTGGGCCACCTCAAGGTGATCAAGATGGTCGCCCGGGAACTGCAGCAGCAGTTCAATGCATCGATGAGCAATCGCCACCTGATGCAGATGTTCAACCTCAGCGAAAGCCTGATCTATTACATCAACGCCCTGCACAGCAACGGCGCGGTGCTGACGCGCCTGCGCAACCATGGGGAAAAGGAACATTTCAGCGCTGAAACACTGGGCCTGATCGATGACCTGATTATCGAGAACAACCAGTGCTACAAGCAGGCGGAGATTTACTCCAACGTGTTCTCCGGGCTGATCGACGCCCGGGGCAACCTGATGAACAACAGCATGAACAACCTGCTGCGCAAGCTGACGCTGATCAACGTGGTGTTCCTGCCGTTGAACCTGATCGCCAGCGTGGGCGGGATGTCGGAGTTCAGCATGATGACGGCGGGCACGCCGTGGTGGATTTCGTACCCGTTGTTCATGGCCGCGATGGGACTCGGGGCGGGGTTGATGGTGCTGGGGTTGAAGCGGATTGCGGGGAGTGGTGACAAGGCAGTATGACTAAAATCCTGAATATCACTGAGGTCTAAATGTGGGAGCGGGCTTGCTCGCGAAAGCGGTGGATCAGTCACTGTAGATGGCGACTGTCACACCGCTTTCGCGAGCAAGCCCGCTCCCACAGGGGATGTGCGCCATTCAGACGTCCGGCTGCAACGTCAGCACCTCAAACCCATCCCGCGTCACCGCCACCGTATGTTCCCACTGCGCCGACAAGCTGTTGTCCCGCGTCACCACCGTCCAGCCATCCTTCAAGCTGCGCACCTTGGCGCTGCCCTGGTTGAGCATCGGCTCAATGGTAAACACCATGCCTTCACGCAGTTCGAGCCCGGTACCGGGGCGGCCGAAGTGCAGGACCTGCGGGTCCTCGTGCATCTCGCTGCCAATGCCATGCCCGCAATATTCACGCACCACGCTGTAGCCGTTGCTCTGGGCATGGTTCTGGATGGCGTAGCCGATATCCCCCAGGCGTGCGCCGGGCTTGACCTGGCGGATGCCGGCCCACATCGCTTCAAAGGTCATTTCCACCAGGCGCCGGGCCTTGGGCGAGACATTGCCGATCATGTACATCTTGCTGGAGTCGGCGATATAGCCGCCTTTCTCCAGGGTGATGTCGATGTTGACGATGTCGCCGTCCTTGAGCACGGCCTTGGCGCTTGGCATGCCATGGCACACCACCTCGTTGATCGAGGTATTGATGCAGAAGGGGTAGTCGTACTGGCCCAGGCTCGCCGGTCGTGATTGCAGGTCATTGCGGATGAAGGCTTCCACCGCGCTGTCGATCTCCAGGGTCGACTGGCCGGCGGCGACAAAACCGTCGAGCATGGTAAACACCTGGGCCAACAGACGGCCGGATTCGCGCATCACGGCAAGTTGTTCGGTGGTCTTGATCATTCGCTGCGCCCCCGGATCAGGTCGGGCTTGTCCAGCAACAGTTTGTTGATCAGATCGTTATAGGCCAGGTGGGGATTGAGTTCGGCGAGCAGGCCGATCTTGATCCAGAACTCGGCCTGGGCGTTGATGGAACGGTCCATGGTGGCGCTGGCCAGACGGAGTTGTTCGTGCAATTGGTCGGTGATCTTGACGATGCCCATGAGCTTCACTGTGCAGAGTTGATATACAAATCGTATACGTTTCGTATGCTCTACGTAAAGCCTGGCGTTTCGCCATTGACTTGCCCGGTGGCGCCGGTTAATTTTGATTCATGACATTTCAAACCTTTCGTTGCCAGCCAAGCATTATTACCGCCATTCCTCATTTGGCGGGATAGCGCTCGGCTGTACCCAAACCCGCCCTAGAGGCGGGTTTTGTTTTTCCGTCTCCAGGGCCCTGCAAACACCCAGGAGACATCCATGAGTACCCGCCCCGCGAGCCAGCCCCAGGATTCGGGATTGCTTGAGCACTACGTGAAGAAGATCCTGGCCGCCCCGGTCTACGACCTGGCGGTGCGTACGCCGTTGCAGGTGGCGCCGGCGCTGTCGGCATTGCTGGGCAATCAGATCCTGCTCAAGCGCGAAGACCTGCAACCGACCTTTTCCTTCAAGATTCGAGGCGCCTACAACAAACTGATGCAGCTCAGTGCCGAGCAAAAGGCGCGGGGCGTGATCACTGCTTCTGCGGGTAATCATGCCCAGGGCGTGGCATTGGCGGCGCGGGAGTTGGGGATCAAGGCGACGATTGTCATGCCGTGCAGCACCCCGGAGCTAAAGGTGTTGGGCGTGCGCTCCCGAGGCGGCGAGGCGGTGTTGCATGGGGCCAGCTTTCCGTTTGCCCTGGCCCACGCGTTGCAACTGGCCGAGGCTACCGGCAGCACCTTTGTCTCGCCATTCGACGACCCGGACGTGATTGCCGGGCAGGGCACCGTGGGCATGGAAGTGCTGCGCCAACAGCAGGGCCCGCTGGACGCGATCTTTGTCCCCGTGGGCGGCGGCGGATTGATCGCCGGTATCGCGGCCTACGTCAAATACCTGCGCCCCGAAGTGCGCATCGTCGGCGTCGAGCCCGAAGGCTCCAGTTGCCTGCTGGCAGCCTTGCGCGCAGGGAGCCGGGTGGTGCTGCCAAGTGTCGACAGCTTTGCCGACGGGACTGCCGTGGCCCAGATAGGCGCCCATGGTTTTGAAATCTGCCGACACCACGTGGATGAGGTGATCACCGTCAGCAATGACGAACTGTGCAGCGCCATCAAGCTGATCTACGACGATACGCGATCAATTACCGAACCTTCGGGGGCGCTGGCGGTGGCGGGTATCCGCAAGCATGTCGCGAAGACCGGGATCCAGGGACAAACATGGGTGGCGATCAACTCGGGGGCCAATATTAACTTTGATAGTTTGCGACATGTTGCCGAACGAGTGGCGGCTCAAGCAGATTAAACGTTTAATCTAATGAAAATTTAATGTTAGTCGCAACCACCCGTTTGGAGGGTGTTTATTTTCGCTGTAAATAGTTTCGGGAAGGCGCTTGTTTTTACAGTCTTTCAATTTGCATGACGCCAACCGGTGCTTATTGCAGGATGCATGAGTCGGTGGCCGGTATTTCGTTCGAATATGCCGATTTTCCTGGGCCTTGGCAGGCCATGCCCGACGGCATGTTTAATGCTTCATAAGATCCTGTTACAACTCTGAATGAGCAACAAATACCGCTGCTGATCCCCCAAACGAACGGGTTAATGGCGGTCTGCCACGTAACTTATATAAGTAACGTTGTCGCTTATGAGGAAAGGATCCAACGCAACTCTGAACGGCCTAGTAGGCTGGGTACGTGAAGCCGTCTGCCAGGGCTGGCAAGGCGCAAAAAGGTGAACGTCTCATCACGGTCGCCAGCAATAAGAATATTGATAACAATCGATTGGCAATCTCATAAAAGGAGAGGTCGGCCATGCTTTCGGATCTGGAACTACGCGGCATCATTGAAGGAAGTTTTCTGCCCAAGCGCTGTGAAGTCACCAAGGCGTCGGACGCCTCGCTGACGGTCAAGGTCTATCACGAGATCGATCATGACCGGGTCGACCTGGTGGTCACCGGCATTTGCGCCAACAAGCTCGACAGCAGTCGGGCGATCTGCAACTTGATTACCGAGTTGCGTGAAGACCTCAAGCATACCCACACCCAGGCCCCGGCCCTCAAACGAGCCGGCGCGCGTCCTTTCTATTAAACGGACGGTTGAGCTTCAGTCAGTGAAGACTTGCGGGCCTGGATAAATGCCAGGCCCAACGCCGTTTCCGTGATCCTTTTGGCCGTGAAGCGGCCGGCAAGGGGAACGCCTGGCGACCGCAGGAGCGAGCTCGCTCACCCCTGCAACGGCGCTGCAATCACATCAGTTCTGGAAATCACACGCCTCGGACATTTTGCGATAACCCACGTCCTGGACTTTCCCTTGGCTGTCCACGAACTTGATATCGGCATTGATCACTTTGCAGACATTGGTGTCGGGTTCGTGCATGGCAAGTACCTTCTGCACATCCATCTTCTCGCCGTAGTGGTAAGGCGTGATGACGGGTGCGGTGTCAGCCTGCGCCATCCCCGTTACAGTCGTCAGGGCCAGTGCAGCGCCGAGCATTAACGTACGCAGTTTCATGGTGTTTCTCCGCAAGTCGTTCGCAGGCTCAACAACGTGATGAGCCGCGGCCGCCCTGGGCAACGGCTGGAGCCGTGCGAGTGCGGTCGATTCAACTGTCGTCCCGTGGGATTAACCATCGATTAAGTGAGGCTTTACTGACAAAAGCTTCATCTTCAGCACCGTCGATATCTCGCGCGCTTTAACCGGAAAAGTCTGATACGAGCCGGTTAACCCCGCTTGCTACCGTCGCCGCCGGGTCCATCAATCGGATGGCGTTGGCATTGGGTGGAGTTGGTTTGCAAAAGAAAATCGCAGCAGAATTTCTTGGGACGTTCTGGTTGACCTTCGGCGGGTGCGGCAGCGCGATACTGGCCGCGGCGTTTCCGGAGCTTGGGATCGGCTTTGCCGGTGTCGCCCTGGCCTTTGGCTTGACGGTGCTGACTATGGCGTACGCGGTGGGCGGTATTTCCGGTGCGCACTTCAACCCGGCGGTGACTATCGGCTTGTGGGTGGGACGCCGGATGCCGGGGGGGGACGTGGTGCCGTACATCATTGCCCAGGTGGCTGGTGCGATTGTCGCCGCCGCCGTGTTGGCGCTGATCGCCAGTGGCCGCCCGGGGTTTGAAGTGGGTGCTTTCGCCGCCAACGGCTATGGCCAGTTGAGCCCCGGGCAGTACAGCCTGCTGGCCGCGTTGGTGGTAGAGGCGGTGGCGACGTTCTTTTTTGTGTTCATCATCATGCGTGTCACCGGCCCGGGTGCGGCGGTCGGGTTTGCGCCGATTGCCATTGGCCTGACCCTGACGCTGATCCACCTGGTGGCCATCCCCGTCACCAACACCTCGGTCAACCCGGCGCGCAGCACCGGGCCGGCATTGTTTGCCGGCGGGGAATACCTGATGCAGTTGTGGCTATTCTGGGCGGCACCGATAGCGGGTGCGGTGGTGGGCGCCATCGTTGCCCGCGCGGTTACCTGCCCCCGGGAGGCGTAAGCCTACCAGCTCATGCGTACCCCGGCGTTACCGCTGAAACCCTCCAGCGTGTTGCTGTCCAGTTGGGTGTTGTAGTCCGCCGCCAGGTACACGCTGACGGTGGACGACAACTTGGCGACAACGCCCACACCGAGGTCGGCAGTGGATGACTTGTGATCGGTTTTAATCCGGTCCACGTCGTCGTAGGTCACCGTGTCACTGCCACCGAAGGTGCGCCAGGCGTTGGCTCGCACATACGGTTCGATCGGGGTGTTCTGCACCAGGTAACGCCCCTTCAGGCGTGCGCCGAGGCGGCCGGTCCAGTAGTCCTGGGAGTCGAATGAAACCTTGGAGATGCCGTCATTCTGGTGGTCCATGTCAATCTGCTGGTTGATCACCTGCACCTGGGGTTCCACCACCCAGTGTTCGGAGACGGTAATCGGGTAGCCGGCTTCCGCCGAGAGGGCCAGGGCGTGGCCCTTGTTGTCGATCTTCACGTCACGGTCGGACTTGCTGTCACCGTCGAAGCGCGTGCCCATGGCCACCAGGTCAACGTACCAGCCCTTGGGATCGGTGAGGGTCCAGTAGGCGCCGAAGTTATCGCCATCCAGCTTGACCCGCCCGGAGCGGTTGTCCTGGAAGCCCATTGAAAAGCCCTTGATGTCACCTTGCAGGCGGCTTTGGCCGATGAACAGGCCGAAACGCTGGAGCTGTCCGCCGCTGGTCTCGGAGGCGTAGAGGTCATGGCCCACTTGATAGCCCTTGATGGAACCGTCGAAGCTCGGCGATACCGTACCCGACCAGCTCTTGTTGAAGTCACTGCCATAGGCACGGCCCCAGCCCGCCGGAACCGGTCCGGTCTCGCTGAGCAGGCTTTGTTCGCCCTGGCGGTCGTGGAAGGTGCCCAGGGCTTGCAGGGTCATCAACTGCGCGGCCGGGACGACCACTGAGTACACCGGCACCTCCAGGCGATACAACGGAATCGGCTCGGCCCCGGCGATGGCGGCAGGCAACACCGGGTTGCTCGCTGCCGACTCCGGCGAGGTGGCAGCCGCGACCTGGCTGGGCGGTGGAGCAGGGGGCTCGACCGGGGCGACGGGTTGCGAGGTCGGTGGCTCCACGGGTGGTTCATCCGGCGCGACCACGGGGGGCACCGGCGGGATCGGCGGCACGGGAACCGCCACCGGTGGCGTCGGCGGGACAGGTGGCACCACCGGTGGCTGCACGGCGACCACCGACGAACGCAAGTACCAGTTATTTTCCGTGCCGGCGGTGACACCCCCTTTGAACAGCAGATACTCATAAGCTCCGGCGGATACCGAGCCTTTCAGGGCAAACGCATCGGTGCTGCTGGTGGCGCCGTTGAGGGCTTGCACCACTTCGATCCCGCTGTTTTGCGTGAGACCGCCCAGGCCGCCGAGATTGCTCACGGTCATTTGTGTGTGCCCGCTGATGGTCCCGTCAGACACTACCAGTTTGTCGGTGGCCGAGTTCTCGTCGCCCAGCACGGTTTGCAACCAAAGCTGCCCATTGTTGCCGACGTAGTTGCCGTACACCGTCAACGTATCGGTGGCGCTGTTGCTGCGGCTGGTCATGTCGATGGTGCCGGCATTATTCAGGGTGGCCAGTGCGCCTGCGGTGTAGGGGCGGATACTGCCTTGCGTCACGCCCAGGGTGCTGCTGCCATCGATGTTGAAGGTGCCGGTATTGCTGGCACTGTCGCCGAGGAAAAAGTCGCCGGCCAGGTCGAAACGCGAGTTGTTGTTGAGGTTGACCGTTTCCCAGCCGATATAGCGGGCGGCTGTGCTGGAAGTGGTGTTGTCGAAGGTCAGTTGGTCGTTGCCCAGGCCGCCGTCAATCGAAGGCGTCGTGCCGAGCAGGTTTTCGTCGAGGCCGCTGAGCAGTGCGGTGTCGTCGCCATCGCCCATCAGCACCGCGGACCTGATCTGGCCGCCATTGAGCCAGTTGAGTGTGTCGTTGCCGACACTGGCGCGGATCTCGCCGTTGATCACGCCGCCACTGACGGTAATGCTGTCGTTGCCGCCACTGGTGCTGATATTGCCGCCGATGCTGCCGCCGGAGACGATGATGGTATCCGTGCCGAAACCGGTCACCAGGTTGCCGAGGATCGACCCGCCGGACATGTCGTAGATGTTGTTGTCGAGCTTCATGTCGACCCGGCCGATGGTGCCTGCGGTTTGCCGGGCCACGTCGCCATCCTCGAAGGCGCCGACGATGGTGCCGCCGGTCATCAGGAACGTGTCGCGGCCATCGCCCTGGGCCAGGGACTGGATCTGCCCGCCGCTCATCACGAAATCATCGATGCCGTTGCCCTGGGAAACCGCACCGGTCACGGTGCCGGCGCTGATCTGGAAGCGATCGGCACCGTCGCCCTGGGTGATACTCCCGACAATGCGCCCGGAATTGATGTCGACAAAATCAGTGCCGGCGCCGAAAGTGATATTGCCGTTGATGGTGCCCGTGCCGCCTGCGGGCAGGGTCAGGGTGTTATTGCCGGCAAGGTCCGTAAGCCCAGTCGGACTGCTCCCGCTGTCGCAGGTGTAGGCATCGTTGCCAGGACCCGGGGTGAGCACGCAAGCCGCCAGGGCTTGTTGGGGGGCCAGGTAATGCAGTGAGAGGATGCCGACAGCCAACACAGCGCGAGGCTGAAAAGTCCGTTTATTGCGCATGGATCTGCCCTGTTTTTGTTATAAAAACTGCACATGTTTCTTGGGTCTAGTACAGTTTTTTACACAATGCAGGATTTTCGGACAGATAACCGCAGGGCTGTAAGCCACGTGATACGTGGCTTACATAGTGGCATATTGATTTTTTTGCCACGTATTTGTCAGTCCAACTGACGACGATAGGGCAGGTCCGGACCGGTCTTGCTGCAGGTGAGTGCCGCGGCGCGGATAGCGAAGGTGAGCATGCTGCTGATCTGCTCCCGGGTCAGCTGTTGCAGGCCCTCCATCGAGTCCAGTTGCTGCTCGGTCAGCCAGGCAATCAACGCGGCCTGGAAGGTATCGCCAGCCCCAACCGTGTCCGCCATGACCACCTTGACCGCCGGGGCCGACCAGCTACCGTGCTGGCGGCTGAACACCGTCGCGCCGTCGCCGCCGCGGGTCAGGAACACCAGTTGGCAACGGTGCTGCAACCAGCCCTGCAGGACGCTTTCCGGTGTTTGGCCGGGGTAGAGCAGGTGCAGGTCTTCGTCACTGACCTTGATCAGGTCGGCATGCTTGACCAGCTCGGCCACGCGGGCGCGCCACAGCTCGATGTTCGGCTCCGGGTTCAGGCGTACGTTGGGGTCGAGGCTGATCAGGCGCTTGCCGCTTTCCCGGCGTACCAGGGCCAGCAACGTGTCGGCAATCGGCTGCACCACCAGTGAGAACGAGCCGATGTGTACGCCACGCACTTCGTCGCCCAACGCCGGTAGATGCTCAAGTTGCAACTGGCGGTCGGCGCAACCTTCACCGCGAAAGCTGTATTGCGGTGAGCCATTGGCGCCCACGGCGACCATTGCCAGGGTGGTGGGCGCTGAGAATTCCACGAGGTAATCCTCGCCCACGCCTTCGTCCTTGAGCACCTGCAACAGGCGTCGGCCCAGGTAGTCGTCGGAGATCCCGGCGAAAAAGCCCGCGTCGATTCCCAGTCGACGCAAGCCTACCGCGACGTTGAACGGCGAGCCGCCGGCAATCGCCTTGTAATTGACCCTGGATGCCTTGCCGCTGGCATCGTCCTCGCTGAAAAAATCAAACAGCGCTTCGCCACATACCAAATACATATTCGTTCGCTCTTAAAGGGATGCCACGTGCTGTTGATAACGCTCATAAGCCTGCTGGTAGGCGCTGACGCTGCCGGCATCCGGCAGTGTGCGGCTGGCTGCGTCGACGCTCACGCAGCGCTGGCACAACTGTGCCAGGCTTTCACCGGACTGGCACCACGCGGCCTGGATTGCCGCGCCCAGGGCCGCTGCTTCGCTTTGTTCGGTGCAGACCACTTCGGTGTTCATGATATCCGCGACCATCTGCCGCCACACCGGGCTTTTCGAGCCGCCGCCGATCAGGCGGATGCTCTGGCTCTGCAGGCCGGTCTGGCGCAGCAGGTCCAGGCCATAGCGCAAGCCGAAGGTGGTGCCTTCGACCACGGCGCGGCACAGGTTGGCGCGGGTCAGATTGGTCATGGTCAGGCCGTGCAGGCTGCCGGTGGCGTGGGGCAGGGCGGGCACCCGCTCGCCATTGAGGAACGGCAGCATGCTCACGCCGTCGGCGCCGATCGGTGCCTGGGCCACCAACCCGTTGAACGCCGCCAGATCCAGGTCGAACAGCTCGCGGATGACCCCGGTGGCGTTGGTCAGGTTCATGGTGCAGATCAACGGCAGCCAGCCGCCGCTGGATGAACAGAAAGTCGCCACCGACGCCTGCGGGCTGACATTGGCCTGATCGGCAAAGGCATACACGGTACCGGATGAACCCAGGCTCATGGTGATCACGCCGGGGGCGATATTGCCGGTGCCGATGGCGCCCATCATGTTGTCGCCGCCGCCGCTGGACACCCGCGCATTCGGGTTGATGCCCAGGCGCTCGGCGATGGCTGGCAGGATGGTGCCCACTGGCTGGTTGGCCTCGATCAACTCGGGCAGCGCAGCTTCCAGGCGCCCGTCGGGATCGATGTGGCGCAACAGTGCCAGGTCCCATTCACGGGTGCGCACGTTGAAATAACCGGTGCCGGAGGCATCGCCGTATTCGGCGCAGGCGCGGCCGGTGAGCCAGTAGTTGAGGTAGTCGTGGGGCAGCAGGATATGCGCGATGCGCGCGAACACCTCCGGGTGCTGTTCGCGGGTCCACAGCAGCTTGGACACGGTGTAGCCCGGCGCGATGGCCACGCCGAGGCGTTCCAGGGAGCCGCTTTCACCGCCCAGGTGTTGCAGCAGGCGATCATTTTCCGGCGCGGTTTCGGTGTCGCACCACAGTTTGGCCGGGCGCAGCACCTGGCCTTGGTCATCCAGCAATACCAGGCCGTGTTGCTGGCCGGAAACGCCGATGGCGAGGATGTCCTGGCCGTCAACCCCGGCCTGTTGCAAGGCGCGGTGAGTGGCTTCGGTAAACGCGTCCAGCCACTCCTGGGTGTGCTGTTCGCGGCGGCCGTTGGCACCGCTGATCAGCGTGTGGCTGGCGGCGCCCAGGCCCAGGACTTTGCCGCTGCTGGCGTCCAGCACGATGGCCTTGGTGCCCTGGGTGCCGCAGTCGATGCCGAGGTAGAGGTTTTGCTGGGTCATGGTAGGTCGCTCAGCACATTGTTATGGAGAACTCGGTCAATGTGGGAGCGGGCTTGCTCGCGAATAGGGTGTGTCAGTTAATGCAAATACTGACTGATCCACCGCTTTCGCGAGCAAGCCCGCTCCCACATTTTTGATTCGGTTCCGTCAGTTGAGATTGGCGAGCAGCCGCTCCAGCGTTTTGCTCACACCCACATCCTGCAGGCTCTCGAAACACCGCTCAAACGCTGCCACAAACTCGGGCGAGTTGGGAATAGCCGTACCAAAAATCTCTTCCACCCCCAGCAGTCGCTTGCTGATCAACGCATCTTCCGTCACCAGCCCCTGGCAAAACTCGGCGCGGGGATCCGGAATGCGGTAGATCACCCCATTTTCATCCACGCCTTTCAAGTACAGCGCCCACGCGGCCACCACCAGTGCGGCACGCTCGGTCTCGCGCCCGTCGGCAATCAGGCGATTGATGGTGGGTACGGTGAACTTGGGAAACTTCGACGAGCCGTCGGAGCACACACGCTCCAGCTGATCGGCGATCGCCTGGTTGGAAAAGCGGTCCACCAGGGTCTGCTTGTATTCGGTCAGGTCGATCCCCGGCACCGGTGCCAGGTTGGGCGTCACGTCCAGGTCCATGTAGGCGCGCATGTAGGCCACGAACAACGGGTCGTTCATGGTCTCGTGGACGAAGCGATAGCCCTTCAGGAAGCCCAGGTACGTCAATGCCAGGTGGCTGCCGTTGAGCAGGCCGATCTTCATCTCTTCATACGGTGTCACGTCGTCGGTGAACTGCACGCCTACGGTTTCCCACGCGGGGCGGCCGTTGACGAACTTGTCTTCCAGCACCCATTGCACAAACGGCTCGCAGACCACCGGCCAGGCGTCGTCGATGCCGTGATCGTCATGCAGTTGCAGGCGGTGCGCGGTGCTGGTCATTGGCGTGATGCGGTCGACCATCGCATTCGGGAAGCTCACGTTGGCCTTGATCCACTCGTGCAGGTCGGCGTCATGCAGCGCGGCGAAGGCCAGCAACGCCTTGCGAGTCACGGCGCCGTTGTGGGGCAGGTTATCGCAGGACATCACGGTAAATGCCGGCACCCCGGCGGCCCGGCGCTGGGTCAACGCCGCGCAGATAAACCCGAACACGGTTTTCGGCGAGCCCGGGTTGGCCAGGTCATGCTGGATCTGCGGCAGGTGGGCCATGAACTCGCCGTTGCTGTCGTCGATGCAGTAGCCGCCTTCGGTGATGGTCAGCGAGACGATGCGAATCTGCGGGCTGGCCAGCTTGTCGATCAACGCCTGGGCGCCGTCTTCGGCCAGCAGCATGTCGCTGATGGAGCCGATCACGCGCACTTCGGTATCGTCGGTGTCGCCCAGTTCATACAGGGTGAACAGGTAGTCCTGGCCGGCCAGGTCGTCCCGGGCCTTGCGGTCTTCAGCCCGCAGGCCCACGCCGCAAATGCTCCAGTCCAGGCCCACGCCGGTATTCATCAAGGCATCGGTGTAATACGCCTGGTGGGCTCGGTGAAACCCGCCAACGCCGATGTGCGCGATGCCCTGGCTGGTATTGGCAATCGCATAGGCCGGCAGTTGCACTTCGGGCGCCAGTTGCGTGAGGTTTTGCTTGTTCAGTTTCATCGGGAAATTCTCGCGAAATCAGGCGGCGGCGCGCAGTGGGCGGGCCACGGCAACACCCTCAGCGTCGAACAGATGGCATTGGGTCGGGTCCAGGTACAGCTGCAGGGTCTCGCCATATTGGCTGGCCATGTCGCCACGGATCCGCAGGGTCAACGGCTCCTTGCTGGCGGTAATCACGTGGCAGAAGGTGTCGCTGCCGAGGCGCTCGCCGACGTCGGCGGTGACGGTCAGGGTGGCTTGCCCCGGCGCGGCGATTTCCAGGTGCTCCGGGCGAATGCCCAGGGTCACGGCGCTGCCGACGCTCAAGGTCGCGCTGCTCAGGGGCAGGCTGATGCGGCCGCCGGCGTCCAGTTCGACTTCGCAGCTCTGTGGGTCAACGCGAGTGACCTTGCCCTTGAGGAAACCCATTTTCGGCGTGCCCAAAAAGCCTGCCACAAACAGGTTGGCCGGCTGGTGATACAGCTCCAGCGGCGAGCCCACCTGTTCCACGCGGCCGCTGTTGAGTACGACAACCTTGTCGGCCAGGGTCATGGCTTCGACCTGGTCGTGGGTCACGTAGATCATCGTGGCTTGCAGCTCTTTATGCAGGCGCGACAGCTCCAGGCGCATCTGCACCCGCAGGGCGGCATCGAGGTTGGACAGGGGTTCGTCGAACAGGAAGATCTTCGGGTTACGCACAATCGCACGGCCAATGGCGACACGCTGGCGCTGGCCGCCGGACAACTGCTTTGGCTTGCGCTCAAGCAAAGGGCCCAGCTCCAGGATACGTGCTGCTTCGTTGACCTTGCTCTCGACAATCTTCTTGTCGACGCCGGCCAGGTCCAGGGCAAACGACATGTTCTTGCGCACGCTCATGTGCGGGTACAGGGCGTAGGTCTGGAACACCATTGCCAGGTCGCGCTTGGCCGGGGTGACCTCGGTGATGTCGCGGCCATCCAGCTCGATGGTGCCTTCGGTGACTTCTTCCAGGCCGGCAATCAAGCGCAGCAGGGTGGATTTGCCGCAGCCCGACGGGCCGACGAACACCACGAACTCCTTGTCGTTCACTTCAAGGTCGATGCCCTTGATGATGGAGAAGCCTTCGAAGCCTTTTTGCAGATTCTTGATTTTCAGGTTGGCCATGATGGGCCTCCGCTTCTAAATATTTTTGAAGGAGCCGTTACTTCACGGCGCCGAAGGACAAACCGCGGACCAGCTGTTTCTGGCTGATCCAGCCAAAGATCAGGATCGGCGCACAGGCCAGGGTCGACACGGCAGATAATTTGGCCCAGAACAAGCCTTCGGGGCTGGAATAGGAGGCGATCAACGCGGTGAGCGGCGCGGCGTTGGACGAGGTCAGGTTCAACGACCAGAACGCCTCGTTCCAGCACAGGATCAGCGACAGCAGCACCGTGGAAGCCAGGCCGCCCTTGGCGATCGGCAGCAGCACCCGGACCATTTCCTGCCACAGGGTGGCGCCGTCCAGGCGGGCGGCTTCGAGGATGTCCTTGGGGATGTCCTTGAAGTAGGTGTAAACCATCCAGACCACGATCGGCAGGTTGATCAGGGTGTAGATGATGATCAGCGCAATGCGCGTATCCAGCAGGCCGAAGCTCTTGGCCAGCAGGTAGATCGGCATCAGTACGCCCACCGGCGGCAACATCTTGGTGGAGAGCATCCACAGCAGCGTGCCCTTGGTGCGCTTGGTCTCGTAGAACGCCATGGAGTAGGCGGCCGGGACCGAGATCAGCAGGCACAGGGCGGTGGCGCTGAAGGAAATCAGCACCGAGTTCCAGGCGTAGCTGAAGTAGTTGCTGCGCTCGTTGATGTGCAGGTAATTCTCCAGCGTCGGTGTGAAGATGAACTGCGGCGGCGTGGCGAACGCGTCGATTTCGGTCTTGAAGCTGGTCAGCACCATCCAGAAGATCGGGAAGAAAATCAGGATCGCGATGGCCCAGGCCAGGGTGCCGAGCAGCACGCTTTGCAGGCGGCGGGATTGTTGAAGCGTCATGGCGCGGCCCTCAAGGCTTGTCAGTCAGGTTTTTGCCGATCATCCGCACCAGGATGATCGCCGCGATATTGGCGATGACCACGGCAATCAAGCCGCCGGCCGAGGCCATGCCCACGTCGAACTGCACCAGCGCCTGGTTGTAGATCAGGTAGGCGAGGTTGGTCGAGGCGTAGCCGGGGCCACCGTTGGTGGTGGTGAAGATTTCGGCGAACACCGAGAGCAGGAAGATCGTTTCGATCATCACCACCACGGCAATCGGACGTGCCAGGTGCGGCAGGGTCAGGTGCCAGAAGATCGCGATGGCGCCGGCACCGTCGAGGCGGGCGGCTTCCTTCTGTTCCTGGTCGAGGGACTGCATGGCGGTCATCAGCAGCAGGATCGCGAAGGGCAGCCACTGCCAGGACACGATGATAATGATCGACAGCAACGGGTAATGGGCCAGCCAGTCCACCGGCTGGGCGCCGAACAGCTTCCACACGTAGGCGAGGATCCCCGACACCGGATGGAAAATCAGGTTCTTCCAGATCAGCGCACCAACGGTGGGCATGATGAAGAACGGTGAAATCAGCAACACCCGCACCAGGCCGCGACCAAAGAACTCGCTGGCTTCCAGCAGGGCGCTGATCAACACGCCAAACACCACGCTGATCAGCAACACGCTGCCCACCAGCAACAGGGTGTTGGTGGCGCCGGGCAGGAAGCCCGAGTCGGTGATGAAGTAGGTGAAGTTCTCCAGCCCCACGAATTGGTTTTCGCCGGGGTAGAGCAGGTTGTAGCGAATCAGCGAGAAGTACAGGGTCATGCCCAGCGGCACGATCATCCACAGCAGCAACAAGGCCACCGAGGGGCTGACGAGGAACCAGCCGGGGTTGATCAGGCGGCTTTTACGCGGCTTGTCCGGCGTAGCGGTTTGCACTTGGGCAGTGGTGGTATTCATGGTGATCAGGACCAGTCAGGTACATGCGGAATGCGGGTCGGAGTGCGGTCAAATGTGGGAGCTGGCTTGCCTGCGATGAGAGCGCCTCGGTGAAACTGACAGACCGAGTTGTCTGCATCGCGGGCACGCCCGGCTCCTACATAAAGCGGGTTCCCACATTCAGTGTGGTGAGACCGCTTTACTTGGGATAACCAGCCCGCTTCATTTCGCGTTCGGTGAAGGTCTGTGCATCCGCCAGGGCTTTTTCGGCGGTGGAGCCACCGGTCAGTGCGCTGGAGAAGAACTTGCCGACCTGGGTACCAATCGCCTGGAATTCAGGAATGGTCACCAGCTGGATGCCCACATACGGCACCGGCTTGGCCGACGGGTCTTTCGGGTCGGCGACTTTCAGCGATTCCAGCGTGACCTTGGCAAACGGCGCGGCCTTCATGTATTCGTCGCTGTAGGTCGATTTGCGGGTACCTGGCGGTACGTTGGCAATCCCGTCGGTCTTGGCGACCAACTGGCTGTATTCCTTGGAAGTGGCCCAGGTGGTGAACACCTTGGCGGCGTCCTTGGCTTTGGAGCTGGTTGGAATCCCCAGGGACCAGGAGTACAGCCACGAAGTCCCTTTGTCGGTCTTCTCGTGCGGTGCAAAGGTGAAGCCGACGTGATCCGCCACCTTGCTTTGGGTCTTGTCGGTGACGAACGAGCCGGCGACGCTGGCGTCGACCCAGATCGCACACTTGCCGCTGTTGAACAGCGCCAGGTTTTCGTTGAAACCGTTGCTGGAAGCGCCCGGCGGGCCGGATTTCTTCATGTTGTCGACGTAGAAGTTCAGTGCGTCTTTCCACTCTGGCCCGTTGAATTCCGGTTGCCACTTCTCATCGAACCAGCGTGCACCGTAGCCGTTGGCCAGGGTGGTGATCAGCGCCATGTTCTCGCCCCAACCAGCCTTGCCGCGCAGGCACAGGCCGTACTGTTCCTTGTCCTTGTTGGTGAGTTTGGCGGCGAATTCGCCAATCTGGGTCCAGGTCGGGTACTCGGGCATGGTCAGCCCGGCGTCCTTGAACAGGTCGGTGCGATAGTAGGTGATGGAGCTTTCGGCGTAGAACGGCAGGGCGTACAGCGAGCCCTTGACGGAAAGGCCGTCACGCACGGAAGGGAAAACGTCGTCCAGGTCGTAGGAAGCAGGCAGGTCCTTCATCGGTTCCAGCCAGCCTTTGGCGCCCCAGAGTGCAGCTTCGTACATGCCGATGGTCAACACGTCGAACTGTCCGCCCTGGGTGGCGATGTCGGTGGTGAGGCGTTGGCGCAGGACGTTTTCTTCGAGTACCACCCAGTTCAGCTTGATCTCCGGATGCTCGGTCTCGAAGGTTTTCGAGAGCTTTTGCATGCGGATCATGTCGCTGTTGTTGACGGTGGCAATGGTCAGGGTTTGCGCGCCAAGACTGACGGCGCTGAGGGTCATGCAGGTGCAGGCAAGCAGAGCTTTGGCTGTGAACTTCATCGCGCACTCCATTTCTGCGCCCAGGGGCTGCAGAAGGACAGTTATTGTTGTTGTGTCTTCCACGACAGCTGGAAGAGTGTGCGTTGATTACAGCCTTCAATTGACGTGCTGACAAATCCTTGGGAGCACTTTTACTGATACTTTTTTGCACTGAAGCGGAAAATTGCTGAAACGATTCGCTGGGAGCGATCGGCTTCCTGCGTGAGCGCGATGCAAATGTGGGAGCGGGCTTGCTCGCGAAGGCGGTGAATCAGCAGACATTTGCGCTGCCTGACACACTGCATTCGCGAGCAAGCCCGCTCCCACACAAGCGGGTTCCCACAGGAGCGCGCGTTTTCAGGCGAGGTTTTGCTCGGTCAGGCGCTGCACCGCCAGGCGCCGGTAGTGCGAGGGGGTCATGCCCTTGAGCTGCTGGAAGCGGCGGTTGAAATTGGAGATGTTGTTGAAGCCTGACTCGAAGCACACATCGGTCACGGCTTTGTCACCATCGGCCAGCAGCTCGCAGGACTTGCTGATGCGCAGGCGGTTGACGAATTCGATGAAGGTGCGGCCGGTGGCTTGTTTGAATACGCGGGAGAAATAGGTGGGTTTCATGCCGAGGTATTCGGCCACCTCTTCCAGGGACAGCTCCCGCGCGTAGTGGGCAAAAATGTAGTCCACCGCGCGGTTGGTGCGGTCGATGCTGTGTTCGTCCGCCAGTTGCGGCGTGGTCACGCCGGAGAGCAGTTGGTAGTCCTCGCAGGCACTCAGCACTTCCATCAGGATGAAGAAGTGCCCCAGGCGCGCCATGCCTTGGGCGTCCTCGATGCGCTGCATCAGGGTCATGGCCTGGGCGATGGTTTTCTTGCAGCGAAATTCGATGCCGTATTGCGCCCGTTCCAGCAGTGGCGCCAGGGTCTTGAGCTCGGCAAAGACATGGCTGCCGCCGTCGAACAGCTCGTCGGTGAAGTTCACCAGCATGTCGCGCTTGGGCACCACTTCGTCCTCGGCCACCTGGCTGATCCAGTTATGGGGCAGGTTGGGGCCGGTGAGGAACAGGCTTTCCGGGTAGAAGTTGCCGATGTAGTCGCCGATAAACACCTTGCCGGAGCTGGCAACGATCAGGTGCAGCTCGTATTCCTTGTGGAAATGCCAGCGCACCAACGGGCACGGGAAGCCGTGTTGGCGATAAATGATGGACAGACCGTTGTGATCGTCCATCAGCTCGTAGGAAGGATCGGTGATTCTCGCTGCTCGGGTCATGCTGCAGTCGCTTTATTGTGGTTGCGAAAAGGATAATGCCCCCTTGCGCGCCACCTCGCCAGCGTCTGTGTCTACAGCGTACGGTTTTTCGCCTCGATCCACTGCGCCATGTACTGGGTACTTTTGTGCAGGTGGTGGCGCAGCATGCTGCCGGTGAAATTGTTCCGACGGTGCTCGGCCAACTGGCGGCGGCACTGCTCCAGGCGCTCCACCAGGGCCGGGCCGTGGAGGTCGTGGGCGTAACGGCGGGCCAGTAACTGCCGGCCATCTTCCTGGGCCTGGGTCCAGCGTGGCGGGTCTTGATACAACGCAACCGCCGCAGCCGCCAGTGCACTGGCGCTGTGTTCGACCACGCCGGGCCACGGTTCGCCCATGGCTTCGGCGCCAATCGGTGTGGTAACGCTGGGTGTGCCGCAGAGCATCGCGTCGGCCAGCTTGCCCTTGATCCCGGCACCAAAGCGCAGTGGCGCCAGGCAGATACGCGCAGCGCTCATGACCTGCAATGCATCCTCGGCCCAATTCATCACGTGGAAGCCCTGGGCCGGGTTGTGCAGCGCGGTGGCCTTGGGTGGCGTATAGGCGCCGTACACGTGGAGTTGAGCGCCGGGCAGTTGCTGGCGGATCAGCGGCCACACACTGTTCTTCATCCACAACACCGCATCCCAGTTCGGCGCATGGCGGAAATTGCCGATGCTCAGGAAGTGGGCACGGTCCTCAAAGGGGGCAAAGGCTTCGGTGGGCGGCACCAGCATCAGCGGGCACCAGTGGAGCAGGGCAGCGGGCACCTTGAAGTGTTCGGTCAGCAACTGGATTTCCACATCGGAGATCATCAGGCTGATGTCGCAGCGGTAGATCGCAGCGATCTCGCGCTTGGCCAGGTCGGTGTCGGCCATGTCATCGAATTCGGCGGCCAGGTCCCGGCTGAACAGCGCGTCGAAGTCATCAGCTTCGGGGTGCGCCTTCAGGAAATCCTTGAGGCGCTGGTGGCGGGCGTCCCGCAGGCTTTGCAGGTCGGATGCTTCCAGCACCCGAAGAGCATTCGGGCAGGATTTTTCCACGCGCCAGCCGAACTGTTCTTCCATCATGAAACGGTCGAACAGCACGATATCCGGAGCCAATTGCTGGATAAACGCGTCGAAACTGCTGTTATTCAACTCGATCGCGCATTCGCGAATGCCCAGGGCGGGCAGGTCGGCCTTGTGTTCGCCGGTGACCGCCGGGCTGCTGAAGGTGATGTCCCAGCCTTGGGCCAGGAAACTCTCCAGAATCTGCATCATGTGCCCGCTGGCCGCCGAGGAGCGAGGCTCTGGCCAGACGTAGCCAATGACCAGGACTTTGGTGGCGGGCTGATTCATCGACAACGGATTCCTTGAAGGGCTGGGCAAAGGCGCGCAATTAAACCACAGCCCCTCAAGTTCCGGCGCACTCAGCGGAAGATGTTGACCGGCGTCGGCAGCGTCACCAACCCTACATAACCGTCCCAGAACTGCTTCTGGTCCACCGCGAAGACCACCTTGGCCTTTTGCGTGCCGACCGGCGCGCCTTTCTTGTAGCCCAGTGCCCGGCCATAGTCGGCGCCGAAGGTGGCATCCACGTCCACCCACAGCTCGCGGGATTCGGTGACGATCCCGGGGTTCACGAGAAACAGTGCCGGCAGGCTGTCCCAGGTGAAGCTGTGGTAAGCCGGGTCCTTGGCGAACAGTGGCCCGAACTCGTGCTTGTACAGGTCGGCAATCGGGCCTTTGTGTGCGATCACCCGCTCATACACCGACTTGTCGAAGGTGACTTTCTCACAGACATCGTTGGGAAAAATCACGTGTTCGATGGGCGAGCGCAACACGATCTTCGCCGCCTCCGGGTCGAACCACCAGTTGAACTCCGCCGCCGGCGTGGTGTTGCCCGGGATCTCCAGCGCGCCGCCCATGTACACGATGCGCTTGATCAGCGGCACGATGTCCGGTGCCGAGCGAATCGCCAGGGCAATGTTGGTCAGTGGGCCGACCGCCAGGATCGTTACCTCGTGGGGGTTGGCCCGTACGCTGTCGACGATGAACTGGGCGGCGGTTTCCTTGCGCAGCCTGGTGTGGGTCGCCAGGCCGTCCGGTGGCGCGACCAGTTGTGAGGCACTGGTTGGCCGCGGGTTCTTGAACGCACCCGGCCAGCCGGAACCGAACAGGGCTTTTTCCGCCTCATAGGTGGCGTAGTCATGCAGCAGCGGGTAGGCGGCGCCGGAATACACGCCGACTTCCTTCTCCACACCCATGCGTTCCACCGCCTTGAGGGCGTCGACCTGTTCCTGGTCGACCCAGGCGTTGCCGCTGACCAGGGTCATGCCCAGCAGGTCGATGCGTTTTTGCCCGTGCAGCTGGGCGAGCATGATAAAGGCCTGGCCGTCATCGTTGAGCACGTTGAAGTCGGTGTCGAAGATGACCTTTTCTGCGGCCTGCGCCGCACCGGCACACAGGCCCACGGCGACAAGCAGGGCACAGCGCTTGATGAAACCTTGCATGGAGACTCACCCGAAAAATTGTTGTTAACGGTTTACCAGCTTCGCCGGCAAGGCGATCACCAGGAAGCTGCTGAGAATCAGGCAGCCGGCAAAAAACCACAAGGCCCCCGCGCTGCTGCCGGTGACGTCAATCGCCACGCCCATCAACGAGTTGCTCACCAGGCCTGCGATGTTCGCCAGCGAGCAGGCCAGGGCAAAGCCGGTGGCCGCTGCGGTGCCTTTCAGGAAGGTCGCCGGCAGGCTGAAAAACACCGGCACCGCACCGATGATCGCCGCCGAGGCAATCGCAAACAGCGCCACGGTGGCGACCACGTTATGGGTGAAGAACGTACTGGTAGCCATCGCCGCCGCGCCGATGAAGAACGGCACGATGATGTGCCAGCGGCGTTCGCGGTGTTTGTCGGAGCTGGCGCCGATCAGCAGCATGCCCAAGAGGGCCGCCACGCTGGGCAGGGCCGTGAGGATGCCGATGTGGAAAGTGTCGGTAATCCCGGCGTTGCGGATGAATGTGGGCATCCAGAACCCCATGGCATAGGCACTGAGCAGGATCGAGAAATCGATACCGCCGAGCATCCACACCTTGAGGTTGAAGAAGCCGTCGCGGAAGCTGTGTTTGCTGGCGGCACCGTCGGCGTCGTCCTTGCGCAGTTCGCTTTCCAGCAGGTTTTTTTCTTCCGGCGACAGCCACTTGGCTTGCTGATAGGTATTGGGCAGCGCCCAGAAGGTCCACACACCGAGCAGCACGCTGGGCACTGCTTCGATCAGGAACAGCCACTGCCAGCCGCGCAGGCCGGCCATGTTGTCGAAGTGGCCCATGATCCAGCCCGACAACGGGCCGCCGATCACGCTGGACAGCGGCAGGCCGATCATGAACAGGGCGATGATCCGCCCCCGGCGATGGGTGGGAAACCAGGTGGTCAGGTAATACAGCACGCCCGGTAGAAACCCGGCTTCGGCCGCACCCAGCAGGAACCGCAGGATGTAGAACTGGGTGGTGGAGGTGACCAGCATGGTGCAGGCCGACAGCAGGCCCCAGGTGATCATGATGCGGGCGATCCAGATCTTCGCCCCGACCTTTTCCAGGATCAGGTTACTGGGGACTTCGAAGATGATATAGCCGACAAAGAACAGCCCGGCACCGAGGCCGAACGCGGTTTCGCTGAAGTGCAGTTGGTCGAGCATCTGCAGTTTGGCGAAGCCGATATTGATGCGGTCCAGGTAGGCCGCGAGGTAGCAGAAACACAGGAACGGAATCAGCTTCCAGGTGATCTTGTGGTAGAGCGTGTGGACCGGATCGGCGACCGTAGTCGCGGGCGCTGCATTCGCAATGGGCATTGGGGTGTCTCCTGGCGGTGACTTATGGTTTTTATACGGCCGCTTTTTCAGCACTTCGGAGTGCTGTGAAAGCGACTTCCAAAGGCAGTGACAGAAGACTGAGGTGGCCCTGTTGGAGGTGATCAAGTGTGGGAGCGGGCTTGCTCCCTCATTCGACTGCATTCCAGCATGGGCGCTCAGTTTTTTCCGGACCACGCTCTTTGTCGTGGTTCCTGTTGACGCGTTATTGCTCCTTGAACTTGCTCATCGCCTCCTGTTTGCTCACCACGTCGCCGTACTTGCTGTCGATATCAAACAAGTTGGCTTCATGGGGCGCCGGGTGGCGGTCGCCGACGCATTCGCGCACGACGATGGTACGAAACCCGTGTTGCACCGCATCCACTGCGGTGGCCCGGATGCAGCCGCTGGTGGAACAGCCGGCGAGCACCACGGTGTCGATGCCCTGGGCGTGCAGCATCGGGGCCAGGCTGCTGCCGAAAAACGCGCTGGCGTATTGTTTGGTGATGACCACTTCATTGGCCAGGGGCAGCACTTCGGTGCAGAAGGCGGCGAGGGGGTTGCCCTCGACCATGTCTTTCATCACCGGGGCCTTTTTTACCCAGATACCGCCGTCGGCGAAATGGCCCGGATGGTAGCGGATATTGGTGTGCACCACGCTGATCCCGTGACGTCTGGCGCAGGCCAGCAGCTCGACGCTTTCGGCCACGGCGATGCGCACTTCGGGGGCAAACAGTGGCGCGCCTTCGGTGGTATAGCCTTGCATGAAGTCGATCATCAGCAGGGCGGATTTTTTGCCGAAGCCGATTCGGTTACCCCAGACGCCCTGGTAGTTGGCGTCGGCGGATTGTTCGCTCATCTTTCAGTCCTCGGTAATGGACAGTGCACATAACCTTGTGGCGAGGGAGCTTGCTCCCGTTGGGCTGCGTAGCAGGCCTGTTTTTTTGGGGGCGCTTCGCACCCCAGCGGGAGCAAGCTCCCTCGCCACAAAAGCGTTTTTAGTAGGCGCCGGAGAGCAGGGCGCCGGCGCCGGGGACGATGGGTTCCAGGTCCAGGGCCTTGAGCATGGCGTAGGTGGTGGCGATGGCGGCGGTGAGTACCGGCAGGCCGGTCTGGGCTTCGACCTTCGCGACCACGGGCAGCGACTGCATTTGTACGCAGGCCGACAGCACGATTACGTCGACACCTTCCAGGTTCATCCCGGCAACAATCGCCGGCAGGTTGGCCGGGTCGTGGCGGGCCACTGCAAGGTTGTCGGGGATTTCCAGGGCGCGCCAGTCCACCACTTCAAAGCCTTCTTCGCGGATGTAGTTCACCACCAGTTCGGTCAGCGGTTTCATGTACGGCGCGACAATGGCGATGCGTTTGGCGCCCATGACTTTCAAGCCTTCGATCAGGGCGCCGGCGCTGGTGATCACCGGGGCGTTGGCGTCGTTGTCGGCGGTGGCCTTGCGCAGGCGTTGCTCGGACTTGCGGTGGTAACCCAGCCCCATGGCCATGATCGCTACCAGGCAGGCGTAGCCCAGCACGTCGACCTTGGCGTCGGACAGTTCGATGGCGCAACGGTCGGACTCACCGTCCATGGCCGCCAGTTCTTCCTTGCGCACTTGCTTCATGCGCATGCGGCTGGAGTGAAAGGTGAAACGTTCCGGGCGGATCGCCTGGCGCGCGTTAAGCATCGCCGGGATCTCGGTTTCCATGGTGGTGTTGGAGCTCGGCACGATCTGGCCGATGCGGTAAGGCTTGAGCATGGTGGTCTCCGTTATGCAGTCAGGGGCTGGCCGAGGAAGTCGCCGAAGGCAGCGAAAAAGCCTTCAAGGTCGTCCCAGGGGATCATGTGTCCTGCATTTGGCACATGGGCGACCTGTAGGGTCGGCTGTAACTGTCGGACTTCCGCGACATCTTCGGCCTGAATTACACCGCCGCGTCCGGCAACAATCAGCAGGGCAGGAGCCTCCAGGTGCGGCAGGTCCTGATGGAAGTCGACGGTATGGAAGTCATTGAACGCACGCACGATCGCCGGCTCGTAGCAGGTGTGCAGCCATTCGGCGCGCAGTTGCAGTTGTTCGTCGGTCCAGGTGGCGCAGAAGGCGCGCATCGCCTCCGCATCCATGCCGACCTGGGATTGACGAATCGAATCGACGTACCACGGCAGTTTGCTTGGGTATTCGCGGCGACCCGGGCCGGACATCGGCGGGTCGATCAACACCATGCGGTTGACACCTTGTGGATGGCGCACCGCACTGCGTACGGCAAACCGCGCGCCCATGGAGTGGCCGACCAGGTGATAGCTGTCGAGCTTCAGGGCGTCGGCAAACGCGCCAATGTCATCGGCGCAGGTGTCGGCGCTGTAGTCCAGTTCCGGTCCGGTGGACGACAGGCCGCGACCGCGCACGTCCAGCACGTAGGTGTCGAAGTGCAAACCCAGGCGTTCCGCGACAAAACCCCAGGTAATCGCCGGGCTGGTGATGCCGGGAATCAGGATCAGTGCCGGGCCCTTGCCGCCGTAACGCAGGTAATGCTGGCGGATACCATTGGCCTGGACGTTGCCGCCGTAGAGAAAGCTGCTCACGCCGCCACCCCCGATTTCAGTTGCTGGGCGTAGAGGTCATAGCCGTAGACCCAGTCCGGATCTTCCTGGGTGCGCAGCCAGGTGTTGGCGTTGGACACGGCCTGCACCCGGGACGCGCGTTCCTTGCGGTTGGCTTCATACAGCTCGAACGCGGTGCGGTAGTCGCCGATCCCGGTTTCCTGCAGGCAGCGCGTCAGCATCGCGGCGTCTTCGATGGCCATGCCGGCGCCCTGAGCCATATGGGGTTTCATCGGGTGGCAGGCATCGCCCAGCAATACCAGGCGACCACGGCTCCACAACGGCAGCGGGTTGCGGTTGCGCAACGGCCATTTGGTCACGCTTTCGGTGGATTCGATCAGGGCCTGGACGGTCGGGTGGTAGCCCTTGAAGGCGTCGAACATCTCCTCCCGGCTGCTGTCGACGAAGGCGCCCTGGAAGTCCCATTCCGGGTGCGGCACGCCGGTGACGTAGTAGTACTCGTCGCGCTTGCCGGTGGTGTAGTAGACCATCATGTGCCGGTCCTCGGTCCACCACTTGATGCAGTCTTCGAACTTCAGGTCGTACTTGGCCAACTGTTCGCCACGGATCAGCGCACGGTGCGCGACCCAGCCGCTGTACAGCGGTTTTTCGGCACCCAGCAGCTCTTCACGAATGCGCGAGTTGATGCCGTCGGCACCGATCACGATGTCGGCGTAGGTTACCTCGCCGTCGGCGAAAGTCAGGCGCACCTGGGTATCGGTTTCTTCAAGGGTTTCCAGGCGCTTGTTGAAGTGCAGGGTGCCGGGCTTGAGGGTGGACATCTGCAGCGCGTGCAGATCGCCGCGATGCACGGTGATGTAGGACGCGCCGTAGCCAGTCAGGGGAATGCGTGACAGGTAGTCGCCGGTTTCACCATCGCGGCTGAACCAGTGCTCGGGGTGCGACCCCATCAGGTCCAGCTGTTTTTCGATGCCCATGCGGCGGAAGATTTTCATGATGTTGGGGCCCATGTGGATCCCGGCACCCAGGCGGGAAAACTCCGGCGCCTGCTCGTAGATGTCCACGTCGAACCCTGCCTGTTGCAGCAGGGTGGCAGCGGCGGCACCGCCAAGGCCGGCGCCGACGATTGCGATTTTTTGTGTGCTTCCCATGGGGCGTGGTCCTCTTTTTCGAATAATGGCCGGCGGCGTCTGTCCGCAAGGTTTTTAAAGTGTATACGCTCATTTTTTCAAATGAAAAGCCCACGCCTGAAAAATTGTTTTTTTGGCCATATCGATCCCTTGTAACCGGTTATCTCCATATATAACTGGGCTTGTGTGGATTCGTAACGTTTTGGCGTGGTGCTTGCAGTCCAGGATGAAATCAGTTCTTATCGTGATTAATTGGCGTATACGCTATAAAAACGCACTAGAGTGAAGCGCCCTGCAAGATCTTGGTGCAGCAGCTGAGGAGACAGGAAATGCCGGTAAGTGATTGCGAACTGACCCAGATGTTTGAGCATGTGTTGAAGCTCTCGAAGGTCGACCCGACCCAGAGCGTCGCCGTGCTCAAGAGCCATTACTCCGACCCGCGCACCGTGCGCGCCGCGATGGACGCTGCGCAGCGCCTGGGGGCCAAGGTGTATGCGGTGGAGTTGCCGTCGTTCAACCATCCCCGGGCGATGGGCAATGACATGACCGCCTACTGTGGCGACACTGCCCTGACCGGCAATATCGCGGCGCAGCGGGCGCTGGAAGCGGCCGACCTGATCGTCGACACCATGATGCTGTTGCACTCGCCGGAGCAGGAACAGATCCTCAAGACCGGCACGCGCATCCTGCTGGCGGTTGAACCCCCGGAAGTGCTGGCGCGCATGCTGCCGACCGAAGAGGACAAAGTGCGCGTGCTGGCCGCTGAAGAACTGCTGAAAAAAGCCCGCTCGATCCACGTCAAATCCCGCGCCGGCAGTGATTTCCGGGCGGCGCTGGGGCAATACCCGTCCGTCACCGAATACGGCTTTGCCGACGAACCGGGGCGCTGGGACCACTGGCCGAGCGGCTTCCTGTTCTCGTGGCCCAATGAGGAAACTGCAGAGGGCGTGCTGGTGCTGGATATCGGCGACATCCTGCTGCCGTTCAAGACCTACACCCGGGAGAAAATCACCCTGGAGATCGAGAAGGGCTTCATCACCAGAATCCACGGTGGTTTCGAGGCCGAATACCTGCGCGACTACATGAAATACTTCAACGACCCCGAGGTATATGGCATCTCCCACATCGGCTGGGGCCTGCAGCCACGGGCGCAATGGACGGCCATGGGCCTGCACGACAAGAACGACGGCATGTGCATGGACGCCCGCGCGTTCTACGGCAACTTCCTGTTCTCCACCGGCCCCAACACCGAAGTCGGCGGCACCCGCAAGACCCCGTGCCACATGGACATCCCGCTGCGCAATTGCGACGTCTACCTCGATGATGAGGCCGTAGTCATCGCCGGCGACGTCGTAGCCCCCAAGGCCTCCCTGGCCCACTAAACATCCAATGTGGGAGCGGGCTTGCTCGCGAATGCGGTACGTCAGTCACACATGCGCCACCTGACACACCGCATTCGCGAGCAAGCCCGCTCCCACATTTCAACCGCGTTCCGGCAATGAGATCCTTGAGTCATTTCCACAACCCCGCCATCATGCCACCCCATCGACCACCGCCTTCCCGAGCCCGCCGTGCGTGATTCCTACGTTTTCTCCGAACAAGTCGGCCACCTGCTGCGCAAGGCCTACCAGCGTCACCTGGCGATCTTCCAGCAGAACGTCGGCGACTCCCAGCTCACCGCCGTGCAGTTCGTCACCCTGTGCGCCCTGCGCGATCACGGTGCAAGTTCGCTCACCGAACTGGTCAAGGCCACCGCCGTCGACCAGGCGACCATCCGTGGCATCGTCGAACGCCTCAAGGCCCGCGAACTGATCACCCTCGAACCCGACCCGCAGGACAAACGCAAAGTCGTGGTCAACCTATCCGACTCCGGCGCCGCCCTGGTGCAGCAAACCGTGCCCTGCGCCGCCACCATCACCGAACTGACCCTGAGCAACCTAAACCCCGCCGAACGCGTCGCCGTACTCTTCCTGCTCCGCAAAATGATCGAAGACCCCCAAACCTGACCCCGATCCCCTGTGGTAAGGGAGCAAGCTCCCTCGCCACAGGTATTCATCCATCTTCTGGCACCGTTTTTGCTCTACGTTGATGTAGTAACCACTTCACCCGTCAAGTGTGTCGCGAGACCCCAGGTACGCGACGCTTTTTTTTGACTGTTTGATGTAGTGGACACTTCACCAAATCCAACGGGCGAAGCGAATGACCAGCCAGAACATCACGGTAACGCTTGAGGTCAACGGCCACACCAGCGAGGTCAGCGCAATGGCCGACACCCCGCTGTTGTTGATCCTGCGCAATGACCTGCAACTCAACGGCCCCAAATACGGCTGCGGCCTGGGGGAGTGCGGCGCCTGCACGGTGATCATCGACGGCGTGGCTGCACGCTCCTGCGTCTTCCCCCTGTCGGGTGCCGTGGGCCGCAACATCGTCACCCTCGAAGGCCTCGGCACCCGCCAGACCCCGCACCCGGTGCAGCAGGCCTTCATCGATGAACAGGCCGCCCAGTGCGGCTACTGCCTCAACGGCATGATCATGACCGCCAAGGCCTTGCTCGACCGCAATCCCAACCCCAGCGAAGCCGAGGTGCGCAGCGAACTGTCTGGCAACCTCTGCCGCTGTGGCACCCATATCGAAATCCTCCGCGCGGTGCTGCGTGCCGCCCGCCAAACGCCTTGAACGTGGATCGATGACCATGACTGACGCAATCCCTTCCCGCGACCAATGGCTGGCCAAGGCCGGCGTCCTGCTGATCGTCGACGATGTGCTGCCACCTTCGGGGCCGGTGGCCAAAGGCGGCACACCGACGGTCAAGCCCAAGGAGCTGGGGCTGTTTATCGCAGTGAACGATGATGGGCTGGTGTACGCCTTCAACGGGCACGTGGACCTGGGCACCGGCATTCGCACCTCCCTGGCGCAGATCGTCGCTGAAGAACTGGACCTGACCATGGACCAGGTGCGCATGGTGCTGGGCGACACCGAGCGTGCGCCGAACCAGGGCGCGACCATTGCCAGCGCAACCTTGCAGATCTCCGCGATTCCGCTGCGCAATGCCGCCGCCGAAGCCCGGCGTTTCCTGCTGGCGCGGGCGGCGCAACGCTGGTCCGTAAATGCTCAAAGTCTCAAGGTCGACGCAGGCGTTATCCGCGGCGAAGACGGGCGCACCATCACTTATGGTGAACTGGTGACGGGCGAGCATGACCAACTGCGCATCAGCGGCGATGCACCGCTCAAGGCCACCGCCGATTACCGCCTGGTGGGCAAGGGCGCAGCCCGGGTGGATATCCCGGGCAAGGCCACCGGCGAACTGACGTACGTGCACGACATGCGCGTGCCGGACATGCTCCACGGTCGGGTGATCCGCCCACCGTATGCGGGCCTGGATTGCGGTGACTTTGTCGGCAACAGCCTGCTGAAGGTCGACGAGTCTTCCATCGCCCATATCCCGGGCATTGTTGCGGTGGTGGTGATCCGTGATTTTGTCGGCGTGGTGGCCTTGCGCGAAGAGCAGGCAATCAAGGCCGCCCGGGAACTGCAGGTGCACTGGAAACCCTGGAACCACCCACTGCCGGACATGAGCGATGTGGAGCAGGCAATCCGCGACAACCCGCGGGTACGCCGCACCGTGCTCGACCAGGGCAACGTCGACGCAGCCCTGGCCGCCGCCAGCCAGCGCATGCCGCGCACCTACCTGTGGCCATACCAGATGCACGGCTCCATCGGCCCGTCCTGTGGCGTGGCGGATTATCAGCCCGGTGGCAGCCGCGTCTGGTCGGGCAGCCAGAACCCGCACCTGCTGCGGGCCGACCTGGCCTGGTTGCTGGAATGCCCGGAAGCGTCCATCGACGTGATTCGCATGGAGGCCGCCGGCTGCTACGGCCGCAACTGCGCCGATGATGTATGCGCCGACGCCTTGCTGCTGTCGCGTGCGGTGGGCAAGCCGGTGCGGGTGCAACTGACCCGCGAACAGGAGCACCTGTGGGAGCCCAAGGGCACCGCGCAATTGATGGATGTCGACGGCGGCCTGAACGCCGACGGCAGCATCGCCGCCTATGACTTTGAAACCAGCTACCCGTCCAACGGCGCGCCCACCCTGGCGCTGCTGTTGACCGGCCGGGTCGAGCCGGTGGCGGCGATGTTCGAGATGGGCGACCGCACCTCGATCCCGCCCTACGACATCGCGAACATGCGCGTCACCATCAACGACATGGCGCCGATCGTTCGCGCCTCGTGGATGCGCGGTGTGTCGGCGTTGCCCAACACCTTCGCCCATGAATCCTATATCGACGAACTGGCGTTTGCCGCCGGGGTCGACCCGGTGGAGTACCGCCTGCGTTACCTGAAGGACGAGCGCGCCATCGACCTGGTGAAATCCACCGCCGAACGCGCCAACTGGGCACCGCGTACCGCGCCGATGCAAACCGCGAATGAGGACCACCTGCTGCGTGGTCGGGGCTTTGCCTACGCGCGCTACATCCACAGCAAGTTTCCCGGCTTCGGCGCGGCGTGGGCGGCGTGGGTCGCGGACGTGGCCATCGACAAGCAGACCGGCGATGTCTCGGTGACGCGCGTGGTGATCGGGCATGACTCGGGGATGATGATCAACCCCGCAGGGGTGCAGCATCAGATCCACGGCAATGTGATCCAGTCCACCAGCCGTGTGCTCAAGGAACGCGTGACCTTTGAAGAGTCGACCGTGGCGAGCAAGGAGTGGGGCGGTTATCCGATCCTGACCTTCCCGGAAGTGCCGCAGATCGACGTACTGATGATGCCGCGCCAGGACCAGCCCCCGATGGGCGCCGGTGAGTCGGCCTCGGTGCCCAGCGCGGCGGCGATTGCCAACGCGATCTATGACGCCACCGGCATCCGTTTTCGCGAGCTGCCGATTACTCCCGAGCGGGTATTGGCGGCGCTGAATGCAGGCACCCTGGGCGAGCCGGCGAAGTCCCCGGAAAAGCGCCGCAAATGGTTGTTCGGCTCATTGTTCGCCGCCTTTGGCGCGGTGCTGGGCATGGCTGCTACCGCGTGGCCGTTTCACAGCGAAATTGCCCCGATTGCACCGCCCAGTGCAGGCACCTGGTCAAAGGCGACCCTGGAGCGCGGGCGCTTGCTGGCTGCCGTGGGGGATTGCGCGGTGTGCCACACGGCACCGGGTGGCGCCACCAATGCCGGCGGGCTGGCCATGCACACGCCGTTCGGCACCCTTTACAGCAGCAACATCACCCCGGATGAGAAAACCGGGATTGGCAACTGGTCCTACCCGGCGTTCGAGCGGGCGATGCGCGACGGCATTGGCCGCGACGGGCGCAACCTGTACCCGGCGTTTCCCTATACGGCGTTTCGCAATATCAACGATGCCGACATGCAGGCGCTGTATGCCTACCTGATGTCCCAGTCACCGGTGAGCCAGGCACCGGTGCCGAATGCGATGAAGTTTCCGTTCAATATCCGGCCGTTGATGGCCGGCTGGAATGCGCTGTTCCTGCGCCGTGGGGAAATCAGCGTGCAGCCACAGCGCAGCGAGCAATGGAATCGTGGCGCTTACCTGGTCAACGGTTTGGGGCACTGCGCGGCGTGCCATTCGCCGCGCAACCTGATGGGGGCGGAGAAGGGCGGCAAGGCGTTCCTCGCGGGCGGCAGGGTGGACGGTTGGGAAGCGCCGGCCTTGAATGGCTTGTCCAAGGCGCCGACGCCGTGGACCGAAGACCAATTGTTCAGCTACCTGAGCACTGGTTATTCCGATGCCCATGGCGTGGCAACGGGGCCGATGGGACCGGTCGTGACTGAACTGGCGAAACTGCCCAAGACCGACATCCGCGCGATGGCGGTGTACCTGGCTTCGCTGAACGACAGCGGCGCCGCCGAAGCGCAGGTGGTGGCAGCTGCGACGGTGCCCAATGCGAATGGGCGACGGGTATTCGAAGGTTCATGCAAGGCCTGCCATGCCGACGGACAGGGCCCGAAGCTGTTCGGCGTCAGCCCGTCACTGGCGACCAATACCAATGTGCACAGCGATCAACCGGACAACCTGATCAAGGTGATTTTGCAAGGGATCAGCACTCCGGCGACCAGGGATCTGGGTTACATGCCGGCGTTCAAGGACAGCCTGTCGAACACCCAAGTGGCGGAGTTGGCCGCCTACCTGCGCGGGCGCTTCGCACCCCATGCACCGCAGTGGGAAGGCCTGGAGCAAACCGTGGCACACCTGCGAGCCAATCCCGGTACCCATTGATTCACACGGTCAAAAAATGTGGGAGCGGGCTTGCTCGCGAAAGCGGTTCGTCAGTCGCCAAATATATTGACTGATACACCGCATTCGCGAGCAAGCCCGCTCCCACATTTAGATCCAGGTTCTACCGTTGGATGGGCGGTGTCACGCATACCCCGCGCAACACCAGATCACTGATAAACCCCAGCCAATCCCGCTGCTGGGTCTTATCCGCCAAATCCTCCCCCAAAAACGAACTCAGCGTGTGCTGGTTGGAGTTATAGAAGTAGCACAACGAAGCAATCATCAAGTACACATGCTTGATGTCCACATCTTCACGAAACAGCCCCTGGGCCTGGCCCGCCTCAATGATCGGTCGCAACACCCCAACCGCCTCCCCGGACAACCGCCGCAGTTCACCCGACTGCTTCGCATGCTTGCCCTGGTGCAGGTTCTCGATGCTCAGGATCGCCACAAACTCGGGATGCTTGACGTAGTAATTCCAGATAAACCCCACCAGCGCCTGCAACGCTTGCACCGGTGCAGTCAGGTCGAGCTTGAGCTTGCTTTCGGCCTTGTTGAACTGTTCATAGGTGTGCTCCAGCACACACACAAACAGGTGCTCCTTGCTGCCGAAGTAGTAATACAACATGCGGTCGTTGGAGTCGGCCTCGCGGGAAATGCTTTCCACGCGCCCGCCGGAATAGCCGTCGCGGGTGAAGACCTTGACCGCCGCCTGGAGAATCCGCGCGCGGGTCTGGTCGGCTTGCTGGGCGCGGATACCGGTCTTCTTGATCACCATCGAAAAGCCTCTGCTGCGCGGCGTAAAGGCCCGGAATATAGCATGGGCATTATTCCGTTACCGACAGGCTCTGTCACAAACGCGGCATAACGCTGGGGCTTGGATCGGAAACGTATTACTTTCTAGTTCTTCTAATAAACAGAGTATGCAGGGATGAAATACCAACCGTTTACCCGAACTTTGATTGCCACCGCGCTGGTGCTGACTGTCAGCGGCGTGCAGGCGGCCTCCCAGGCCCCGGTGGCTGGCGAAAATGGCATGGTGGTCACCGCCCAGCATCTGGCGACCCATGTGGGCGTGGATGTGCTCAAGGCCGGCGGCAACGCCGTGGATGCGGCGGTGGCGGTGGGCTACGCCCTGGCCGTGGTGTACCCGGCAGCCGGCAACCTCGGCGGCGGTGGGTTCATGACCGTGCAACTGGCCGACGGCCGCAAGACCTTCCTCGATTTCCGCGAAAAAGCCCCGCTGGCCGCGACTGCCGACATGTACCTGGACAAGGACGGCAACGTGGTCCCGGACCTCAGCTCCAAGGGCCACCTGGCGGTCGGCGTTCCCGGCACTGTGTCGGGCATGGAACTGGCGCTGAGCAAATACGGCACCCTCAAGCGCGCCCAGGTCATCGCCCCGGCGATCAAGCTGGCCGAAGACGGTTTTGCCCTGGAGCAGGGCGATGTCGACCTGCTGCACACCGCCACCGACGAATTCAAGAAAGACAAAGACCTGCGCGGCATCTTCCTGCACGGCGGCGAGCCGATGCTGGTGGGCCAGAAGCTGGTGCAGAAAGACCTGGCGAAAACCCTGCGGGAAATCTCCGCCAAGGGCACCGATGGCTTTTACAAAGGCTGGGTAGCCAAGGCGATTGTGGATTCCAGCCAATCGGGCAAAGGCATCATCACCCAGGCCGACCTGGACAAATACAAGACCCGCGAACTGGCGCCCATCGAGTGTGACTACCGTGGCTACCACGTGGTGTCCGCGCCACCACCGAGCTCGGGCGGGGTGGTCATCTGCGAAATCATGAACATCCTCGAAGGCTACCCGATGGCCGACCTCGGCTATCACTCGGCCCAGGGCCTGCACTACCAGATCGAAGCCATGCGCCACGCATACGTCGACCGCAACAGCTACCTCGGCGACCCGGACTTCGTGCAGAACCCGGTCGAGCACCTGCTGGACAAGGATTACGCCGCCAAACTGCGCGCTGCCATCGACCCGCAGAAAGCCGGGATCTCCCAGGACATCAAGCCGGGCGTTTCGCCCCACGAAGGCAATAACACCACCCACTACTCCATCGTCGACAAGTGGGGCAACGCGGTCTCGGTGACCTACACCCTCAACGATTGGTTCGGCGCGGGCGTGATGGCGAGCAAGACCGGGGTGATCCTCAACGACGAAATGGACGACTTCACCTCCAAGATCGGCGTGCCGAACATGTACGGCCTGGTGCAGGGCGAAGCCAACGCCATTGCTCCGGGCAAGACGCCGCTGTCGTCCATGAGCCCGACCATCGTCACCAAGGATGGCAAGGCGGTGATGGTGGTGGGTACGCCGGGTGGCAGCCGTATCATCACGGCCACCTTGCTGACCATCCTCAACGTGATCGACTACAAGATGAACATCCAGGAAGCCGTGGACGCCCCGCGTTTCCACCAGCAATGGCTGCCTGAGGCGACCAATATCGAACGCTTTGCCCTGAGCCCCGACACCCAGAAAATCCTCGAAGGCTGGGGCCACAAGTTTGCCGGCCCGCAGGACGCCAACCACCTGGCGGCGATCCTGGTAGGCGCGCCGTCCCTGGACGGCAAGCCGGTCGGCAATAACCGTTTCTATGGGGCCAACGACCCTCGGCGCAATACCGGGTTGTCGCTGGGCTACTAAAGCCCGCGGATCAGCTCCAGCACCTCGGCCTTCTTCAGCGGGTGCTTCAGGCGTTGCGAGAGCAGCGCCATGGCCCGCTGATGTTCACAGGCAACCACCGCTTCCACTTCATCGCCCTGGCAGAGCAGGGCGATGAAGTCGTGGCGCTGCAGGTCGCCTTCCACGTGGAGCTGATTCCAGTGGCGGGGGTGGCCCAGCAGTTCAAAGGTCTTGCCGAAGTGATACGTCCAGAAGAACGGCACATCGGCAAACACCTGTTGTGCGCCCAGCATATTGCGCGCCGCCAGCACCCCGAGTTGCTGCGCCACACGCCAGTGTTCGATGCGCACGGGTTGGCCGTTCCATGGAAAGGTCACCATATCGCCCGCCGCCCATAGTCCGGGCGCGACAGACAAACCGGCATCGGCTTTGAGCGACTGGTCCTCGGCTTTTTCCAGCCCCTCGACAAACCCCGTGGCAGGCGTGACGCCGACGCCTATCAGTACCAGGTCTGCGGCCAATCTGTGGCCGTTTTTCAGCACCACCGTCGTCACGTCCATGTGGCCTTCCAGGCGTGCAGGCTCGCTGGCGGTGTGGAATATCACGCCGTTGGCTTCATGCAATTGGCGCAGTGAGGCACCGATGCGCTTGCCCAGTTGGGCCGCCAGCGGAATCTCGTGACGGCCCACCACCTGCACCGTCAACCCGCGCTTGCGTAAGGCGGACGCGGCTTCCAGGCCGATAAAACTGTCGCCGATGATCACTGCACATGTGCCCGGTTGAGCCGCCTTGACGATACGCGCCGCATCGTCCCGGGAGCGCAGCACGAACACGTTGTTGAGTACGGTGCCTGGAACATCCAGCGGCCTGGCTTCGCCGCCGGTGGCCAGCAGTGCGGCGTCGTAGTCGAAGTGGCGACCATCCGCAAGCTCGAGGCGCTTGGCTTGAGGGTCGAGGTGGCGCACTTCGCCGTGGATCCGCGACGCGTGGCAGGTGGCCTCGTCCAGCAAGGGCGGTGTTTCCTGCGGCGGCATCTCGCCGCAGATGACGAATTTGCTCAGGGCGGTGCGGTCGTAGGCGGGGTCCTGTTCCTGGTCGATCCACAACAACCGGCCGCTGAAACCCTTGCGGCGCAGCGTGGCCACGGCCGCCGAACCGGCTGCACCGGCGCCAATCACGATAAAGCAGCGCGAATCGTTGGTGTGCGGGGCAACGGGCGAGGGCAGTGCCTCGTCGCCCACACTGACCACGCCGTCGTGAATCTCCACCGGGTACTGCTTGAGCTGCACCAGCGCGGGCGGCTCGCAGACCTGGCCGTCATCCACCCGGAAGGCCGCCTTGTGCCACGGGCAAATGATCCTCCCGTCACAGACCACGCCTTGCTCCAGGGGCGCCCCGGCGTGGGGGCAATCCGCCTGATAGGCACGAACCTCGCTACCCGAACGCACCAGCAGGATGTGATGGGCGGCGGTTTCAACACGAACGCCACGGTCTTCGGGCAAGTTGATCAAGCGGGCAACGATGCGCATGTTCATAGGCCAATCTCCTTTTAAGGATTGACCTGTGCCCCTGGTAGAGGACTGCGTTGACCCGATAACCGGTCTTCAGCCCTGCGCGCCAGAGCGTTGAAAGTGGGCCATGCCTAACGAGCGGTGCATGAAAACCGTCCCCGCCGGTCAATCCAGCAGTTGTTCCACAGCTGAAAAGGCCTGGTCCTGGCGTGCTTGCCAATCCCCACGGATGACCCGTAGCGGTAGATGATGTTGCTCCAGCCAGTCACGACTGGCCTGGAAAAACGCCAGGCGATCGGCAAACTCAGGCTGGCAGCGCTGGCCATCGGCGGTCCACTCCACGTCTTCCGGAGACAGCAGCAGGTGCAGGTCGTAGTGGCGGGCAAGCAGTTCGCTGTCGAGCCACGCCGGGTAGTCGCCAAACAGGGTCTGGCTCCACAGCTTGTTGGTCAGCAGGTTGGTGTCGAGGATCAGCAATGCCGGCTGCGCGGCGCGGGCGGCATCTTCCCAGGCCAACTGGCCCCGGGCGATCTCCGGGATATCCGCCAGGGTGGTATCGCGCTGGTGGTGGTCGATGAAATGACGCACGTATTCGCCCACCATCACCCCGCCAAAATGTGCCTGCAACTGAGCGGCCAGCCAGCTTTTACCGCTGGATTCCGGGCCGGCCAGTACCACCACCTTCATGCGTGCAGCGCCGGGTCGGCGCGCCATTCACGCCAGCCCTGCACGGCGATCACGGTGAACAAGGCGTAGAGCGCGGCGGTGAGGTACAGGCCTTTGTAGAGGAACAGCCCGACGAAGATCACATCCACGGTGATCCACAACGGCCAGCACTGCACGCGTTTTTGCGCCATCCACATCTGCGCCACCAGGCTGAAGCCGGTCAGGGCCGCGTCCAGCCAGGGTTGGGCGGCGTCGGTCCAGTGGGCCATGGCTGCGCCCAGCAACAGGCTGCCCACAGCACCCACAGCCAGGCCTTGCAGGATCGGTTGCAGGCCCAGGCTGGTGACTTGCCGGCCTTGCTTGACCTCACCGGCGCGGGTCCACTGCCACCAGCCGTAGAGTTGCAGGGCGGCGTAGATCACTTGCAGGAGCATGTCGGAGTAGAGCTTCACATCGAAGAAGATCCAGGTGTACAGCAGCACCATCACCAGGCCGATGGGCCAGCACCACGGGTTCTGTTTAACCGTCAACCAGACAGCGATCACCCCCAGGGCGGCGGCAAACAGTTCAAGCCCGGACATGGCGGTTCCTTGGGGGAGTCGAAGAGGGCGCTGATTGTAACCAATGTGGGAGCGGCGGTGCGACGATAGATCGTTCCCACGCTCTGCGTGGGAATGCAGTTCCGGACGCTCCGCGTCCCGGCTCTGCGCAACGGTGACGCAGAGCGTCACAGGGTGCGTTCCCACGCAGAGCGTGGGAACGATCATCGGCGTCAGACCTTGAATTGGCGCAGAAGGCTGTCGAGTTGTTCGCTCAGGCCTTTCAAGTGCGCACTCGCGACGCTTGACTGCTGCGCCGCCAGTGCCGTGCTGTGGGACAAGCCGGCTGCCTGGGTGACATTCTGGTTGATGTCTTCCACCACATGCGCCTGCTGCAACGTGGCACTGGCAATCGAGGCGTTCAGCCCGTTGAGATTACGCAGCGCCTGGCCGATGGCAGTCAGGCTCGCGCCCGCCTGGCCTGCTTGTTCGATGGTCAGTTGCGAGGCCTGGTGGCTGTCACTGATGACCTTGACCGCTGCCTCCGAATGGCCTTGCAGGCGCTCGATCATCGCCTGGATCTCTGCCGTGGATTTTTGCGTGCGCTGGGCCAGCAGCCGTACTTCGTCGGCCACCACCGCAAAACCACGGCCTTGCTCCCCGGCGCGGGCCGCTTCGATGGCGGCGTTGAGGGCCAGCAAGTTGGTCTGGTCGGCAATCGACCGGATCACTTCCAGCACGCCGCCAATCTGCGTGCTTTCAGTCGACAGCGTCCGGATCACCTCCACGGCCTGGCTGATGGTGCCGGAGAGCTGGTCGATCCGTTGCAGGCTGCCATCGATATTGAGCTGGCCCTGTTCGGCCTGCACCTGGGCATCGCGCATTTCGCTGGCGGCATGCTCGGCATTTTTGGCCACGTCCTGTACGCCATAGGTGACTTCATTGATCGCCGTCGCCACCAGTTCCATCTGCTGCGATTGCTGCTGGCTGCGGTCATGGGCATCGCTGGCGTTGCTGCCCAGCTCGGTGGACGACTGGCCCAAGGCGTTGGCGCAGGTCTGCAACTGGCCCACTACCTGCCGCAGCTTGGCGGTAAAGCTGTTGAAGTGCCGCGACAATTGAGTGACTTCATCCTGGCCATGGGTGTCGAGGGTGCGGGTCAGGTCGCTTTCGCCACTGGCGATATTGGCCATCGCATTCACTGCCTGCTGCAACGGGCGCACGATGCTGCGGGCTATCAGCACTACCAGCAGGGCCATGATCAGCGCGATCACCAGACCAACCACCGAGGCTTTCCACACCTGGCCGCGGAACTCGCCTTGCACGTCATCGACATACACTCCAGAGCCGATGATCCAGCCCCAGGGTTCGAACAGCTGGATATAGGAGGTCTTGGCCACCGGTGCATCGGCGCCGGGCTTGGGCCAGCGGTAGTTCACCATCCCCGCGCCCTTGGCCTTGGCCAGGATCACGAACTCGTTGAACACCGCAAAGCCGTCCGGATCGCGGATGGCCGACAGGTTCTGGCCGTCGAGCTTGGGGTTGGCCGCGTGCATGATCATCACGGGCGTGAGGTCGTTGATCCAGAAGTAGTCGTCCTTTCCGTAGCGCAAGCCACGTACCGCGCTCAAGGCTTGCTTCTGCGCCGCTTCACGGGTCAGGACGCCGCTGGTTTCGAGGCTGTGATAATAAGTCAGGATCCCGCTGGCGGTTTGCACCACGCGCTGGGTCTGCTCACTCTTGGCCTGGTACAGGTCGTCATGAATCTGCTTGAGCATAAGCAGGCCGAGGGTTAGCAGCATGAGCACGGCGACGATCAGGATCAGCCAGAGGCGCCGGCTGATAGACATATTGCGCAAACTGTTCATGGTCCTGTCACTCCGTGTTCTTATAATTTTGGGTGCTGCATCGACATTTCCGGCTTGTCTGATAGGCTTTCGGCCCAGAATCAAAAAACCTGAGTCCTGCCTGATTTTTCACGGAATTTTCGCAGTTCGGCCTTGATTATTTGCGCTGTGCTTGCAGCGCACTCTTCGTTAGTGAACGTCTAAAAAATATCAACGAGGCATGCCGTGGGCATGACCTTTGGGGGAATCGATGGATCTTTGGACCGCCGTACAGGCACTGATACTCGGCGTTGTAGAGGGGCTGACGGAGTTTTTGCCGATCTCCAGTACCGGGCACCAGATTATCGTGGCCGACTTGATCAACTTCGGTGGCGAACGCTTTGAAGCGTTCAATATCATCATCCAGCTGGGCGCGATCCTGGCGGTGGTGTGGGAGTTTCGACGCAAGATCCTCGACGTGGTCATTGGCTTGCCGACCCAGCGCAATGCCCAGCGTTTCACCGTCAACCTGATCATTGCCGTATTGCCGGCGGTGGTGCTGGGGGTGATTTTCGCCGACCTGATCAAACACTACCTGTTCAACCCGATCACCGTTGCGGCGGCGTTGGTGGTGGGCGGCGTCATCATGTTGTGGGCCGAGCGCCGCCAGCATGAAGTGCACGCCGAAACCGTCGACGACATCACCTGGAAGGACGCGATCAAAGTCGGCTTTGCCCAGTGCCTGGCGATGATCCCGGGCACCTCGCGCTCGGGCGCTACCATCATTGGCGGCCTGTTGTTCGGCCTGTCACGCAAGACCGCCACCGAGTTCTCGTTCTTCCTGGCGATGCCGACCATGGTCGGCGCAGCGGTGTATTCGGGCTACAAGTACCGTCACCTGTTCCAGCCGGATGACCTGCCGGTGTTTGCCATCGGCTTTGTCACCTCGTTCATCTTCGCAATGATCGCGGTCAAGGCGCTGCTCAAGTTCATCGCCAGCCACAGCTACGCGGCGTTCGCCTGGTACCGGATCGCCTTCGGCCTGGTGATCCTGGCCACCTGGCAGTTCGGCTGGATCGACTGGTCGGCCGTCAAGCCATGATCATCCAGCATCCGCGCTTCAAGGCGTTGGTGTTTGCACTGTTGTGCGCCGCGCCGCTGTTTGGTGCGGCGCTGCTGGGGTACCGCGGGGTTTCGCTGATCCCGCTGGTGGCCTATGGCGTGGTCAGCGTGGTGGCGTTCCTGCTGTACTGGAGCGACAAGCGCAAGGCTCGCGAAGACAGCTGGCGCACCCCTGAAAACGTCCTGCACGCGGTGGAGCTGGCAGGCGGTTGGCCGGGGGCGTTGATTGCCCAGCAGGTGTTCCGCCACAAGACGCGCAAGGTGTCTTATCAGGTGGTGTTCTGGCTGATCGTGTTGCTGCACCAGGTGTTCTGGATTGATCAGCTGTTCCTGGGTGGCACGCTACTCTCGATCTTCTAGCAACAAGCCGACCTGCGTGCGCTTGGGCAGCTTGCTCACCACCAACTGGTGGGAGCGCTGCAACAGGCCACGCAGTTCCTCGGCGCCCAGCGGGTAGGGCGTTTCCATGATGATCCACTGCGCCCGCGCCAGGTACGGCGCCGGGTGGATGCCGGGGCGATCCACATGGCCCAGGAACAGCTCCTTGTCGACCTTGAAGGCCAGCGAGTCGCCCCGCAGGTTCTGCAAGGCAAACATCTTGTTGCCGGCAATCGAAAACACCCGCACGCCACCCCATTTGTAATCTTCCCGCGCGCCGGGCAAGCCCAGGCAAAACGTGGCGACTTGTTCTTCGGTCATTCTCATAGCAAACGGTCTCCGCAACCTTTGAAGGCGTTATCCAGGTGGTCGATCCAGGCCCGCACGGCCGGCAACACGCCGCGCCGATGTGGGTACACCGCCTGCAACCAGCCACCCGGCAATGACCATTGCGGCAAGAGCTGCACCAATTGGCCGTTGGCCAATTCCTCCTCGCAATACATCATCGGCAGCACGGTAAACCCCAGGCCGGCGAGGGCGCAGGCCTTGCGTACCAGGAAATCATCGATCCCCAGCCGCGCTTCCATCACCAGGTCGTGGCTGCTGCCCTCCGGGCTGAGCATGCGGAAGTGCACCATGCGGTCTGCTTCCAGGGCGCCCAGCACCGGCAGTTGCTTGAGGTCTTCCAGGGTGTCGATCTGCCGCTCACGCACAAAGTCGGGGCTGGCGACAATCGCGGTCTGGGCCTGGCGCAGGCGCTTGGTCACCAGCAGCGGGTCTTCATCCCCAAGCTCGCGCACGCGCAAGGCCACATCAATGCCTTCGGCCACCAGGTCGACGCGGCGGTTGACCAGGTTCATCTCCAACTGCACCAGCGGGTTGGCGGTGAGAAACTCCGCCACCACGGTCTGCAGGAATTGGTGAGCCAGGCCCACGGGGCTGCTGACCCGCAGCCGGCCACGGGGTTCGCTGGACATGCTGGCCACTGCCTCGTCGGCCATTTCCGCCTCCAGCAGCATTGCCTGGCAGTGGCGCAGGTAGCGTTCACCCACGGCGGTGAGGGTCAGTTGGCGGGTGGTACGTTGCAGCAAGCGGGCGCCGAGGCGTTCTTCCAGCTCGGCAATGCGCCGCGACAGCCGCGACTTGGGAATCCCCAGCAGCCGTCCGGCAGCGGCGAAACCGCCGGCTTCCACCACCTTGGCGAAGTAGTAGAGGTCATTCAGATCTTGCATGGTGGGCCTACTGTCCTGTCAGTGGGACGAATAATCGCATATTGCCTGACTAATCGCTGATTGGTTTCATCTGTAGGCTTATTTCCATTCCGTCGCCCTTGGCGATGCTTACTTGGAGATTAACCATGAAACTGTTGCATATCGATTCCAGCATCCTCGGCGACAACTCGGTTTCCCGTCAGTTGAGCGCAGGTGTCGTCAAGACCTGGCAGGCGGCCGAGCCAGGCGTTGAAGTGACCTACCGTGACCTGGCCAGCGAAGGCATCAACCACTTTTCCGGCGTGACCCTGGGTGCACTGGGCACCGCTGCCGAGCTGCGTGATGCCGTACAGAAACATGAAGCCGAGCTGAGCGCCAACACCCTCGCCGAATTCCTCGCGGCCGACGCCATCGTCCTGGCTGCGCCGATGTACAACTTCACCATCCCGACCCAACTCAAGGCTTGGATCGACCGTATCGCCGTCGCCGGCCAGACATTCCGCTACACCGAAAACGGTCCTGAAGGCCTGGCCGGTGGCAAGAAAGTCATCATCGTGTCGACCTCCGGCGGCCTGCACGTTGGCCAGCCTACCGGTGTGGCTCACGAAGACTACCTGAAAGTACTGCTGGGCTTCCTCGGCATCACCGACATCGAAATCGTCCGCGCCCACGGCCTGGGCTATGGCGATGAAGTGCGCAGCAAGGCGATCAGCGACGCCAACGCAGTGATCAGCGAACAATTGTTCGCTGCAGCGTAAGACTTGTGTAAATTTTGCTGTTCCTCGATATCAATCTGATTCGAGGCGCCTAAACTCTGTATTCTGCTCGCCTGAAAAGCGATCGGAGTACGGAGTTTTTTCGTTTACCCGCTGTCACTACTTTGGCCCAGGTTATGCACGCATGGGTAAACCCTGCCAGTCCGAGCGCCTGAACCATGGATACTTCAACAGCTACGCGGGCTTACGCAACAAAGGTGGACATCCCCATGATGCGTCTTTGTGCAGTCTTGGTTCTCTCCCTGCTCGGCGGCCTGATTTCAGTGCAAGCCGCGCCCGCGCCGCACCCCCATTGGAGTGTGGGCTTCCACCGCATGACTTTTCTCGACCCGCTGGATCTGCAGCCGATGAAAGCCGTCGCGTTCTACCCGTCCACCGGCCTGGAACACACCACCCAGGTGGGCGCTTATCACGTCGCCGCCACTGAAGACTCGAAAATCGCCATCGGCCGCTTTCCAATGCTGATGCTGTCCCACGGCAATACCGGCACGCCCCTGGCCCTGCACGACCTCGCCACCTCCCTGGCGCGCAAGGGGTTTGTGGTGGTGGCGGTGCTGCACCCTGGCGACAACTACAAGGATCACAGCCGGCTGGGCACCTTGAGCAACCTGTACGGGCGCCCGATCCAGATTTCCGAAGCGATCACCGCCACCCTCGGCGACCCGATGCTGTCGCCATTCGTCAACGTCGACCAGGTAGGCGTCATCGGTTATTCGGCCGGTGGCGAAACCGCGCTGATCCTCGCCGGCGCCAAGCCGGACCTCGACCGCCTGCGCCGCTACTGCCAGCAACGCCCGGAAGATCGCGACGCCTGCACCACCAAGGGCGAGTTGATCGTCGACCGCGACGACCTGCAACCGCAGGCCGACCCGCGTATCCATGCCTTGATGTTGATGGCGCCGTTGAGCCTGATGTTCGGCCGCCACACCCTGGCGGACGTGCATGTACCGGTGCTGCTCTACAGCGGCGACGGCGACAAGCTGGTGGCCGTGGACAAGAACGCCGAGGCCCTGGCGCGCAAACTGCCGGAGCCGCCGGACTTCAAGCTGCTGGCCGGGGCAGGGCACTTTGTGTTCATGGCGCCTTGCGACGAGAGCCAACTGGCCGCGATGCCCGCCATGTGCACCGATGCCGACGGGGTTGACCGTGAAAGCATACACCGCGACCTGATTTCCGAGGCCGGGCGGTTCTTTAATCACACCCTCGGGCAATCCACCCGGGCGGGCTTGCAGACGGCTGATCAGTAAGCGCGGCGCTTGAGCAGCAACGTCAGGCCCAGGCCGGTGATGGAAAGCAGGGCGGCGCAAAAGAAGATCCACGAGTAGCCCAGGTTCAGCGCCACCGCACCCATCACCGGCCCGGCAATGGCCAGCGCCAGGTCAAAAAACACCGCATATGCACTCAACCCGGCGCCCCGGCTGCTGTTGGGCACCTGCTTGATCGCCTCCACGCCCAGCGCCGGGTACACCAGCGACAGACCAAAGCCGGTCAGCCCGGCGCCGATCAAGGCCACGCCGGTGGACGGTGCCAGCCACAGCAGCGTCAGGCCCAGGGTTTCGATGGTCATGCAGGCAATCGCCGCGGTGAAGCCGCCGAAGCGGTTGATGGCAGAGATAAACACCAGCCGTGACAGGATGAAACACACGCCAAATACCGTCAGGCACCAGGCTGCGCCGGTCCAGCCACGGCTCAAGTAGTAGAGGGTGATAAACGTGGTGAGGGTGCCGTAGCCAATCGATGCCAGGCACAGGCTGGCGCCAAACGGCGCGATACGCCCGAATACCGCCCAGAAGGGCAGCCGCTCGCCGCGCACCACGGGCACCGAAGGTTTGTTGCGAATCAGCAGCAGGCCCAGGGCGGAAAGTGCCGTGAGGGCGATTCCGAGGCTGGTGTAGCCGTAGTCGGCAACCATCACCACCCCAAGCGGTGCACCAATGGCAATCGCGCCGTAGGAGGCGATGCCGTTCCACGAGATCGATCGTGCCGTATGTTCGGCACCGACCGCGCCCATGCACCAACTGATGGTGCCGACGCCGATCAGGCCCTGCGCGACGCCGAGTAACAGCCGGCCGACAATCAATATGCCGAGGCTCAGCAACGGCAAGCTTTGCACCAGCGTGGCGATGAACGTCAGCACCCCGCTCAGCAGAATCCCGCTCAGGCCCAGCACGATAGCGCGCTTGGTGCCCACGTTGTCCGACATGCGCCCCGCCATGGGGCGGCTGAGCAGCGTGGCCAGGTATTGCGAGCCGATGGTTATCCCGGCGACCACCGCGCTGAAACCCAGCTCACCGTGGACATAGCCGGGGATGACGGCAATCGGCAGGCCGATACAGATAAACGCGATAAACGTGTAGAAAACGATGGAGACGATCTGCAGGGTGATCGACAAGGAACTGGGGGTGGCGGGCTGTGTGGCAGGCATGGGGACTCGTTCGCGGGCGGGCGGTGAGGGCATCATGGCAAGGGCTTGGGGTAAAAGGAAGCAGGCTAACTATATTTGATGATATTGCGGCCCGTGCCTATCCGGCTTTGGATCCATGGGGCCTCCCTGGCCCGGGACGACTAAAGCGGACGCGGTAAAGTGTGGGAGCTGTCGAGCTGTAGCAAGGCTGCGAAGGCGGCGGCATGGTCAATAAAGATGTTGCCTGGCACACCGCTATCGCGGCCTCGCTAAAGCTCGACGGCTCCCACAGAAAAGCAGAGCCATATCCCAAAAAAAAGCCCCATCACACTGGACGGGGCTTTCGCATTTCAAACTACCGGCGGCTCTTAGAAAACCACACCCTGACTACGCAGGTAATCGTCATAAGTCCCGCTGAAGTCGATCACCCCACTCGGGCTCAGCTCGATGATGCGGGTGGCCAGGGACGACACAAACTCCCGGTCATGGCTGACAAAGATCAGCGTACCCGGGTAGTTCTCCAACGCCAGGTTCAGCGCCTCGATGGACTCCATGTCCAAGTGGTTGGTCGGCTCGTCCATGATCAGCACGTTCGGCTTTTGCAGGATCAGCTTGCCGAACAGCATGCGACCTTGCTCGCCACCGGAAATCACCTTCACCGACTTCAGGATCTCGTCGTTGGAGAACAGCATGCGGCCCAGGGTACCGCGAACCACTTGCTCGCCTTCCTTGGTCCAGCGGCCCATCCAGTCGAACAGGTTGGACTCGTCTTCGAAGTCCGAAGCATGGTCCTGGGCGTAATAGCCCAGTTCAGCCGCGTCGGTCCACTTGACCGTACCGGCATCCGGGGTCAGTTCGTTGACCAGGGTACGCAGCAGGGTGGTCTTGCCGATACCGTTCGGGCCAATGATCGCCACGCGCTCGCCGGCTTCAACCTGGAAGCTGAAGTCCTTGAACAGCGTCTTGCCGTCAAAGCCCTTGGCCATGCGATCGACGATGACCGCCTGGCGGTGCAGCTTCTTGGTCTGGTCGAAGCGTATGAACGGGCTGACGCGGCTCGATGGCTTGACTTCGGCCAGCTGGATCTTGTCGATCGCCTTGGCACGGGAAGTGGCCTGCTTGGCTTTCGAGGCGTTGGCCGAGAAGCGGCTGACGAAGGATTGCAGCTCGGAGATCTGTGCTTTCTTCTTGGCGTTGTCCGACAGCAACTGCTCGCGGGACTGGGTCGCCACGGTCATGTATTCGTCGTAGTTGCCCGGGAACAGGCGCAGCTCGCCGTAGTCCAGGTCGGCCATGTGGGTGCAGACGCTGTTCAGGAAGTGACGGTCGTGAGAGATGATGATCATCAGGCTGTTACGCTGGGTCAGGATGTTTTCCAGCCAGCGGATGGTGTTGATGTCCAGGTGGTTGGTTGGCTCGTCGAGCAGCAACACTTCCGGATCGGAAAACAGCGCCTGGGCCAGCAATACACGCAGCTTCCAGCCTGGTGACACTTCACTCATCGGGCCGTTGTGCTGCTCGATGCCGATACCCAGGCCCAGCAACAACTCACCGGCGCGGGATTCGGCGGTGTAGCCGTCCATCTCGGCGAAGTCGGTTTCCAGCTCGGCCACGGCCATGCCGTCGTCTTCGGTCATTTCCGGCAGCGAGTAGATGCGGTCGCGCTCGGCCTTGACCTTCCACAGCTCTTCGTGACCCATGATCACGGTGTCGAGTACGGTGAATTCTTCGTAGGCGAACTGGTCCTGGCGCAGTTTGCCCAGGCGCACGTTCGGCTCCAGCATGACCTGGCCGCCCGACGGGTCGAGGTCGCCACCGAGGATTTTCATGAAAGTCGACTTGCCGCAACCGTTGGCACCGATCAGGCCATAACGGTTGCCTGCGCCGAACTTGACCGAAACGTTCTCAAATAGCGGCTTGGCGCCGAACTGCATGGTGATGTTAGCTGTGGAGATCAATTACTTTACCTATCAATAGCTTGGAGTGCGCTAATTTGAGCCGGGCCCATTTTGTGGCCCAGGCCAACGGGCATACGTCGGCAGCGACATCAAGGCTTGGGGCCCAGTCGCTGAGCAGAAAAATGGGTGCATGTTGGAATTTGGCGCGCATTGTCGCATATGTCAGGCGGGAGTTGTATGGCGCTGCACGGATGGATTCGCCCGAGTCTCCGGCATTGCCACCCACACCAGCCCCAATGCGACGGCCGCCACGCCGGCCAGGGTCAGGAACGCGGCGTTGTAACCCGCCCACTGCACGACAAAACCTGCCAGGCTGCTGCTCAAGGCCGCCCCGAGGCCGAATGCCGTGGACAGCGCGCCCAGGCTGACATTGAAGCGTCCGGTGCCCTGGGTGAGGTCTTTGACGATCACCGGAAACAGCGCGCCGAACACCCCGGCACCGACCCCGTCAAGCATCTGCACCGCCACCAGCCAATAAGGATCACTGGACAGCGTATACAACACGCCCCGCAGCGGCAGGATCATGAAACCGGCGAGCAGCAACGGCTTGCGCCCCCACACGTCGGCCTTCACGCCCACCAGCCAGGCCACCGGCACCATCACCAACTGGGCCGCGACGATGCACGCCGAGGTCAGCGGCGTGGCCATCTGCAGGTTGATCTGCGACAGCTTCTGGCTGACCAGCGGCAGCATGGCCGCATTGGCCAGGTGAAACAGCGCGCAGCAGATGGCAAACAGCATCAAGGGCCTGTTCGCCAGAAGCACGGCCAACCCCGACGGTTGTTCATGGCCGGTGCCATGCGCAGGGTCGAAACCCCGTGCGACTTCGTGGTCGATTGCCTGGGCTGACACGCAGCTGACCGCGATGACACTCGCCGCAGCCATGACTGCCATCAGATAGAACACCGCCACCGGGCCGAACAGGTAGGCAAATCCACCGGCGAGGAGGGCCGCCACCGCGTTGCCGGCGTGGTTGAAGGTTTCATTGCGGCCGGTGCGCCGGGTAAAAGCGCGCGGCCCGGTGATCCCGAGGGAAATCGCCGAGATGGCCGGCGCAAACACCGAGGCCGCCGCTGCACTGGCCGCCTGGGTCAGCGCCACCAGGCTGAAGGAGCTGACGAAGGGCAGGAGCAGGCAACTGGCAGTCACCAGCAGCGCGGCGATCACGATCACTGCCCGTTTGCTGCGGGTTCGGTCAATCAATGCGCCGGCCGGCGTCTGGGTGAGCAGGGCCGCGATGCCGGCCAGGGTCATGACGACGCCGATGCTGGCGGGGTCCCAGTGGTGCACGGCCAGCAGATAAATCGCCAGGTACGGCCCCAGTCCGTCACGCACGTCCGCCAGGAAGAAGTTCAGGCTGTCCAGGGACAGGGTGTTGCGCAGGTCAGAGCGAGTGGCCATGGCACGGTCTTCAGGCAAGAGGTCGGTAGCAGTAGTGACCCATGGCGTGAAGGTATAGTTTCTGAAGGTGGCGTTGCACTCGTATGGCAATACAAGCAAAAACATTTACAAAGTGGAGCCATTTGCATCGAAAAATAGCGCTGATCGAGGCTTTTTCAGGGCTTTTTATTGTTAACAGTTGAACATCCAATAAGCCTGGCTTATTTTCCGTCCGTTCGCCCTACAGTGAAGGCTCTTTACCGGTTCAAGGATGGCGAGGCTTTCGGTGTAGGGCGGACTTCTTTTGTCGCAATGACCGGAACATATTGGAGACGCAATGGACATGCTGTCAGCCCAGGTATCAAAACCAGCCCGCTCAACTGCCCCGTGCTACACCCTCACCGCCATCAAGCGCCCGTGCTGATTGGCTGCCGTGCAGGCAAAAAAAGGCCCGTGGGGTAGACGGGCCAAGGTGTTCACTGGAGTAGGTAGCCTTCACCCTATAGGTCAACACGTGAAGGCCATGTGAAAACCATGTCGCAGGAACGGATGTATCTCCGTGTCAGGGTTTGCGCACGAACGTGCGCATGGTTTGCCCTGGGCCGGTACTGAAGCGGGTAGGGCGGGGCATGCCTTCATCTGCCGCAATAAACACGAAGTGATCACCTTCCAGCCGGTAACTCGCGGGTAACTGCTTGCCGGCATCCTCTCCCATCGAGTCAACCCAGGTAATGCTTTTGGGTGCCGTGCTGGCATCGAGCGTGAAGCTGCCTGCCAGTAAAACCTCGCCGTCGACCGTCACCACCTGGAATTGATCGCCCGAGATTGTCGTGATCGCGCCCGGCGCGCTGTGTTCATCCGTGGGATTGAGCACACCGTTGTCTTCCAGCGCCGTTTGTTCCCATGCCCCCTGGAGCGTCTGGAAATCCGCATTTGAAGCAGGTGTCATATAAATTCCTTTTTGGTTAAAAAACGAGCAGTCAATACCTTGGTGTGTAGATGCCTGACGGATAAGCTGAATCGATTTTGTGAGAATTGTCTGGTTTCTCATTGTTGCGTACGAATTTTCCCAGTATTCACGGGTATTTAGCGCCATTTTGTGCGTTGATTCGGAAACGGTTCTTTACAAGTTCGTCTACGCTCAGCACCAGGGTAGGGGCTCCTGCGTAATCTGAACGAAAACAATCTACGGTGATGTGGGATTTTTCCATGACCGAGGTGGTCCGATGACCATCGGTAGACCGTTCGTGTCTTGTGTACAGGGCGTTGTCCCTGATTTTCAAGCGGCCATTCAGTATTTGATGAATATGTGTGACCGCTGACTGTCGACTTTTTAAGGTGCATCAGTTTTGAATAAAACTCCTCGGCTCCACGCTCATGCGGCATCGGACGAAATTGATCTGTTTGAACTGTGTCATGGTATCTGGCGGCAAAAGAAGTTGGTGCTGGGCTGTACGATTCTGGCAGGGGTGCTGGGGGCGGGCTACGCTTTTCTGGCCCCGCGGGAGTATCAGGTCAGCAGTGTGCTGCGCCCGGCTGCCATCAATGAGCTGGATGCTCTGAACCGCTCCGAAGTCTATAAGTTGCCGCCGGCCGACGCCCTGAACAAAGTGGGGGCGCAACTGGACTCATACGAAGCGCGCCTGGGGTTTTTCAAGTCCCATGAGGACCTGTTCAAGGCGTTCCAGAAAACCGGGCAAAGCCTCGAGCAGAGTTTTGAAGAATTCAATCGAAACTCCATCAACCTGAGCCTGCCCGATCCCAAGAAGTCCGACTCCCTGAGCAGCTATATCAAGCTTGAGCTGGAATACCCGGCAGACATCGACGGGGTAGCGATTCTCAACGGCTTTGTAGACTACGCAATTGATTCGGAACGTGCCCAGGTCGGTGCTGACCTTAAAGTGATCGTCAATAACCGCTTGAACGAACTCAAGGGCAAAATCGACGCGGCGCGCTCCAATTACGAAACCGATAAGGAATCGAAGATTGCCAAGCTGCTTGAAGCCGACAGGCTCAAACGGGCCAAGCTGGAGGACGAACTGGGTGCCCTGCGCTTACAGATGAAAATGGAGCGCACGGACCGGCTGGCAGAGCTGGCGGAGGCCATTTCCATCGCCAAGTCGATGGGCATCAAGACCCCGACCACTCCTTCGTCCATGGCAGATGCCTCGCGTAGCGGCTCGAATCAAGTAATGCGCACCGAGGTCAACAACCAGAAAATCCCGCTGTACTTCCTCGGTACAGAGGCGCTTGAGGCGGAACGTGCCGCGTTGCAGGCGCGTACCAGCGACGACTTTACCAACAGCCGCATTGCACAGATTGGCAAAGAGTTGCAGATGCTGGAGGTCAACCGTGAAGTGGAGGTGCTGAAAAATCGCGGGAATGAAGACATTTTCTTGCAGGATGTTGAACCGTTACGAGCGGAAGTCGCGCGTTTGCGAGGCCTGAATATCGACATGAGTGGCCTCAAGCTGGTAACCATTGACCGTCGTGCCCAAGAGCCGCTGAGCCCGATCAAGCCCAAGAAAGCCCTGGTTATGATACTGAGCCTGCTGGCAGGGTTGACCGTGGGTGTACTGATTGCGCTGGGCCGCCATCTGCTGGCACGACGCGAAGCCGTACCCTACTCGGAGTTGGATGAATATCGGCTTTCTCTGCGTACACGCAAGGATGATGAACCGAAAAGCTGACGCCTTCAGCAGCGGGCAGGCCGCCCGGCAAGCCCGCTGCTGCTCTTCCTGGCACACTCACTGGACACCTTTTCACAAATCTTGATTAACCTTTGGTTACAAAGTGTGGCTAAAATAGCTGCCAATGGCCACGACCGGATTGTCACCCAGCCGTTCGTGTTGCCGGTTTTGTGAATTGTGATTTCAGGTGCTGCATCTTCAATCCTCGGCCGTTGTGGGCACGCGGGAGCAGCCTGTTCTCTTCTGACTTGTGACGAATACCTTGAAACTCATCATTGTTGCTCTCTACGTTGCCTCTATTGCGTATGTCCACCTGCGTGGCCGGGTTCGCCACAAGCTGGGGCGCCAGCTCAGTGATCACTCGACCTTCCTGGCTCCGGTGAACTGCTTTCTCTACCTCTTTTCCAAACTGCCCAGCCGACCGTACCTGTCCCCCAGCGACTTTCCCGACCTGAGCCCGCTTCAGGAGCATTGGCAAGAGATCCGCGAGGAAGGCCAGAACCTGCTGCGCGCAGGCGAGATCAAGCGCTCCGACCAGTACAATGACGTGGGTTTCAATTCGTTCTTCAAGTCGGGCTGGAAGCGTTTCTATTTGAAGTGGTACGGCGACAGCCATCCTTCGGCGATGAAGCTGTGCCCGCGCACCACCGAGCTGGTGCAAAGCATCGGCTCGATCAAGGCCGCGATGTTTGCCGAGCTGCCACCGGGCTCAAAGCTGGTACGCCATCGTGACCCGTATGCCGGTTCCTACCGTTACCACCTGGGCCTGGACACGCCCAACTCCCCGGGCTGCTACATCAACGTGGACGGTGAAAACTACTACTGGCGCGACGGTGAACCGGTGATGTTTGACGAGACCTTCATCCACTACGCCGAAAACACCACCGAGCAGAACCGGATCATTCTGTTCTGCGATATCGAACGCCCGATGAAGTACCGCTGGGCGGCCGCGTTCAACCGTTGGTTCAGCCGCAATGTGATGGCCGCGGCCGGTTCGCCCAACGATGCCGGTGACAAGACCGGCGGCCTGAACCGTGCGTTTACCCGCCTGTACAAGATTCGCCTGCGGGGCAAGGAGTTGAAGAAACGCAACCGCACCCGTTACTACCTGGAAAAGTGGGCGATCTTTGCCGGCCTGGCCGCGATCTTCATCCTCATCTGAACCGGGCAGCGGAGCGCATCAGCCTGGCGGATGCGCCCCCAGCTTCTCCCACATCTTCTTGCTGATCTTCTGCCGATTGGCATAACCCGCCCACGGGTCCTTCTTCAAACCCTGCAAACGCTCGTGCAGGTTAGCCACCGTCCATTGTTGGGCGCTGTGCAAACTCTTCAACTCATCACGACTCACCGGTACCGATACCGGCAGGCCGGGCCGCGCCCGCACCGAGTAGGCGGCTACCGTGCTGGCGCCCCGGGCGTTGCGCAGGTAGTCGATGAAGATCTTGCCCACGCGATTCTTCGGGCCCGAAGTCGCGGTAAAGCGTTCAGGCAACTGCAGCGTCATGAACTGGGCGATGGCCTTGGCGAAGGCTTTTACCGAGTCCCAGCCGTCGCGGCGCGCCAGCGGCACCACCAGGTGCAGGCCTTTGCCGCCGCTGGTCTTGACGAGCGCTTCAAGCCCCAGTTCATCGAGTACCGACAAGGTCAGTTGCGCCGCTTCAAGCATGCTTTTCCACGGCAGTGCCGGGTCCGGGTCGAGGTCGAGCACAAACAGGTCCGGGGTTTCAATCTTGTCAGCGGTAGCGCCCCAGGTATGCAACTCGACGGTACCCATCTGCACGGCACCGATGAGCGCGGCCGGGCTGTCGATTTCCATCAGCCGCGCATGGCCCGGGTCCAGGGCCTGGTCCAGTTGCTTGATATTCGGGATCGACAGGCGCTCGGAGTGCTTCTGGAAAAACTGTTCGCCGGCAATGCCTTCCGGTGCCCTGAGCAAGGACACCGGCCGGTTGCGCAGAAAGGGCAGGAGCCATTCGCTGATGCCCTCATAGAACTGTGCCAGTTGCAGTTTCTGTGTAGCGCTCTGGGCATCGATGACTCGGTCCGGATGGGTAATCCTGACCCCAGCCACGGCGCCGGTGCCCGCCGTCTTTTTGCGGGGTTTTTCCTTCAGCGATTTGGCCGTCCGCGGCTGCTCATGCACAATCTGCTCCGCCGGCTTGTCGGTGCGCAGCCCGACAAACGCCGCCTGGCGCACCACACCTTCCCGGGTCCATTCGGCAAATTGCACTTCGCCCACCAGCTGCGGCTCGACCCAGTGCACGCCGCGTGCCTGGGCACTGGTCAGGGGCTTGGCCAGCGGTGAAGTCTGGCGTTCCAGCGCCTTCAACTGTGCACTGATCTTTTTCAGCGCGGCCTGATCGAATCCGGTACCTACGCGCCCGGCATACACCAGGCCGCTGTCATCATTGACCGCCAGCAACAGCGCGCCAAACCCGCTGCGCGAACCTTGCGGGCGGGTGAACCCTACGATCACGAATTCCTGGCGCAGCCGGCACTTGAGCTTGATCCAGTCCGGGCTGCGCCTGGAAACGTAGGGGCTGCCGGCACGTTTGCCGATCACGCCCTCCAGCGCCAGGTCGCAGGCACTTTCGAAGATATCCCGCTGGTTGGCAGCAAAGGACTCGGAGAAGCGCAGCAGCTTGCTCTTGCTGCGGCTAACCGCGTCCTTCAGTGCGGTGCGGCGCTCTTCGACAGCGGCTTCGCGCTGGTCGCGGCCGTCCAGGAACGGCGCATCGAACAGGTAATAGACAATGTCCAGGCTGCGGCCGATATCAAAGGCGTTTTGCAGCGCCTGGAAATCCGGCAGCCCGTCGGCGTTCAGGCTGACCACCTCACCGTCAAGCCAACTGTCCTTGAGCTTCAGGGCTTCCAGGGCCTTGGCCTGGCGTGGCAGGCGATCGGTCCAGTCATGGCCATTGCGGGTGAACAGCCGAACTTCGCCATCGCGAATCCGCGCGAGGATGCGATAGCCGTCGAATTTGATCTCGTACACCCAATCGCCTTCCGGTGCACGGTCCACCAGTGTCGCCAGCTGTGGCGCGAGTTGATCGGGCAGGTCGGTTGAGGGCTTGCGCCTGGCTTTCTTCGGCGCTGCGGGCTTTTTCGCAGCCCCCACCGTTGCGTCGCTCAGCACGCTTTTCGGTTCAGCCTGGACCACATCGTAGTCAGCCACCGGGCGTGCCTGCTGATCGTTCTCCTTGATCAACAACCACTGCTCCTTGTCGCCGCTGCCCTTGAGTCGGGTGCGCACCAGCGTCCAGTCGCCTGCCAGTTTTTCGCCGATCAGGCTGAACTTCAGCTTGCCGGCCGCGTAGGCCTTGTGCGGGTCATCGTGGGGCTGCCATACACCGCGATCCCACACGATCACATCGCCAGCGCCGTATTGGCCTGCCGGAATGCTGCCCTCGAAACTGCCGTAGCCCAATGGATGATCTTCCACATGCACCGCGAGGCGCTTCTGGCTCGGGTCGAGGCTTGGGCCCTTGGGCACCGCCCAGCTTTTGAGGACGCCGTCGAGCTCCAGGCGAAAGTCATAATGCAGGTTGCGCGCATCGTGCTTTTGAATCACGAACGACAGGGCATGCGCCCGGTTCCTGGCGCGAGGCGCACTGCCGGCGGGTTCGGCGGTCACATCGAAGTCGCGCTTGGCGTTGTATTCACTCAGGGGCTTGGCCATGGCGGTCTACCTCATGAAGCCTTGCTGGTCTTTTTCGCGGCAGGTTTCTTGGCTGCAGCCTTGGTCGCGGGCTTGCCGGCCAGGCTGCGCTTGAGCAACTCCGTCAGGTCGATCACGTCCGCAGATTTGCGCTCGTCGACACCTTCGCTGGATTCCACGTCTTCGATCTTGCCGGCCTTGGCCTTCTTCACCACCAGCGCCATGATCTTTTCCTGGAAGCTGTCGCGGTATTCGTCCGGCTGCCAGTCGGCACTCATGTCTTCCACCAGACGCTTGGCCATGTCGAGTTCGCCCTTGGCCAATGTCGGTTTGGTCACGTCGCTGCCCAATTCCAATTCGTCCAGGCCACGCACTTCGGCAGGCCAGCGCAGCATCACCAGCACCAGCGCCGACTCCAGCGGCATCAGTGCCGCCAGGTGCTGCTTGGTGTGCAGCACCACGTTGGCCAGGGCGACCTTGCGGGTTTTCTTCAGGGTTTCGCGCAGCAGGGCATACACCTTGCCACCGCGCTTGTCGGGGGCCAGGAAGTAGGGCGTGTCGATGTTCTGCAACGGGATCTGGTCGCTGGCCACAAACGCGATGATTTCGATGGTCTGGGTGGACTTGGGGTGGGCCGAGCGGATTTCGTCTTCGCTGAGGATCACGTAGCGACCTTTCTCGTAGGCCACGCCCTTGACGATATTTTCCTTGGTGACTTCCTTGCCCGTGGTCTTGTTGATGCGCTTGTAACCCACCGGGTCCATGCTGCGTTTGTCCAGCCAGTCGAAGTCGACGCCCTGGGAGGACGTGGCCGAGACCAGTGACACGGGGATGTGCACCAAGCCAAAACTGATTGCGCCTTTCCAGATAGCCCGTGGCATGTCGGTATTCCTGAAGTGTGTGGTCTTCAGGTGACAGGGCGGATTCGGCAAAAGTTTCCCTGGCCAGCCGGCTGGCACCAGGGTTTCAGACAGATCGTGTTACACCTGATGAGAAACTATTTAGTTACCAAAGCCGAACCCAAGGCGTAGCGTGTTATCGAAAGCACGTATTACTTGCGCCCAGAGAGGCTTTGTCATGAACACCCGTTTGCGCAACCTTGCCGTATTGGCGTTGGGCCTGGCCTTGAGTTCTTTGGCACAGGCGCAAAACCTGAGCGGCAGCAGCAACAACCCCTACAACGGCCCCATCCACCAGGCCAATCCCAACAGCATGCAGGGCACCCAGCCCAACGCGCCGGCAGCGCGAGGCACCTATATTCCGCCGGCACAGCGGCCGCCGACCCTGCAAAACGGCGGTATCGGCAACAGCGTCCAGCGCCGTGACGGCGCGCAGACCCCGCCGGCTATCCAGCCCAAGACTCCCACCCGTGACGCCAATGGCAATCGCGGCGATTGAGTGTGTAAAGACGACAAGGAAACCCACCGTATGCTGTTACGCAAAACCCTTCTAGCGACCTTCTGCGCCGCTGCCTTGCTGCCCCTGGCGCTGCCTGTCTCGGCGGCCGCCACCCAACAGTTTCCCAGCGAGCAAGGGAGTATCACCGTCACCCCGATTGCCAAGGGCCTCGATCACCCGTGGGCGGTGGCGTTCCTGCCGGACAAGCAAGGCTTCCTGGTCACCGAACGTCCCGGCAACCTGCGGTTTGTCAGCCCGGAAGGCAAACTGTCCGCGCCTCTGAGTGGCGTGCCGAAGGTGTTTGCCAAAGGGCAGGGCGGCCTGCTGGACGTGGTGCTGTCGCCGGACTTCAAGGAGGACCGCCTGGTGTACCTGTCCTACGCCGAGGGCGGCGGCACTAATGGCACCGCAGGCACCGCAGTCGGGCGTGGGCGCTTGAGCGATGACCTGAGCGGCCTGCAAGACTTCAAGGTGATCCTGCGTCAGGAGCCCAAGCTGTCCACGGGCAACCACTTCGGCTCGCGGCTGGTGTTTGACCGCGATGGTTACCTGTTTGTGACCCTTGGGGAAAACAACGACCGCCCCACCGCCCAGGACCTCGACAAGCTGCAAGGCAAAGTGGTGCGGATCTTCCCGGACGGTCGTATACCTGAAGACAACCCCTTCGTCGGCCAGGAAGGCGTGAGGCCGGAAATCTGGTCCTACGGCCAGCGTAACCCCCAGGGTGCGGCACTCAACCCGTGGAGCGGCACACTCTGGGAAAACGAACATGGCCCGCGCGGCGGGGATGAGATCAATATCATTGAACGAGGGAAAAACTACGGCTGGCCGCTGGCGACCCATGGCATCAACTATTCCCTGACGCCGATTCCCGAGGCCAAGGGCAAGACCGCCGAAGGCACAGTGCCGCCGCACCATGTCTGGGAGAAATCCCCCGGCGTGAGTGGCATGGCGTTCTACGACGCCGACCGGTTCAAGGCCTGGCAGCACAACGTGTTTATCGGGGCATTAGTCAGCCAGGAGTTGATTCGCTTGCAGTTCGATGGGGACAAGATCATCCACGAAGAGCGACTGCTGGGCGGCCTGAAAGCGCGGATCCGCGATGTGCGCCAGGGCCCGGATGGTTACCTGTATGTGCTCACGGATGAAGATAACGGCGTGTTGTATCGGGTGGGTTTGAACCAGGACTGACGGATACGGCAAATACCAATGTGGGAGCGGGCTTGCTCGCGAAAGCGGTGGGTCAGTCGCTGGAGATGTTGGCTGAGCCATTGCCTTCGCGAGCAAGCCCGCTCCCACAGTTGTGTAGCGTCGAGCCTACAACCCAAGCTCCGACAACCCCGGATGCTCATCCGGACGCCGCCCCAGCGGCCAGTGGAACTTGCGCTCGCTTTCCTTGATCGGCATGTCGTTGATGCAGGCAAACCGGTTCGCCATCAAGCCGTTCTCGTCAAACTCCCAGTTCTCGTTGCCGTAGGAGCGGAACCAGTTGCCGGAGTCGTCATGCCATTCATAGGCATAGCGCACCGCAATGCGGTTGCCGGTAAACGCCCACAACTCCTTGATCAACCGATAATCCAGCTCTCTGGCCCATTTGCGGGTCAGGAATGCCTTGGCCTCTTCGCGGTTGTGGGCGAACTCGGCGCGGTTGCGCCATTGGGTATCCAGGGTATAGGCCAGGGATACCCGTTGCGGGTCCCGGGAGTTCCAGCCGTCTTCGGCCAGGCGAACTTTTTCAATCGCCGATTCACGGGTGAACGGCGGCAACGGCGGGCGTATTTCAGCAGTGGATGACATGGGACGGCTCCTTCACAGGTTTAAAGGTCAGGTCAAAGTTGCAATAGGGTTCGCGCGATGGATTGCGCATTATCGGCAGCGGTGGTGTCGCCCATCACCAGGGCAACGGTAATGGCGCCATCAATCAGGATCAGCAGGTGCGCGGCCTGGCGTTCCGGGTCGGGGGTGCCATGTGCTTGACACAGTTCGAGGGCGTACTCGAACAGTTTCTGTTTATGGGCCTTGGCCAGTTGGCGCACCGGGTTGTGCGGGTCGCCGGTCTCGCCGCTGGTGTTGATGAAGGCGCAGCCGCGAAAGTCATCGGAGCCGAACCAGGTTTTCAACGCGCTGAACACACCCAGCAGGCGCTCGCCCGTGGTGGAGTGGTGTTCAACTTCGCTGCGCAGCCACTGCATCCAGCGCTCGTCGCGGCGTTGCAGGGCGGCAATCACCAGTTCGTCCTTGTTGGCGAAGTAGCGGTAGACGCTCTTTCTGGAGACGCCGGCGGTTTTCACCAGAAGATCCATGCCGGTGGCAGCGATGCCATTTCGGTAGATCAACTTTTCGGTGACGTCGAGGATAATGTCGCGAGTGATATCGTTCATGGAGATTACAGTAGAACGATCGTTCTCCTTGGTCAATTAATTATTTTTAACCCTGGGCGGGAAGACCTGAGCCAGCCCATGGTGTAAGCTCTGGAGTCCTTCGGATTCGACCCATTGCGAGCCCTATGCCGTCGTTATTCAAACGCTCCCTGTTGCCCAAGCTGCGCGGTTTTCCCCTCACGCCCGACGCGATCGAGGTGCTGTCCGGCGCCGCCGAGTACCGCCGTTGCCTGCTGGAGAAAATTTCCCAGGCCACCCAGCGCATCTACATCGTAGCGTTGTACCTGCAGCAGGATGAGGCGGGGCAAGAGATCTACGACGCGTTGCACGCTGCCAAGGCCGCCCGGCCCGGGCTGGATATCGTGGTGGTGGTCGACTCGCTGCGGGCCCAGCGTGGTTTGATCGGCGCCGGCAAGCAGCCGGGCAACAGCGCCTGGTACCAGGCCATGACCGAGTCCCACAGCACCGAAGTGCCGGTGTATGGGGTGCCGGTGCAAACCCGCGAACTGTTCGGCGTGCTGCACCTCAAGGGCTTCGTGATCGATGACAGCGTGCTGTACAGCGGCGCCAGCCTGAATAACGTGTACCTGCACAAGTTCGACAAGTACCGCTATGACCGTTATCACCTGATCTACAACAAGGCGCTGGCCGACTCGATGCAGCACCTGGTGGAGCACGGCCTGGTGGCCGCCAAGGCGGTGCATCGCCTGGACCTGCCCAACCCGCCGACCACCCGCAGCCTGCGCAACGACATCGGCGACCTGCGCAGCCGCCTGAAACACGCGGTGTATGACACCACGGCGGGGCAGTTGCCCAACGGCAGCCTGACGGTCAGTCCGTTGCTGGGCGTGTGCAAGAACAACCCCCTGAGCCGGGTGATCTGCGAGCTGATTGCCAGCGCCCAGCACCAGCTGACTATCTGTACGCCGTACTTCAACCTGCCGCTGCCGGTGACCCGGGAAATCAACCGCGCCCTGGCCCGCGGGGTGAAGATTGACATCATTGTTGGCGACAAGACTGCCAACGACTTCTACATCCCGCCGAGCGAGCCGTTCAAGGTCATCGCCGCGCTACCGTATCTCTACGAAATAAGCCTGCGTCGCTTCGCCAAGCGCCACCAGCGCATGATCGACAGCGGCCAGCTGAACCTGCACCTGTGGCGCGACGGCGACAACACCTACCACCTCAAGGGCATGTGGGTCGACCAGCGCTACACCTTGCTGACCGGCAACAACATCAACCCACGAGCGTTTCGCCTCGACCTGGAAAACGCCTTGCTGATCGATGATCCCAAGGGTGAGTGGGTAGGGCCACGGCGCACCGAGCTTGCCGAGATTTTCCAGCACACCTCGCGTATTGAACGCTACCAGCAGCTGGAAACCCTGGTGGAGTACCCGGCGGCCGTCGGCAAGTTCTTGCGCCGGGTCAGCCGGGTGCGGATCGAGCGTTTGCTGTATCGGATTTTGTAGGGCCCGAGACCTTGCAGGTTAATCCGGAATCGACCTGACAAGAATGTTGTCCAAGTCGTAGCGATGGGGTTCGCTGCCTGCACTTCTTGACCAGAGTCTGATTGAGATTGGGTGAGTGCCTCCGTCCTCTTTCACGTACGGAAGAGGGACAGTCAGGCGCGTCCAGCCGGGAGACGGTGGATGTGGCCCGTATGCTTGCTCCAAGCCTCCCGCCAACACGATGATGTCCGTTTCCGATAGGGTCCGGTATTCAAAGATCACTGTGTATTCAGTGCCCTTTATGAATGAGTAGGACTTGGAGATACCCATCTCATGAACCGCATCGGATGCATTGGTGAGGTAGAACTCGTGATCGTTCCCAGGCGTCCGTGGCTCAAGCTTTGCGGTGTCTGGGCGGTCCGGGTGCCAGCCATTCCAATTTCTGTCAGTAAATGTCGTCAAGTCATTCAGGTCGTCGCTCATGGTGCTTGTCTCCAGAAAAGGTAGGTGGCCTCAGCTAATGCTGTGGCCACGCGCTTTATCAGAGGCTTTTCAGGGATGGACGTCTACTGTCAGAAATAACAGGTAGCTCAACCTGGGGTGTTACCTGGTTGCCGTGCCGCCGGCCAGCACGCGATCAATAGCAGCAGCGCCGCCGCCACCAAGTAGGGCAGGCGAGCTTCGATCGCGTAGATCAAGGTCCCGGCCAACGGCCCGACCACCACGCCCAGGCCTTGGGCCGCACCCACCGAACCTGCCGTGGCGCCTTGCTCCGACGCATCCACCGCATTCGCCGCCAGCGCCGCGAAAGACGGGAAGATCCAGCCCATGCCGGCCGCGGACACAAAAAAGCACAGCCACAGGATCCAGGCCGTATCAGCGAACATGCTGCCGGCAAATCCCAGGGCTGACACCACCGCACCGATGCGAATCATCCGCAGCGGCGGCCACTCCAGTTTGCGCACTACCAGTTGCGAACAGATCAACGCCAGCCCGACCATGGTCAGGGCGATACCGGCAGTTTGTGCCGCATCGGCCGGGTTCATCTTCAAGCGATCCAACGCGAAAAAACCCACGGTTATCTGCGCGATCGACACACACAGCATCGCGACAAACGCCACCACCAACGGTCGACGCAGGCGTGGGTCCGAGAGGTTGACCGGCTTGGGCGGCTGCTTGAGGTGCAGCTCCTGGCGCGGCAATTTGGCCAGCAGCAACAAGAATCCCAACAGCGGTAACACCGCCATCGCATAAAACGGCAGGCTCAGGCTGTGACGCGCCAACAGCGCAGCAATCGCCGGGCCCAGCACCAGGCCGCAGGCGTTGGCGGCGCCCAGGGAAGCCATGGCCTTGGCGCGGTGCTCAGGCTCAATGTTGTCGGCCACCAGCGCATAGCCGCCCACCGGTATCGCAGCGTAGAACACGCCGATCAGGCCACGACCCAGAATCAGCCCGATAAACGCCAACATGGCCGATGGCAGCAGTTGCAGGGACGCATCGATAAACACGCACAGCGCCCAGTAGGCCAGGGTGAAACCACCGGTGCCCAGCAGCAGCACACGGCGCCGGCCCAGTCGGTCACTGGCCTGGCCCCATGGACGAGCCAGAAGCATCCAGATCACCCCGGACACGGTGACCGCCGCACCTGCCTGCCAGGTGGCCAGGCCAAGCACCCGAGCGATCGGGCCAATCAGCGAGACAAATGCCATCATCGCCATGGTGCAGGCCATGTTGGCCAACAGCAGCGGCCTCAGGTTGAATGGGCGGTCAGTGTGCAAAGTCGCGAGTGCAGCGTCTTGGGAGCTGTTCATCGGTTATCCAAGGGCAGGAGAAAAGGGCAGTCGTGCATCCACCATCACCAGCGGGCGGCCATGCACCTGTTCCAGGCGGCCACTCACACCATAGACGTTTTTCAGCAACGCCTGATTGATCACCACTTGCGGTGGTCCGGCAGCGGCCAACTGACCGTTGTGCAACACCACCACCTGATCACTGAAGCCCAGGGCGAGGTTGATGTCGTGCACCACCACCAGGGTGATCAGGTTGCGTTCGCGGGTGGCCTGGGTGATGGCTTCCACCACCTGGCACTGGTGATACAGGTCCAGGGCGCTGGTGGGTTCGTCCAGCAGCAACACCCGAGGCTGGCGCACCAGGGCCTGGGCCAGGCCCACCAGTTGGCGCTGGCCACCGGAAAGTGCATCGATCGGGCGGTCGGCGAGGGCGGTCAGGTCGAGGTCGGCGAGGATTTTTTCCACGCCCTTGAGCACCGTCGGGCTCGGCCGCCCAGGCGCAAAACCCGCGCCGCGATGGCCGGCCATGGCCGCACTCAGTACCGCTTCGAAGGCGCACAGGCGCGTACGCTCCGGCAGGCTCTGAGGCAGGTACACCACTTGTTGCGCGCGCTCGACTTGCAGCAGGCGATTGAGATCGACACCCTCCAGCCAGATCTGGCCGTGCGCCTTGTGCAGTCCGGCGATGCCACGCAACAAGGTCGACTTGCCGGCAGCGTTGGGGCCGATCAGCGCGGTGATGGTGCCGGGCAGCAACGCCGGCAGATGAATGTCCTGCAGCACGCTGCGACTGCCGTAGTGCATGCTCAATGCTTGTGTGCTTAATCCGGTCACAGAGCACCTCGGCGGTTACGCATCACAATCGCCATGAAAAACGGAATTCCCACCAGTGCGGTGACAATCCCCACCGGAATCAACACGCCGGGCATCAATGCCTTGCTGGCAATCGACGCCATCGACAGGATCAAGCCACCGCTGAGCACGCTCGCTGGCAGGAACAAGCGGTGATCTTCACCCACCAACAGCCGCGCGATATGCGGAGCAATCAGCCCGATAAAACCGATAGTGCCGACAAACGAAACCGCCAGCGCCGACAGCAGGCTGATGCGCAGCAACGACAGCACCCGCAGGCGGCCGACATCAATCCCGAAACTGCGGGCGCGTTCCTCGCCCAGGGTCAGGGCAGTCAACGCCCAACTCTGACGCAGGGAAAACGGCAGGCACAGCAGCAACGCCGCAGCGAGGATCGCGAGCTTTTCCCAGGACGCCCGGGCCAGGCTGCCCAGGGTCCAGAACACCAGTTGCTGAAGGCTGTCCTGGCTCGCCACAAACTGCAGCAGTGCCACCAGCGCATTGAACGCAAACACCAGGGCAATCCCGAACAGCACCAGGCTCTCCACACCAAACCCACGCCAGCGTGCCAACAGATACAGCAATGCCACCGATGCCAGTGCGAACAGAAAGGCGTTGGCCGAAATCAGGTACTGCGCCGGCACGCCAGGAATGCCCATCCCGAGCACAATGGCCAGGGCTGCACCGAAGGCGGCGGCGGCGGAAACGCCGAGGGTGAACGGGCTGGCCAGCGGGTTATCCAGCACCGTCTGCATTTCGGCGCCGGCCAGGGCCAGTGCCGCGCCCACCAGTACCGCCATCAACGCGTAAGGCAGGCGCACATTCCATACGATCACCGCCTCCACCCGCGGCATCGAAGCCGGGTCCCACAGCACTTGCAACAGGCGCGTCAGGCTCATGCCGGAAGGCCCGGTGGTGATGTCCACCGCCAGGGAAACCACCAATGCCAACGCCAGCGCCGACAACAGCAATACCCGTCGTCCATGGCGGTGGCGATAGCGCTCACCTGCGCCATCGGCGCTCGCACAGGCTTGCACCTGCGTCACGGCACAAGGCTCGTGGTGAATACGCCGCTGGCCGGAATTGGCATAAAGCGCCGGTACAATTCGGCTCGGGTCTGTTCCGGATCCAGGTCGGCGAACAACTCAGGATGCAGCCACTTGGCCAGGGCCTGCACTGCGATCAAGTGTTCCGGCGAGTCATAGAAAATATGCCAGAGGCCATGCACGTTGCCTTCACGTACCGCCCGCAGTTCATTCAGCGGCGCGCGCTGGGACACTTGCTTGAGGCTGTCGTTGGCCTGCTGCGGCGTGGCCGAATAGCCGAGGGTCACACCGCCCTGGCCGTGGCCGAATACGCCGGTGGCGACGTACACATCCGGATCGCTGGACAGAATGTATTCGACGTTCAATGTGCCGATCGGGCCGGGAATGCGCCCGTCGGCGATGTTCCGGCCACCCGCGAGCTTGATCATTTCCCCGAAGTTGCCGGTGCCCGGCGAACCACAGCAATCCTGCAGGCCGGCGAGCATGTCGATGAAGATCTTCGGCCGTTTTACCGTCCCGGCCTTGGCCAGGGTATCGGTGACCTTGGCCAGCGAGGCCTGGTAAAACGCGATGTAGTCCTCGGCTTGTTGATTACGGTCCAGAGCCTTGCCCAGCAGGCGCATGCTCGGCACCGTGTTGCTCAGCGGATGGTCGCTGAAGTCGACGAAAATCACCGCCACGCCGGCCGCTTCCAGCTGCTTGACCGCCTCGCTGTCGGGGCTCGGGCCATGGCCGCCGCTCAAGGCCATGATCGCCAGGTCCGGGTGTACCGCCAGGGCCTTTTCCACACTGAAGGTTTCGGCGGAGGTGCCGCCTACCAACGGTACGTTGTCGGCTTCGGGAAAGTGCTTCTGGAACGCGGCGTAACCCTGCACGTCCAGGCCGCGAAAATCCCCTTGCCAGCCGGCGATGCGGGTAAACGGGTTCTTGCCTTCAAGGAGCGACAGCGAGTAGATCATCCGGCCTTCACCCAGCAGGATATGCGAGACCTTGTCCGGTACGTCGACCTTGCGCCCCGCCAGGTCGGTGACGGTGTGGGCGCAGGCCAGGCCGCTCATTAACAGGCCAAGACCGAGCAGCAGGCCGCGTTGCAACAACAGAGGGTGTTTCATGAACAATTTCCTTGAACAGTTGGGCGCACGTGGCGGACGCGTTTGCGCCACCACAACAACAGCCCGGTGAGATAGAGCAGCGGCAATGCCAGGCCGCAAAGAAAGGCCAGGGCCGCGCCGGGCAACCCGAGCAACAGGTGGCCGTGGGCGGCGGAGAACAGCGGTTTGATCGCGGCGGGGTTGGCGAAGAACAAGTCGGGCCGGGCCAGCCAGGCGCCGCTGCCGGCAATCACCGCCAACGGCAGGCACAGCCAGGCGGCTGCGACGTTGTGCCATTCCCGCAGGCGGCGCAGGCCCTGGCTGCCCGGGCGCAAGCTGGCGGCTTTCCACCAGCTGCGCCGCCCCGGCCACCACAGGTACAGGCCGCTGCCCACCGAGCCCAGCAGCACCAGGCCACAGGCAAACAGGGCGACGGCGCCAATGGGCGGCGGCAACAGCAGTGCCCGGTGCAGCGCCACCAGCTTCGCCAGCCACAGGTCATCGAACACAAAAAATGCCCGTGGCTCGGCACTGTAGGGATCGATCATCGCAATGCCGATGCCGGGCCGATCCTCCAGGGCTCCGAAGACGATCGCGTTGTCCGATTCCAGGAAACCCTGGCGCGGTTTTGCGGCGCCAAAGACTTTCTGAAATTGCGGGTAGGCACCCAGTGCCGCGCTGATCCACTGCGCGTCATCCAGCAGTGCGCCGTGTTCAACCGGAGCCAGGTCCAAGGCCTGGCTGCCGACCTCCCAGCGCAGGATCGGCCCCTTGAGTTCCAGCAGCGCACCGCTCAAGCCAATCAGCGCCAGCAGCAGGCCGACGCTCAGCGCCAGCCATCGATGCACACGAAGCCACCACCCACGCATGGCAGTTACCAGCGATAGCGCAGGCTGGCGATGACACTGCGGTCATACCCGGCACTGCAGCTGGAGAGGGAGCAGCCTTCGTAATAGTGCTTGTCGGTCAGGTTGGTGGCATTCACCGCCAGGCGCAGGCCCTTGGCCGCCGGGATCAGCTTGTCGAAATCGTAGTGCACCGCCGCGTCGAGCAAGGTGTAGGAGGGCACGCTCACAGTGTTGGCAGCATCGGCCTCGGTGGAACCGATATAGCGTACGCCGACGCCAAATCCGAGCCCGGTGAGCGGGCCAAAGGGCAGGGTGTAGTCAGCCCACAACGACGCCATTTTTTCCGGGGTGTCGGTGGGGCGGTTGCCTTTTTCCAGCGGGTTGTTGCTCTTGCTGACTTCGGCGTCGTTGTAGGTCAGGGTTGCCAGCAGGTCCAGGCCCTTGGCGAGGCTGGCCTTGCCTTCCAGCTCCACGCCGCGCACGTTGACCTCACCGGTCTGCACGCTGTTCAGCGGGTTGCTCGGGTCGGTGGTCTTGACGTTCTGCTGGGTCAGGTCGAACAGCGACAGGGTGATGTAGCTGTCGATCCCGGGCGGCTGGTACTTGATGCCGACTTCCGACTGCTTGGCGGTGCTCGGTTTGAAGCTGGTGCCGTAGAAATCAGTGCCGAGCACCGGGTCGAACGAGGTGGCGTAGCTGATGTACGGCGACAGGCCGTTGTCGGCCAGGTAAACGAGGCCTGCACGGTAGGTGAACTTGTTGTCGTCCTGCTTCTGCCCGGTGTCGGTCAGGCGGTTGTCGGTGCGCGCACTCGAATGATCCTGGCGACCGCCGACGGTCAGTACCCAACGGTCGTTGAACGTCATCTGCTGCTGGGCGTAGAGCCCGGTCTGGTCGGCGCGCTGCAAGGTGCTGGCGAACGGGGTGTTCGGCGCGAACACACCCCCGTGCACCGGGTTGTAGATGTCGATCGACGATGCCGCGCCGCCGTTGAGGTAATAGTCTTCACGGGTGCGCCGGTAATCGACCCCCAGCAGCGACACCATCTGCACCTCGCCAAGGTTCCAGCGGGCCTGGGCATTGTTGTCCAGGGAGTACACGTCGCCGACGATGCGGAAGCGGTAGGCCGACCGGTTCAAGGTGCGCAGGTCCGGCGCCAGGGACATGCCGCTGGCGGTGTTGGTCAGCAGGTTGACGTGGCCATAACGTGCGCTGGAATTCAGGCTCCACACATCGTTGATCCGGTGCTCCAACAGGTAGCCCAGCGAGTATTGCGTGCGGCCGTTGTCCAGGCCGGGTTCGTCGAGAAAGACGTTGTGTTTGACCTTGCCATTCGGGTTCGGCTTGAGCGTGCCCACCGTCGGCAGGAACACCCGGGGCGCGCCGAATTCATCCTCCGAGTAATCGGCCAGTACGGTCAGGCTGGTGTCGTCGTTCGGCCGCCAGGTAAACGACGGCGCGATGAAGGTTTTGTCGTCCTTGATGTGATCGAACTGGGTGCCGCTGCTGCGCTCCAGGCCCACCAGCCGATAGAGGAATTGCCTCTGGTCATCCAGTGGCCCGCTGAAGTCGAACTGGCCCTGGGCGCGGTCGAAACTGCCGCCCTGGAGCTGCACTTCATGGAACGACTGGTCCAGTGGCCGCTTGCTGATCTGGTTGACCACACCGCCCGGTGCGTTCTGGCCGAACAACACCGAGGCCGGGCCCTTGAGCACGTCGATGCGTTCCAGGCCATAGGCTTCGGCTTTTGGCCAGGCCTGGGTGGTGGTGCCACGTAAGCCGTCGCGCAACATGCCGGTGCTGGTCACGTCGAAGCCGCGAATCGAGAGGTTGTCGAAGCGCTGGCTGGCGGCGGTAGTGTTGGCCTGCACGCCGGCCGTGTAGCGCAACGCTTCGCTCACCGATTGCACTTGCTGCGCGTCCATCTGGTCGCGGGTCACTACGGAGATCGACTGGGGGATTTCATTGAGCGCGGTGTCGGTCTTGGTCCCGCTGAGGCTACGCTTGGCCACGTAGCCGGCCTGTTGTCCGGTGGGGCTGTCGGCTTGGGTCCCGGTGACCACGCTGCTGTCGAGCACCAGGGCGTGATCGGTGTCCGCCTCGGCGGCCTGCACAAGGTTCATCTGGGTCAGCGACAGGCCCAGGGCAACGCCATGGATCAGGGTTGCCAAGGGCTTGCGACTGGTTTTCAAGTGCGGGACTGCGGTATCGATTGGCAAACCTGGGGTGTCTCGGTACAGAACGCGGGTGCCCATGCTTCACTCCATGATGAGGTGTTCAATGCGAATGCAAACGTATCTCATCCAGGCGTTGTGACGCAGGGCTATTGCTTTGGGTCGAGCGATCATTTCTTTCGTTTGCGGGGCAGGGCGGAACTTTCACAACCCGTCAGCGCAACGCCTTGGGCGAAACCCCGAAACGCTTGCGAAACGCCGTGGAGAAATGCGCCGGGCTGTAACCCACGCGGTACGCGGCGCTGGACACATTGGTCTCACCGCTGGCGAGCAGGCGATAGGCTTCGGCCAGGCGCTGTTCCTGCAAGTACACATAGACACTGGTGCCGAATACCTGACGAAAGCCCGCGGTCAATTTGCGCGGGTTGAGGCCGACTGCGCGAGACAGCTCGGCCAATGACGGCGAAGCCTGCAACGAACCGAGCAACAGGTCGCGGGCGGCATGAATGCGTTCGATGTCCGCTGAGTTGCAATGGGCGTCCTGCACCGGGCGCGACTCGGTTTGCGCGAGAATTCCCTCCACCCCCAGCGCTGTCAGCTCCAGGGCCTTGCCGCCCAGATAGAAGGAGCGGGCAGGGCCCTGCAACGGGCAGGTGAAAATCTGTTGGGCAAGGGCGAGCAACGGTTTGCTCGCGGGCTGGCAGAACATCATCGGCCCGCCGCCGCGTTTATCCAGCAGGCGCTCAGGCTCAAGGCCGACGCTGCGGATCGACGGGAAATCCAGCTGCACGGTGGTGTAGCGCACCGGCACACCACTGGCGAACAGGTGATCGCCACAATGTTCACCCTGGTTGGCCACGGCGCACAGGGTCGGCCCGCGAATCTCCACTTCCTGCTGGCCTTCGACCCGGCAATTGAGCTGGCCGCTGAGCACCAGGATGATCTTCAAACCTTGCCACAGCGGCTCTTGCATCCACATCTGGCTGTCCATCAACACAGTCCCGGCGGACAGGGTGATTTCCGGCACGACGGTGGCGGCACCCGTGTTCAAAGTGTTGGGAAAATTGAGGGTGAAATCCCTTTGGGTCGGTAGCGGCGCAGCGTGTGGGCTGAGCATGGCGGACTCCCTGTGAACCGGAAAAGAGGGGCATACGCTAGCAGGAAATTTCTTACCTGTAATTAAGAATGATTATCCTTTAGCCGAAAGCCCGGACCACGCCTCATCGCTGCAGGCCGCAGAAACTCACGCTGTAGCGCAATCAAAAGAAAAAGCCGCGCAAACGAATGTCCTGCCGGTTGCCGTGCTGCGGCTTTTGCCTATTAATAATCACTCTCATTTCCGCAGCCCTTGGCGACTCATGGATGAACCGCTCAATGACCCATTCTCCCTAGCCCTTTTCACCCTTGCCCCGCAGGCCTTTTGTTCACGGCATCGGCCCCTTATTGCCGAAAAAAACTCTGGAGACCCCATGACTATCATTGACGACTGCCCCGATTGGCCCGAAGCGTTTGCCCAACGCTATCGCGACGCAGGCTATTGGCGCGACGAGACCTTTGGCGACCTGCTGCGCAACGCCGCCCGCACCTTTGGCGAGCGTGAAGCGATCACCGATGGAACGCTGCGGGTGAGCTATCGCCAACTGGATCAACGGGTCGATCAACTGGCCGGCGGGTTCTCCCGGCTGGGGTTGGTGGCAGGGGACAACGTGGTGGTGCAACTGCCGAACTGCGTGGGTTTTGTCGAAGTGTGCTTCGCCCTGTATCGCCTCGGCGTACGGCCAATCTTTGCGTTACCGGCCCATCGTCATCTGGAAATCGGCCGCTTCTGCGAGTTTGCCCAGGCCAGGGCATACCTCTGCGCTGACGTCACGGCAGGTTTTGATTATCGGGGCATGGCCCGTGGCTTGAAGGCGGCCCATGGCGACCTTGCGTGGGTGATCGTGGCCGGTGAGGCTGAAGAATTCATCGCGCTCGAAGACCTTTATCTGGACGACCCGCAGCCAACCTTTTCTGCGCCGCCCGCGGATGCCGTCGCGTGTTTCCAGTTGTCCGGTGGCTCCACCGGCGTGCCGAAACTGATCCCGCGTCGCCACAATGAATACCTCTACAACGTGCGGACCAGCGCCGAACGTTGCGGCCTGACCGACGCCACGGTGTACCTCGCCGCGCTGCCCATGGCCCATAACTTTCCCATGTGCTGCCCGGGGTTCATGGGCACCTTGCTGATGGGCGGCCGTGTGGTGCTGAGCGGCTCGCCAAGCGCCGAAACCTGCTTCGCCCTGATCGAGCATGAACGCGTGACCCATACCGCGCTGGTGCCGCCACTGGTGCTGGTCTGGCTGGATGCCGCCCAGGCGCGCGGGCAGGGCCTGCCAGGATTGCAACTGCTGCAAGTCGGCGGCGCCAAACTGAGCTTCGAGGCTGCCCGCCGCGTGGAACCCACCCTCGGCTGCCGCTTGCAGCAAGTGTTCGGCATGGCCGAGGGGCTGATTTGCTATACCGACCCCAACGACCCACCGCAACGAGTCCTGCACACCCAGGGCAAACCCATGTCCCCGGGCGACGAAATCCGGGTGGTGGACGACAACGAACAGGACGTGATACAGGGCCAGGTCGGCCAATTGCTGACCCGTGGTCCGTACACGATTCGCGGTTACTACCGCCACCCTGCGCACAACGCCCAGGCGTTTACCACTGACGGTTTCTACCGCACCGGCGACCGGGTAATGCTCACCGACGACGGCTACCTGATGGTCGAAGGTCGCGACAAGGACGTGATCAACCGTGGCGGCGAAAAGATCGCCGCCGAAGAAGTCGAAAACCTCCTGCTCAGCCATCCTGCCGTCGCCGATGTGGCCTTGGTGGCGATGCCGGACGCCTACCTCGGCGAACGCACCTGCGCCTTCGTGATTCCCCGTGGCACGGCACCGCGCCCGCCGGAACTGCTGCGCCATCTGCGTGAGCAAGGGTTGGCGGCCTTCAAGCTGCCGGACCGCTTCGAATTTATCCCCGGTTTCCCGCAAACCGGCGTGGGCAAGGTCAGCCGCAAGCACCTGCGGGAGGCTATCCAGCAGCTGTATTTCGGGGCAAAACAACCTGAGGGAAGCGCCGCCCGTGGCTGATCAAGACTCGCTGCGTGAACTGCTCGCGCCTGTACGTGGCCGGTTGATCTGCGCCATGCTGCTGCAAGCCCTGGCGACCCTGATCGGCCTGCTGCCGTTGATCGCGGTGGCGGAGTTGGCGCCGTCGTTGCTGGACGGAAAACTCGATCTGCACGATGGGTTCTGGTGGTTGTTGGCCGGTGCGGGCGCTTTGCTGTTGCGCATGCTCGGGCTGGCTGCCGCCTTGCAGATGACCCACCTGGCCGACAGCGACCTGCAACGCCAGGTTCGCCAACGGCTGGCCGCGCATTTGGCGCGGGTTCCGCTGGCTTGGTTCAGCGCCCGTGGTGGGCAAAAAGTCGACCGTGTTTTGCTCGACGACGTAGGTGCGCTGCATCAACTGGTGGCGCACTTGCCAAACAACCTCGCCGCCGCATTGGTGGCGCCCCTGGCGTGCCTGTTGTACCTGCTGACGGTAAGTGTGCCGATGACCGTTGTGGTGCTGCTGCCTCCAGCGCTGGCGCTGTGGCGACTGCGAGCCTTGCGCTCCCAGGCTTATCGGGATGACCAGAAGGCACTGGGCGCCGCGCTGGGCAACCTGTCCCTGGCCACCCAGCAGTTTGTGCAGAGCATCGCCATGGTCAAGTCATTCGGCCGGGCCGATCGGGTGCAGTCAAAGTTCTTCGGTGCGGTGGAACGTTTCGCCAGTTTCTTTTCCTGCTGGGCCCAACGCTGGGCCGGGCTTGGGGCGAGTGTCGAGGTGCTGCTTTCGCCGTTGCTGGTGCTGGCCCTGGTGCTGTTGGGCGGTGCGTCGCTGGTGGCTGGCGGTTGGCTGATGCCGGTGCAACTGCTGCCGTTCCTGCTGCTGGGGCCGGCCCTGGCAGCGCCGGTCGCGGCCGTCGGGCATGGTGCGGATGCACTGGTGCAGGGCCGCATGGCCGCCAGCCGTATCGCCACCGTGCTCAACAGCGCGACGTTGACGCAACCTCGCGAATCCCGCGAGCCCAAGGGCCGCCAGGTGAGCTTTGAAGGCGTGGACTTTCGCTACCCCGACGGCACGCAGGTGCTGCATGACATTGACCTGGATCTACCGCCCGGCACGCTGACCGCATTGGTGGGCGACTCGGGCGCCGGCAAATCCACCCTGGCCACTTTGCTTGCGCGCTTTGCCGATGTGAGTGCCGGGGCGATCCGCATCGGCGACGTCGACCTGCGGGACATGCACAGCGCCACCTTGTATCGCCAGGTCGCCTTTGTGTTCCAGGATGTGCGCCTGCTGCGCACCAGCGTCCTCGACAACCTGCGCCTGGCGCGCCCCGACGCCACGCAAATCGAGGTGGAAGCCGCCGCCCGGGCCGCGCAGATTCACCAGCGCATCCTCGCGCTGCCCCAGGGGTATCACACCGTCCTCGGAGCCGGCGTGCAACTGTCCGGCGGTGAAGTGCAACGCCTGGGCATTGCCCGGGCGATGCTCAGTGAAGCGCCGATCCTGATTCTCGATGAAGCCACCGCCGCCAGTGATCCTGAGTCCGAAGCCGCGATCCAGCAGGCGCTGTCTCGCCTGGCCCGTGCCCGCACGGTGCTGGTAATCGCCCACCGCTTGAGCAGCATCCAGGACGCCGACCAGATCGTCGTGCTGCAAGGCGGGCGGATTGTCGAGCGCGGTACGCATCACGGCTTGCTGGACCAGCAGGGCACTTACGCCGGGCTGTGGGCCGCTGAGCAGTTTTCGGCGGCCGCACTGAAGAGGGCACGGGCATGATTCGCGCGCTGTTACGCAGCCTGCAACCCCGTGAAGCCGGCTTGTTGCGGCGTGCGCTGATGGCGATGGCGTTGAGTGCGTTGGCCCAGGGCGCAGCGTTGGCGTTGTTGCCGATGGCCTTTGCCCAGTGGTTCGGCAACACCACGCCTTGGGCCTGGGCCATCGGTTTCACCGGCATGGCCTTGTTGTGCCTCTGGCTGCGCCGGTATGCCCAGCTGGCGGGCTATCGCGCCGGTGCCGAAGCAGCCCAGGCGTTGAACCGACGCATTGGTGACAAGCTGGTGCAACTGCCGCTGGAATGGTTTGTGGAGCGGCGCAGCGCTGAACTGAATCGCCTGGTGACTCACACCGTGCTGCAAATCATGAGCACCCCGGCGCACCTTTTGCAGCCAATGGCCAATGCGCTGTTGACGCCTTTGGCACTCCTGCTGGCGCTGTTTTTCTACGACCGCTCCATGGCGTTGGCGGCACTGGCCGCGTTGCCGTTGCTGGTGCTGGTGTACCACTGGGGCGTGCGCTGGGGCGGGCAAGCTGAAGCACTGAGCGAAGCCGCAGCCAATGAAGCGGCGGCCCGGGTGATGGAGTTTCTGCGCCAGCAACCGTTGCTGCGCTCCAGCGGGCGCACCGAGCAAGGTTTCGACCTGCTCACCGAGGCCCTGGCCCAGCAGCAACAGGCACAGCGTCACGCCCACTGGCGCACTTTTCCCGCCGCGCTGGGTTTGGCGGTGGTGTTGCAGGCCGGCTACAGCGCCATCCTGTTATGCGGCCTGTATGCCGTGTTGGGTGGCACCCTCGATGCGGCGAAGTTCCTGGCGCTGGCGATTCTCGCCACCTGCCTGGTGGAGCCAATGGGCGCGCTGGTCAACCTCGGTACCACGTTGCGCCAGACCCGCCACGGCTTGAATCGCCTGCGCCACCTGCTGCAGATGCCGGGGTTGCCTGAGCCTCTCGAACCCCAACCTGCCCTGGGTTACGACGTGCAAGTGCGGGACGTAGGACTGGTCCGCCAGGGCCAGGCGATCTTGCAAGGCATCGACTTCACGTTGCAGGAGCGTTCGCTGAACCTGGTGGTGGGGGCGTCCGGCTCCGGCAAGTCCAGCCTGTTGCGCCTGCTGGCGCGCTTCAGCGATGTAAGCAGTGGCGCGATTCACCTCGGCGGTGTCGACCTGCGGCAACTGTCGGCCCTGGCCCGAGATACCCAGGTCGCCTTGATGTTCCAGGACAGCCCGCTGTTGCCGGGCAGCCTGCTGGACAACCTGCTGCTGGGCCGCCCCGACGCCAGCGAAGAGCAATGGCAGCACGCCGCCCGCGCCACCGGCCTCGACCGCCTCGCCGAGCGCCTGCCCCAGGGCTGGCACACCGTGCTGGGCGAGCAGGGCGTCAGCCTGTCCGGCGGCGAGCGCCAATGCCTGGCGTTGTCGCGGGTGTTGCTCAAGGACGCGTCGCTGATCCTGCTGGACGAGCCGACCGCCGCCCTCGATGCCATCAGCGAGGCGCGGGTCAATCGGACCCTGTTGCAACTGGCCCGCCGGCACACGGTGGTGCTGGTCACCCACAAACCGACCTTGGCGCCCCATGCCGACCAGATTCTGCTGCTCGACCACGGCCAGTTGGCCCAGGTCGGCCGCCATGACGCGTTGATGGCCACGCCCGGCCGTTACCGCGAGTTGTTCCACGAGCGCGAAGCGATCAATCGCTGGCGCTTGCGCCCAGACCCTACCGTTCCCCAAAGGACCGTCCCCCATGACCGATAACCCATCACTGGCATGCGTTCATCCTGCACCCGGCGGCCTCGCACACAGCCCCGAGGCGCTGTGCGCCGGTGTCGCGCAGTTGCTCGACTATGCCCCCCAGGACCTGGAGCCCGATGCCTCGCTGATCGAGCAGGGCCTGGACTCGGTGAGCATGATGCGCCTGCCGGCCTTGCTCGCCCGCGAAGGTGTGCAGGTGAGCTTTGCCGAACTGATTGAGCAGCCGACCCTTGAGGCCTGGTGGTTGCTGATCGACCGCCGTCGCGGGCAGGCGACGCACCTCAAGCCCGTCGCCGCCGACAACGATTTCGCCCTCACACCGTTGCAGCAGGCTTATTGGTTTGGTCGCGACCCGGCCATGCCGCTGGGGGGCGTTGGCTGTCACCTGTATCAGGAGCTGGACGGGTATCAGGTCGACGCTCAACGCCTGGAAAGCGCGGTGATGCGCCTGACTCACCGCCATCCCATGCTGCGCGCCTGTTTCCCGAACGCCACTTGCCAGCGCGTGCTGCCGACCAGCCCGTGGCCTGGGTTGACCGTGCATGAACGGCCGGATGAGTTGGCCTTGCGTGAGCGCCTGGCCCACCGCTGCCTGGATGTGCGCCAGGGCGAGGTGTTTGATGTGCAACTCAGCCGCTTGCCCGACGGCCGCAGCCGGGTGCACCTGAACATCGATTTGCTGGTGGCGGACGTCCTGAGTATCAGCGTACTGCTGCGGGATCTGGCGCTGATCTACAGCGGGCAAGAGGCGCAGCTGCCACGTCTGGAATGGGATTTTGCCCACTACCTGGGCGCCACCCGAACCAGCGATGCCGGCGCGCGGGACTACTGGCTGCAACGTCTGGATGACCTGCCCGACGGCCCGCAACTCCCCTTGGCACACGAGCCGCAATCCCTCGGCCCGCCGCGTTTTCGTCGCCTGGCGATGCGCCTCGGCCGCGCGCAGTTGCGAGCCCTGGAAGACCAGGCCCGCCAACACGGCCTGACCCTGGCCAGCGTGCTGTGCTGCGCCTATACCCAAGTGCTGGGCCGCTGGAGCGCCAGCCAGCATTTCCTGTTGAACGTGCCGCTGTTCAACCGCCAGGAGCTGCACCCCTGCGTCCCGCATCTGCTGGCGGATTTTTCCAACCTGGTGCTGCTGGAGATCGACCAGCGCCAGGCGGGTTCTTTCGCGCAGCAGGCGCAAGCCCTGCAACGCCAACTGCACCGCGACATCGCCCACAGCGCCTGGCCTGGTGTGGAAGTGCTGCGTGAGTTGTCCCGCACCCGGCAAGGCGGCGCCCCCGTAGTGTTTGCCTGCAACCTTGGCGAAGCGTTTGTCGACGCCACTTGCCGGCAGCACCTGGGCGAACCGGGCTGGGCCTTGTCGCAAACGCCCCAAGTGTGGCTTGACCACCAGAGCTATCCGCTGCCCGGTGGCCTGTTGCTCAACTGGGACGGGGTAGATGCGCTGTTCCCCGAAGGCCTGCTGGACGAAATGTTCACCGCCTATGGCGACCTGCTGGCGTGGCTGTGTACCGGTGACTGGCGCCAACCCGCGCCGCTGCCGTTGCCCCAAGGCCAGCAAGAGGTCCGTGCAGCGGTCAACCACACGCCCTGGGCCTATGACAAAGGCTTGCTGCACGATGGCTTTTTCCAACAGGCGCAGGTGCACCCGCAGCGGGTGGCATTGATCACCGAGGACGCTGAGTTGAGTTACGCCGAGCTGGCGGCCCAGGCCCTGCAAGTGGCAGGTGCCCTGCGCCAGTGGGGGATTGAACCGGGTGATACGGTGGCGATCACCTTGCCCAAAGGCCAGGCGCAAATCGTTGCGGTGCTCGGCATATTGGCGGCGGGCGCGGTGTATGTGCCGGTGGGTATCGAACAGCCGGCAGCCCGTCGCGACATGATCTATCAACGCGCCGGAGCCAAGGTGGTGATCACCGATACGGCCCACCGTGATCGCGGTGTATGGCTGGCGGACTTGCAAGTGGTGGACCTGGCCCAGGCGCGTTCGGCCAGGGCCCTGAAACAACCGATCGAGGTGGCGCCGGACGCACTGGCCTATGTGATTTTTACCTCTGGCACTACCGGCGAACCCAAGGGCGTCGAGGTTTCCCACCAGGCGGCGCTGAACACCGTCGCCGCGATCAACCGGCGTTATCAGGTGGGCGCGGATGACCGTGTGCTCGGGGTTTCCGCCCTCGATTTCGACCTGTCGGTGTACGACCTGTTTGGCCTGCTGAGTGTCGGTGGCGCCGTGGTGCTGCCAGCGGATGCGCGGCGCAAGGAGCCGTCCGAATGGTTGCGGCTGATCCGCCAGCAGCGCGTGACCCTGTGGAACTCGGTACCGGCGTTGCTCGACATGCTGACCCTCAAGGCCCGCGAGCCGAATGCCCTGAGCGGATTACGCCTGGCGATGGTCTCGGGTGACTGGGTCGGGCTGGACCTGCCACGCCGCCTGCGATTGGCAGCCGGCGAAAGCGCCCGGTTCGCCGCTCTCGGCGGCGCCACTGAAGCGGCCATCTGGTCCAACGTCCAGGACGTCGACGAAGTGCCGGCTCACTGGCTCTCGATTCCCTACGGCAAACCCCTGGATAACCAAAGCTTTCGAGTCGTCGACAGCCAGGGCCGCGATTGCCCGGACTGGGTGGCGGGGGAGTTGTGGATCGGCGGCGCCGGGGTTGCCCAGGGCTATCGTGGCCTGCCGCATCTCAGCGCCCAACGCTTCGTCGAGCACGCCGGGCAACGCTGGTACCGCACCGGCGATCAGGGCCGTTATTGGCCCGACGGCAGCCTCGAATTTCTCGGGCGTATGGACCAGCAGGTCAAGGTCCGTGGCTTCCGCATCGAACTCAGTGAGATCGACGTGGCCCTGGAACGCCATCCGGCCGTCAGTCGTGCCGTCACCCTGGTGTTGCCCGGGGCCAACCCGCAGTTGGCAGCAACCCTGATGGGCGACGCGCTGCCGGATGCCGAAGCCATGCGCCAGTGGCTCTGCCAATGGTTGCCGGAACACATGTTGCCGGACCACTGGCTGAACCTCACCGAACTGCCCCTGAGCGCCAACGGCAAGGTCGACCGCGCCGCACTGCTGTGGCTGGTGCAGGAGCAACGCCAGGGCGCCAGACCCGAGCATGAAGACGCGCCTCAAGGCGAAGCCGAACAACTGTTGGCCGGGCTCTGGCGCGAATTGCTCGACATTCCCCTGGTGGGACGCAACCAGGGCTTTTTCGCCCTCGGCGGCAACAGTCTGTTGGCCGCTCGCCTGATCGAACGTATCGCCCGACAGTTCGACGTCGAACTGTCGCTGAAGGACTTTTTCAACGCGGCCACCGTCGCCCGCCAGGCCCAATGGCTTGTCGCCCGACGAGAACAGGACCACGTCAACCGGAACGCAATGGTGGAGGGTGCGCTATGACACTGCAGCAACTGCAACAGGACCTCGAAGCACTGGGTGTGGAACTCTGGGAAGAGCAGGGCCGCCTGCGCTACCGGGCGCCCGCCGGGGTGATGGATGAAGGCCGCCTGCAACAATTGCGCGAACACAAGGACGCGTTGTTGCAGCAATTGATGGAACCGGTGATGCCCACCGTCTCGGCCGACCTGGCTGCCCGCAGCGAACCGTTTCCGCTGACCGACGTGCAGGCCGCTTACCTGATGGGCCGCACCCAGGCATTCAGCTACGGCGGGGTGGCGTGCCACGGTTACCTGGAATTTGAACTCAGGGAACTGGACCCGGCGCGCTTGGAGCAGGCATGGAACCATCTGATTGCGCGTCACGACATGCTGCGGGCGGTGGTGCTGGAAGACGGCTACCAACAAATCCTGCCCCAGGTGCCGCATTACCTGATCGCCCGGCATGACCTGCGCGAAGACGACGGCCGTGCACTGGCCGCTCTGCGCGAACGCATGGAAATTCGCCTGGCGTCGCCCCAGCAGTGGCCGCTGATCGAGTTGTGCGTCAGCCAGGGCCGTGAACATGCGCGCCTGCATCTCTCAGTGGATCTGCTGGTGTGCGACTACCAGAGCGTGCGCATGCTGTTGGCCGAGTTGCAGCAGGTCTATCGTGGCGAAGCCTTGCCGCCGGCGGCGCCCATCAGTTTTCGCGACTACGTACTGGGCGAGCGCCGGTTGCGGGAACAGCCGCGTTACCAGCGTGACCGCCAGTACTGGTGGGCGCGGGTCGACAGCCTGCCCGGTGCTCCGGAATTGCCCATGCAGGGCGCTCCCAGCGGACCGCGTTTCGAGCGCCGCGCCCTGAACCTGGAGGCCCGGGATTTCAACGCCCTGCGCCTGAATGCAGCGGCGGCCGGCGTGGGTGCGTCGGCGGCGATTCTTTCCTGCTATGCCGAAACCCTGGGGCGCTGGAGCCGCAAGGGGCATTTCTGCTTGAGCCTGACCTTGCTCAATCGCCTGTCGCTGCACCCGCAGGTCGATCGGCTGGTGGGGGATTTCAGCTCGGTGGAATTGCTGGAAGTCCAGACCCTGCAAGGCGGCAGCTTTGGTGAACGCAGCCAGCAGTTGCAGGAGCGACTGTGGCAAGACATGGACCACCGCCTGTGTTCCGGCATTGAAGTACTGCGCGAACTGGCGCGGCGCAAAGGCCGTGATGCGGCCTTGATGCCCTATGCCTTCACCAGCACCCTGGGCGCCGGTGGCGAAAGTGGCGGCGGGGCATTTATGCCCGGCGCAGAACTGGTGCACGGCATCAGCCAGACCCCGCAAGTGTTGATTGATTGCCAGGTCAGCGAGCGCGACAACGGCCTGTTCATCAATTGGGACATTCGCCAGGGCGTGTTCAATGAGGCCATGCTGGAAGCGATGTTCGACACCTTCGAACGTCTGCTCAAGCGCTTGGCGCGGGAGCCTTCGGCCTGGACCCTGGACGATTGCCTTGAACTGCCGGCACCCCAGCGACTGGTGCGGGAGTTGATCAACCAGACGGCGCAGCCGATTCCCCCAGGCTTGCTGCATGAACCGTTCTTTCGCCAGGCCCGGGCGCAACCCCAACGTGTCGCCCTGATCCAGGGCGCGCGACAGCTCACTTACGCGCAACTCGCCGCCCGTGCCGAGGCGATTGCCGAGCAGTTACTGGATGGCGGTTGCCAGCCCGGCGAGCGGGTCGCGGTATGCATGGAAAAAGGCATCGACCAGGTGGTCGGTGTACTCGGGATCTTGCGGGCCGGCGCGGCGTACCTGCCGCTGGACACTAATCAGCCGATGGCGCGGCGCGCGTTGATTCTTGAGAACGCCGAGGTCAGCCGGGTGCTCAGCCAGTCGTGGTTGAGCGAGGACGTGGCCTGGCCCGCCCAGGTGACCCAGTGCATACCCGTTGATCAGGCCGCAGCCAGTGCCGGACGTGAACTGCCGGCGCCGCAGGTGACACCGCAACAACTTGCCTACGTGATCTACACCTCCGGCTCCACCGGGATTCCGAAGGGTGTGATGATCAGTCACCAGGCGGCCCTCAACACGGTGGTGGATATCAATCAGCGCTTCGCCATCGGCGCCGAAGACCGGGTACTCGCCTTGGCCAGCCTGGGCTTCGACCTCTCGGTGTACGACATCTTCGGCCTGCTGGCCGTAGGTGGCGCCCTGGTGTTGCCCGACGCCGGACGCCGCGCCGACCCGTCCCACTGGGCCGAATGCGCCCGCGAGCACGGTGTGACCCTGTGGAACTCGGTGCCCGCGCAGTTGCAGATGCTTGCCCATTACCTGCAAGCCGTGCCGGCCGCGGCACCTCAGAGCCTGCGCCTGGCCTTGCTGTCCGGCGACTGGATCCCGCTGAACCTGCCCGCCGAAATCGCTGCGTTGTTGCCTGAGCTCCAACTGATCAGCCTGGGCGGCGCCACAGAAGCGGCGATCTGGTCGATTGCCTATCCAATCACCGAGGTGGACGCACAATGGCGCAGCATTCCCTACGGCGCGCCGCTGGCCAATCAACGCTTCATGGTGCTCGACGAACAAGGCCGCGATCGCCCGCAAGGCGTTGCCGGTGAGCTGTTCATCGCCGGCACGGGGTTGGCGATGGGGTACCTGGGGGACGCGGAGAAAACCGCCGAGCGTTTTATCGAGCATGCCCACAGCGGCGAGCGGCTGTACCGCACCGGCGACCTGGGGCGCTACCTTGAAAGCGGGTTGATTGAGTTCCTTGGCCGTGAGGATTTCCAGGTCAAGGTTCGCGGGCATCGCATCGAGTTGGCGGAAGTCGAAAGTGCCTTGCTCAGTCATCCTCATGTCGAATCGGCCGTGGTGGTCGCTGCGGGCGAGGGCGCGTTCGAGCGGCGTTTGCAGGCCTGCGTGCGCGGGACTTTGCGTGATACTCCATTGCCTTGGCCGACCCGGTTGGCACCCAACGCCTTGGCGGCGGCCAACGGCGTGAAAGGCCAACTGACGGAAGCGCTGATTACGCAGATGTCCGATTGCGTCGAGCGTGCCGCGTTGCTCTCCATGGGCCTGGCCCTGCAACGCCCGGGGCTGTTTGATCAACCGGGCGTCGAGCACGACCTGGCCCAGATCATGAGCCTGTGCGAAGTGGCGCCACGCAACGAACGGCTGATCCGCCGCTGGCTGCAAGCGCTGCATCGCGAACAACTGGTAGACCGCAACCCAGGCACCGGCGCCTATTCGTCACTGCGGGTCTCGGGTGCTGAATACCGTCAGCTGTGGCAGCGCATCGAGGCGCTGGAACCGAGTGTGGGCTGGGGCGGTGAAGTGCTGCGCTACCTGCGGGAAAGCCAGGAGCAATTGCCTGCCCTGATGAGCGACCGGCTCGACCCGTTGCACTTGCTGTTTCCCGAAGGCCGTACCGACACCGCCGAAGGCGCCTATCGCAAGAACCTGATCAGCCAGTACCTGAACCAGGCGGTGTGTGCGGCGGTGCAGGAAATCGCCGCACTGCAACCGGCGGGCTGGCGTCTGCAGTTGCTGGAAATCGGCGCAGGCGTGGGCGGCACCAGTGCCGACCTGATTCCGGCCCTGGACGGCTTGGCGGTGGACTACCAGTTCACCGACCTGTCGCAGTTTTTCCTCAACGAAGCGCGGGAGCATTTCGTCGAGTTTCCGTGGGTCAGCTACGGGCTGTTTGACCTGAACCTCGACCACTGGGCCCAAGGCATCGCCGCCAACTCCCTGGATGTGATTCTGTGTGCCAACGTGCTGCACAACTCGCGGCATGCCAGCCAGGTACTCGCCCGGCTGCGGGAAATGCTCGCCCCCGGCGGCTGGCTGATCTTTATCGAAGCCACCCGCGACACCTACCAGATCATGGCGTCCATGGAGTTCAAGGAGGGCCTGACCGCGTTCGAGGATTTCCGCGCCGAGCAGGACACCACGTTCATCCGCCGCGAGCAGTGGCAGCAACTGTTGCAGGAAGCCGGCGCGCAGACGCCGCTGTGCATGCCGGCAGCTGACGATGCGATGTCACAGATCGGCCAGCACCTGTTCATCACGCGCTTCAAGACCGAGCGCCAGACCCTTGAGCCGGAGGCGTTGCGCGCGCATCTGGGCCAGCGCCTGCCGGATTACATGGTACCCACCGAGTGGCGGGTACTGGATGAAATGCCGCTGACGGTCAACGGCAAAGTCGACCGCCAGGCGTTGGCCAACCTCGGCATGGCCCAGGCCACGCAACAGGCCAACAGCGGGGCTGCACCGCTGGATGCGCTGGAGCGCAGTATCGCAGAGGTCTGGCAAACCCTGTTGCGGGTGCCCAGTGTGGGCCGTGAACAGGGCTTCTTTGAGTTGGGCGGTGATTCATTGCTGGTGGCGCAGGTGGTTGGTCGCCTGCGGGAAAGCCTGCCCCAGGCCCGTAACGTGCCCTGGGGGGATTTGCTGCGCCAGTTGATCAACCAGCCCACCGTTGCGGCCCTGGCGGATTACCTGCGGGGGCAGGGCAGCGAGAGCCTGTCGCCGCTGGTGCGGATTCGTGAGGAGGCGCAAGGCCCGGCGCGGATCTTTGTCCATGATGGCAGCGGCACCCTGGCACCGTATCGCGCGCTGTTTGCTGCACTCGGGGAAGAAGCGCCACTGGAGGGGCTGGTGCTCAATGATGTACCGGGTTACCTGGCTCTGGCACCGGCTACGGCGATTCGTGAACTGGCCGAGCGTTATGCCGACACCTTGCACGCCGAAGGCCGGCGCCAGGTGAGCATCGTCGGTTATTGCCTCGGCGGGTTGCTGGCGACGGAGCTGGCGTCATGCCTCGCGGCGAGGGACATCGAGGTGCTGCAACTGACAGTGATCAGCAGCTACCGCGTGCCGTTCATGATCGAGGATGACCTGCTGGCGGAGTACGTGTTCGCCCGCGTGATGCAGGCCGACCCGCACACCCTGGGTTACCCGGTGGATGAACAGGCGATGGAGCGGGCGATTGCCAAGGTGCTGCGCCAAACTCCGGGCCGCGTGCCCCAAGGTGCGTTGCTGGCGCTGCAGGATGAGCCCGACTGTGCCACGGCCCTGGCCTGCCTGCGGGCCCTGGCATCCAAGTCGGCAGATGAGCGCTTGCAGGCAATTGCAGACGCGATGCGCCACGCCGGCTCGCAACTGAGCGACCTGGACTGGCTGCGCGAGCAACTGCAGGTGCTGCGCCACAGCCTGGCCGCCGTCGCCTTGCATCAGGCCACGCCTTACGACGGTGACATGGTGTTTATCCGCCAGTGCGGTGAAGTCCAGGTACTGCCCGGCATGCACCGCGACATGAGCCAATACTGGCAGGCCCTGTGCCTTGGCGAATTGCAGGTGGTGGACGTGCCGGGCGACCACTTCAGCTGCATGCAGAGCCCCCAGGTCGAAGCCGTGGCCCGCGCGTTCGAACGGCTGGCGCAGGTGGCGGCGTGAGAGTCGGGATTGTAGGCGGCTATGGGCATGTCGGTCGGCAGGTTGCGCGGGTGCTGGTCGGTCATTGCCGCTTGCGCCTGGGCGGTCGCGACCCTGGGCAAGGGCAGCGTTTTAACGACGGCGAGTTGAACGGGCAGGCCGAGATCCGTGAAGTGGACCTGTGGGACGCCCAAAGCCTGGCGGCGTTTTGCAGCGGCTGCGACCTGCTGATCAATTGCGCGGGCCCCAGCTACCAGGTGCTCGACCGGGTGGCGCTGGCCGCTTTGGCCAGTGGCGCCGATTACATCGATGTCGGCGGCGATGATCCGCTGCATCAGCTGCTGCCCGCTCAGTTGCCGCCGGGTCGTCGTGTGGTGTTATCAGCCGGCATGTTGCCCGGGCTGTCGGGGTTGTTTCCCAAGGTGCTTGCGGCGTCGTTCGAGCGCGTCGATGCCGTGCATTGCTATGCCGTCGGACTTGGGCGGTTGTCGACAACGGCGGCCGAGGACTTTCTATTGAGCCTCGGCAACGGCTATGGCCAGGCCTCGATGGGCTGGTGCGATGGCCGTGCAATCAAGTCCGCCGTACTCGTCGATGAACACTTCGAGCGGCCCTGGCTGGTGGGCGGTCCCGTAACGGCCCACCCGTATCTAACCACTGAGCAACAGCGCTTGTTTACTGACTTGCGGGTGCGCGAAGCCCAGGCCTACAACCTGTTCGAGGGCGGCCACCTGCGGGCCGCACTCGGGCGCATTCAGGGCTCGCCACCGGCTCTGCGACACACGGCAGAGAACATTGCCGCCCTGGTACAGGCCAGTGCGCTGGACCTGGCAGGGCGCACGCCTTACCAGTTGCTCGCAGTCGAAATGGCAGGCCTGCAACACGGCGAACCGCAGCAGGCCACCGCCTGGTTGCGTGCCGCCGACGGCTCGGCGTTGACCGGCACAGTGGCGGCAATCTGCGCCCTGCAACTGGCCAAACTGCCCGAAGGCACGCACTACGCTGCCCAGGTGATGGACGCCGATGACTGCTTGCGCCAGGTGCTGCGCTGGTTGCCGCAGACCCGGATCCACGTCACCACTGAACTGGAGGAGGGCGTGTTATGAAGAAAATCCCCAGCCCATGGCTGCGACGTTACCCGCAGCATCAAACGCCGCGTTGCCGATTGGTCTGCCTGCCCCACGCCGGCGGCAGCGCGGGATTTTTCAGCGGTTGGCAGGCACTGTTGCCGGCTGACATCGAACTGGTCAGCGTGCAATACCCCGGCCGCGAAGAGCGCCTGAGTGAAACCTGGCCCGGCAGCCTGGAATGGATGGCGGGCACTATTACCCGGGCGCTGTGGGACCTGTCCGACCGGCCGCTGGTGCTGTTCGGCCACAGCATGGGTGCGGCGCTGGCCTATGAGGTGACGCGGCGCCTGAACCGCCAGGGCAAGGACCTGCAACGGCTGATCGTCTCCGCCCATCCGGCCCCTCACCGGCAACGTCACAGCCAATTGCACCAGGGCCCGGATGCCGGTCTGCTGGCGGATGTGCGGCGCCTGTCGGGTGGTGCGCCATCACCCCTGGACGAACCCGAGATGCAGGCACTTTACCTGCCCGCATTGCGCAATGATTACCGCCTGATCGAAAACTACTGCGGCGATATCAGCGAGCTGCTGGACGTGCCCGTGAGCGTATGCCTGGGCAGCACCGACCGCGAAGTCGATCGGGAGGAAGCCCATGCCTGGTCGGACGTGACGCGCCAGGTCACCGACTTTCGAACCTTCAACGGCGGGCATTTTTACCTGCGCGACAGCCAGGCCGACCTGATCGAGCACCTGGAACTGTTGCTGGGCAGCCCCGCCGAACCGGCGTGGCAGTGCTGGCCGTCGACCCCATGACCGGAGAATCCTATGAAAACACCTGAGCAGTGCAGCGGGCTGGAAGACGTCCGCCTGGGTATCGACACGTTGGACGAACAGATCATCCGCGCTCTCGGCCAGCGGTTGGCCTATGTGAAAGCTGCGGCGCAGTTCAAGCCTGACGAAGCCAGCATCGCCGCCCCCGAGCGGGTGGCCGCCATGCTGCCCCATCGCCGCCGCTGGGCCGAGCGCGAAGGGTTGGACCCGATGTTCGTGGTCCCGCTGTTTGCGCAGATCATCCAATGGAATATCGACCAGCAAGTGCGCCACTGGCGCCAGCAGCATCAAGGAGCGGAGCATGAGTGAACGTCTGCCGGGATTGCTTCAGGCGCTGACCGAGGGCGAACGCCTGGCGCGCGAGAAGGGCGGCGCAGTGCTGGTGGTGTTCAGCCTGGCCTCGGAGCGCCTGGACCCGCTGCGGTTATTTGCCGCCAACCGCCAGGTACTCGGGCAAAGCCTGTTCTGGTCAAGTGACCGGGGCGCACTGGCCATGGCCGGCTTTGGTTGTACCGAGGAAATCAGCCCCGGGGCCGATGACCGCTTCAACGCCAGTGCCCTGGCGTGGCAGGCGTTGCTCAGCCAGGCCCATCAGGTGGGGCCGCGCCAGCCGTTGCTGTGTGGCGGCTTTGCGTTTGACCCGAAGGGCCCACGCTCGCTCAAATGGCAGTCATTCGCCGCCACCTCCCTGGTGCTGCCGCGCATCCTGCTGCTGCGGGAAGCCGAGCAACATCATGTGATCTTCAGCCAGTGGCTGGAGCCCGGGGCGGACGCGGTGCGTTGCGCCCAGAGCCTGGAAACCCAGTGGACGTTGCTTCTGTCCCGCTACGCCAGTGCGCCACGCCAGGAGATTCCCCTCGGCACACCGAGCGACGAAAACACCATCAGCGCGCAGCAATGGCAAGACACCGTGGCGACGGCCGTGCAGCGCATCAACGCCGGCGACCTGCGCAAGGTGGTGCTGGCCCGCGAAGTGCGGTTGACCACCTCACGGACGATCCCCTGTGGCCCGCTGCTGGAAAACCTCAAGGCGGCCTATCCCCAGGCGTACCTGTTTGCGTTCAGCCGTGGTGACAGCTGCTTTCTCGGCGCAACGCCGGAGCGGCTGGTGCGGGTGACTCGTGGCACGCTGAACACGGTGGCGTTGGCCGGTACTTGCCCGCGTGGTCGTCACGAGCAGCACGATGCCGAACTTGGCCAGGCCTTGATGGACAGCCCCAAGGACCGCCACGAACACACCCTGGTGGTTCAAACCCTGCGCGAAGCATTGCAGCCCTATTGCGCGATGCTCGACATTGCCAGCCAGCCGCAGTTGCACCGGCTGGCCAACGTGCAGCACCTGTTGACGCCGGTGATGGGCCGCTTGCATCCCCAGGTGCAATTGCTGCAACTGGTGCAGGCCCTGCACCCGACGCCGGCGGTGGGTGGCTTGCCGCGACGTGAGGCGATGGCCTATATCCGAGAGCACGAGCAGCTCGACCGTGGCTGGTACGCAGCGCCAGTGGGCTGGATGAATGCGCAGGGTGATGGTGAATTTGCCGTGGCGTTGCGCTCGGCGTTGATCAGAGGCTGTGAGGCGCACCTGTTCGCCGGCTGCGGCATTGTCGCCGAGTCGGATCCCGGGAGTGAGTACGAGGAAACGTGCTTGAAGCTGCGGACTATCCGCGATGCCTTGCGGCCTTCGGACGGAGTGCAGGTGGCGTCAGCCTGAGGAAGGCTCTCGCCCGGCAGGCCGGGCGAGAGCATGCAGCGTCTGGATCAGTTCAAGCCAAGCTTGCCACGCAGTGTGGACAGGTCTTCCGCCAGGGTATTGACCGGGCCGACCAGGGCTTTGCGGTCGGCTTCCTTGACCTTGTCGTAGGTCTCGAAACCGCCATCCTTGGTTTTGTACTTGGCCAGGATCTTGTCCACGGTGGCGAAGTTCTTGTCGACTTTGGCAACGAAGGCCTTGTCTTGCTTCTCGATCTGCGGACGGAACAGGTCGACGATTTTCTTCGCGCCGTCGATGTTGCCCTGGAAGTCATACAGGTCGGTGTGGCTGTAGCGGTCTTCTTCACCGGAGATCTTCGTCGCGGCCACTTCTTCCAGCAGGGCAGCAGCACCACCGACAACTTTTTCCGGCGGGAAGGTCAGGCCGTCCACGCGGGTTTTCAGGTCCAGTACGTCGCTGTTGAGCTTGTCCGCCAGGGCGTCGAGGCCTTTGGTGGTGTTCTCGGAGAACAGGCTGTACTCGATGCGGTGGAAGCCGGTGAAGTCTTCGGCTTTCACGCCTTTCTCGTGGTCGTCCACGCGGGAGTCGATGGAGGCGTCGAGGTCGCTGAACAGTTCGGCGATCGGCTCGATCGACTCATAGTGCACGCGGGTTGGCGCGTACAGCTTCTTGGCGGTCGCCAGGTCGCCTTTTTTCACGGCGTCGGTGAACGCCTGGGTCTGGGTGACCAGCTCGCCGATTTCTTCGGTGACGTAGATCTTGTAGTCCGACACCGGCCCTACCAGGTCCAGCGGCGCGGTGGCGGCGAAGGCGGCCAGCGGCGAAAGGCTCATTAACAACGACAATGCGAGAGACGACTTCTTCATGGGACGATTTCCGCTCTGGGGTTTGTTTTAGGTTTTGGCAGTGGTTTGTGGATGTGTCGCATCAAGCAGCGTGCGCCCGATGAAATCCTGGGCCCCGGTGACGCCTGGCAAGGTGAAGAAGTAACCGCCGCCAACCGGCTTCAGGTATTCCTCCAGAGGCTCGCCGTTGAGCCGGGTTTGCACGCTGATAAAGCCTTTCTCCAGGTCAGCCTGGTAGCAGATGAACAACAGCCCCATGTCCAGCTGACCGTTTTTGTTGACGCCGTTGGAGTAGTTGAACGGCCGGCGCAGGATCAGGTTGGCCTGGGTCTGTGCAGTACGCGGGTTGGCCAGGCGGATGTGGGCATCGAGCTTGGTCAACTTGCCTTCCGGGTCCTTGCTGTAGTCCGGGACCTGGGTTTCTTTCTGGCCATCCATGGGCGCGCCACTGGTCTTGATCCGGCCAATGATGCTTTCTTGCTCTTGCAGCGGGGTGCGGTCCCAGCGTTCGACGAAGTTGCGGATGATCCGCACCGCCTGGTAGCTGCCATTGGCGGCCCAGGCCGGTTCGTCGCTGCCTGGCTGGACCCACACAATCTGATCCATCGCCTTGTTGTCGTTGGAGTTCGGGTTGGCCGAACCGTCGCGAAAACCGAGGAAGTTGCGCGCGCTTTGTGCCGGCTCGCCGGGGCGGGCAGGGGCCTGGGGCGGCACGCTGCCTTCCTGCTTCCAGCGCACCAGCAGCAGGTCCGGCAGGTTTTTCACGATGTCGCGCAGGGCGTGGATATTGGTGTCCGGGGTGTTGGAGCTGAACTGCAGGCTCAGGTCGCCGTGGCACTGCGCCGGTTCCAGTGCATCGTTGGGGAAACCGACCATGCGGATCAGGCGCTTGGGCTTGGCTGCGGCCAGGCCGAAGCGTTCGTCGAACAGCGACTCGCCCACCGATACGGTGATGGTCAGGTTGTCCGGTGTCACCACCGGGCCGAGGATGCCGGAGTCGGTGGGGGGCAGTTTCGGGTCGACTTGCACCACGGTGCCGCCGGTCATCAGGAACGCGATACGCTCGTTCAAGGTGCGGAACAGCCGCTCCAGGTCTTCACGGTCGCTGGCCAATACGTCGAATGCCACCAGCATGCCGCAGGCCGGGCGCGGAGTGACGATGCCGGTCTGGTGCTTGCCATGGAAATCGTGGTGATCCTGGGTCTTTTCACTGCTTGGCGCGGTGGTCACTTGTGCCGCCGCGTTGGCAGCCATTGCCGGGCAGCTCAGGCTGCTGCCGGCAATGGCCGCGCCAGTGGCGGCCATACCCAACAATACACGACGACGCTGGGCGGAAAATTGTTCTGAATCACTCATGTCTACGGTCGTCTTCACTTCAGGCCGGAAAGGCCAAGGGCGGGGTCGATTCCATCGAGTGCAACGGCCAGAGCCTTGGCCTTGTCGGCGATCTGCTTGCGCTGATCGGCGGTAACGCTGTCATACGAGGCGTAGCGGCCATCGACTTTCAAACCGTTGAGTTCGGCATCGAGGGCGGTGATCGCGCTGTCGATCCCCGGCAGCAATTGCGCGGCAGATTTGGTCAGCAGCGGGCGCATCAGGTCGACCACTTTGCGGGCGGCGTCCAGGTTGGCGGCGAAGCCGTTGAGGTCGGTATGGCTGTAGCGTTCTTCCTCACCGCTGGCGGCACGTACGTCGGCCAGGCTGTTGAGGTTGCGCACCACGATGCTCACCAGTTGCTCCGGCGGCAGCGACTGGGCCAGCAGCTGTTGCTTGAGGCTGGTGACGTCGGTGACCAGGCGCTGGGCAATCGGCGCCAGGCCGTCGAGATTGCGTTGCTGGAACAGGCCGTATTCGAGACGGTGGAAGCCGCTGAAGGCCGGGTCCTGCTCGCGCTTTTCAAAGTAGTCGGCGCGGGCGTTGATCGCGTTGTCCAGTTCCGCCAGGCGTTGCGAGGCCGGGGCCAGGCGCTGGTAAGCCTCGCGGGCCGGTACGTAAAGCGCCTGGGCCTGGGCGAGGTCGCCGGCTTCGATGGCTTGGTCCAGCGCGGTAACGGCCTTGACCAGGGCGCTACCCTGGCTGCTCAGGTACACGCGGAACTCCGACAGCGGGCCGATAAACGCGACCATCGACGGCTTGGCCTTGGCTTGGGCGTCAGACTCGGCAGTCGGTGTCACCTTCAAGGTGCCACGCGGGTTGCTCAGCAGGCCGCAGGTGATCTGGTAGTCGCCGGGCAGCAGGTTGGCGTTGATCACCTGGCTCAGGCCCGGGGCGATGTTCTCGCGCTCTTCGACCACCAGCACGCCGTCGAGGATTTCCCATTCCACGGCACGGTCCGAGCGGTTGATGATGCGGAAGCTGGCGCGTCCCGCCGGTACCGTCAGCGCATTCGGTTCGCAACTATGGGCGTGGATCGTCACCGCGATTTCATTGTGGTTGGCCTGGCGTTTGGAGGCGGCCAGTTGCGAGGCGTAGTAGAACAGGCCACCGGCGGCGATCATCACGACCACCGAGCCGCCCACCGCCCAGCGCAAGGCGCGGGAGGGCGGAGCCGGTTGAGGGGTTTGGTTGGACAAGAGGCGGTCCTTACTGGCTGGAAACGGAAGAGGTTGTGCGGGTAGCCGGCTTGCTCGGCGGCGCCGGCAGGAAGAACATCACCAGGGCCACCACCAGGTAAATCAGGTAGGCACCGAGGGTGCTGATGGTCGGGGCGTCCTGATAGCCGAACATGCCGGCCAGCACCGAGCCCAGCGGGCCATCCATCGGCAGCGTCGCGCTGAAATCGAACAGTACGGTTTGCAGGTGGTTCCATACCCCGGCTTCGTGCAGGGCTTGTACCGAGTTGGCGAGGATGCCGGCGGCCACCACCAGGATGAACAGGCCGGTCCAGCGGAAGAACGCACCGAGGTTCAGGCGCATGCTGCCGGTGTAGATCAGGAAGCCGACGATGATCGCCAGGATCAGGCCGAGCAGGGCGCCAATCGGCGCGCCCGGACCTTCGCTTTGCTGGAACACGGCCAGCAGGAAGAACACGGTTTCCAGGCCTTCACGGGCCACGGCGAAAAACACCATGGCAATCAGTGCGGTGACCTGGTGTTTGGAGCCGGCCAGGGCATGATCGAGGGATTCATGCAGGGAATGCTTGATGGAGCGCGCGACCTTGCGCATCCAGAACACCATGGAGCTGAGAATGCCCACGGCCACCAGGCCGACGATGCCTTCGAACAGTTCCTGTTGTTTCTGCGGGAATTCGGCACTCACCAGTTCCAGGCCACCGCCGACCAGCAGCGCGAGGGCCGCTGCCAGAAATACGCCGATCCACACTGCGGGCATGTACTGGCCACGGCCAGTTTGCTTGAGGTAGCTGGCGATAATGCCAACGATCAAGGCGGCTTCTATGCCTTCGCGCAGCATGATTAAAAAGGGAACAAGCATTCGGCACCGAATCGTCACTAGATAGGATGCTAAGTTGTAACATAATGATACTCATTACTAAACAGGGAATATTGACCTTTACTGAACCTTGACTGAACGGTGGTGGCAAACCGCATCCGACACTAGAATGCGCGGCATCGTCCCAGCCACCGGATTGCGCCATTCCCCATGTCGGAAAAAGACACGATTTCCATCCAACTGGTCCGCGAAGCCCTGTTGCAGAGCTGTGCGCCGTGTGCGGCGACCGATGAAGTGTTGACCAAGGTCGGGATTGATCCAGCACTGCTGGGCCAGCCAACCGCACGCGTCCCGGCAACCGCTTACGCACGCTTATGGCGCTTGCTGGCACGGCGAATGGACGATGAATTCTTTGGCATGGACCCGCGCAAGCTCAAATCCGGCAGCCTGGAGTTCCTCTGCCGGGCCTCCATGGCACAACCGAGCCTGGCCACTGCGCTGGAAACCGGCCTGGGGTTCCTGTCGCTGATGCTCGAGCGCATGCCGGCGCAACTGGTGCGCCAGCAGAGCCTGGCGGAAATCGTACTGTTGGAGCCGGAGCCCGCACCCAGGCGCGCCTTCACCTATTTCGCCTACTGGATGATCGTCCACGGCGTCGCCTGCTGGCTGGCGGGGCGCCGGATCCCGATCCTGGCGATTGAACTGCGTTGCCCGCAGCCGGACTTCTGCGACGACTACCAGGTGATGTTTTCCGACAACTTGCGCTTTGACCGGCCGCGTACCCGGATGATCTTTTCCGCCGACTGCCTCGACCTGCCGATCAAGCGCAGCCCGGAGGAGCTCAATCGCTTCCTGGCCCATGCGCCGGCCAACATCCTGGTCAAATACCGCGACCCGGACAGCCTTGCCACCCGCATCAAGACCGACCTGCGGCACATGCCCGCCGACACCTGGCCGGAAACCGAAGGCCTGGCCGCATCCCTGTGCATCTCGGCCTCGACCCTGCGCCGGCGCCTGGCGGAAGAAGGGCAGACCTACCAGGGCCTCAAGGACAGCGTGCGCAAGGAGTTGGCGATCGTCTGGCTGGCCGATTCCGACATCAGCTTTGCCGAGATCGCCACCCGCCTGGGGTTTGCCGATGCCAGCTCGTTCTACAAGGCGTTTCGCAAGTGGTCGGGCTCCAACCCCGGGCACTATCGCAGCCTGATATTGAACGAAGCACTGAGCCAGTAGGTCACTGCCAGGCACCCCGGCACGTTTGCCTGCTTATCCACGCCTTTAATGATCTGGGTCACTTTCCTGCGCCGCCGTGCGTGTGATATTCGGCGCCACCGCTCCATCGTTCGTTTCCTGACGCAGCCTGATCGGCATTTGTCGCGATCAACGTCTACGCCATTTCCCTCATTCAAGAGCAGGATTTCATGGCACTTCACAGAACCGTAGAGACCCAGGACCAAGCCATCGAAGACGTCTATTCGAGTGGCTCCGCCCAGCACAAACTGCCCAAGTACCGCCTCCCGGACCACTCGACCACGCCGTCGGCCGCCTATAACCTGGTGCGCGACGAACTGCTGCTGGACGGCAATTCCCGGCAGAACCTGGCGACCTTTTGCACCACTTGGGTCGAGCCCGAAGTGCAGCAGTTGATGGCCGATGCCCTCGACAAAAACATGATCGACAAGGATGAGTACCCGCAGACGGCCGAGATCGAAAACCGTTGCGTGCATATCATTGCCGACCTGTGGCACGCGCCGAAGTCGTGGCAAACCGTGGGTTGCTCCACCACCGGTTCCAGCGAGGCGGCGATGCTTGGCGGCCTGGCCCTGAAGTGGAGCTGGAAAAAGCGCCGCGAAGCGGCGGGGCTGCCCACCGACAAACCGAATTTCGTGTGCGGCCCGGTGCAGATCTGCTGGAAGAAATTCGCCCGTTATTTCGATGTGGAAATTCGCGAAGTGCCGTTGCGCGGTGACGCATTGGGCCTGCGCCCGGCCGACCTGCGGGAATATTGCGACGAAAACACCATCGGTGTCGTCGCGACCCTGGGCGTGACCTTCACCGGGATCTACGAACCGGTCGCAGCCCTGGCGGCCGAGCTGGACTCGATGCAACGTGACCTCGGCCTGGATATCCCGATCCATGTCGACGCGGCGAGCGGCGGGTTTATCGCCCCGTTCATCCAGCAAGAGCTGCAATGGGATTTTGTGATCGAGCGCGTCAAGTCCATCAACGCTTCCGGCCACAAGTACGGCCTGGCGCCGCTGGGCGTCGGCTGGGTTATCTGGCGCTCCACCGAAGACCTGCCGGAAGAGTTGATCTTCTACGTCGACTACCTGGGCGGCAACATGGCGACCTTTGCCCTGAACTTCAGCCGGCCCGGCGGTGAAATCATCGCCCAGTACTACAACTTCCTGCGGCTGGGGCGCGACGGCTACACGCGGATTCAACAAGCGTGCTCCGACACGGCGCAATGGCTGGCCTCGGAAATCACCAAGTTTGCCCCGCTGGAACTGGTGTACGACGGCAAGGATGGGCTGCCGGCGGTCTGCTACAAGCTCAAGGACGGCGTCGACCACGGCTTCAGCCTCTACGACCTGTCGGAGCGCGTGCGCATGCGCGGCTGGCAGATCGCGTCATACCCGTTGCCGTCCGATCGGCAGAACGTCGTGGTACAGCGCATCCTGGTGCGGCATGGCGTGAGCCGTGACCTGGTGGCGTTGCTGCTGGAAGACCTGCGCAAGGCCGTTGCCCACCTGCAGAAAAACCCGGTGGCGCATTCCGATGCGGGCCCCAGCTTCAGCCATGGCGCCATCGCCGACCCGGTCATCCCGGCCGACACCCCGAACCTCGACTGAACGCACTGAACACTCACCGGGCCTCGAGGCCCGGTGCCTTTAGCGTTGCATCGCCAGGTACGAATCATCGTGACTGCCTTCTTTACTTTCCTGCATGACAACCCCTACATCCTGCTGTTCCTGGTGGTTGGCCTGTCCGTCTGGGTCGGGCGCGGCACCATCAAGGGTTATGGCCTGGGCGCGGTGGCCGGGGCCATCGTGATCGGCTGCGCGATTGCGACGTGGGCGTCTTACTACGGCGTGCATTTCGAACTCGATAACTTTACCAAGAGCCTGTTTTACTACCTGTTCATGTACGGCGTCGGGCTGCGGGTCGGGCCTTCGTTCATCAACAGTCTCAAGGGTGATGGCCTGAAATTCACCTTCCTGGCGATCCTGTCCTCGTTCCTCGGGCTGGGTATCGTGGTGCTCGGCGTGCGGCTGTTATCCCTGCCGGTGGGCGCGGCGGGCGGGATTCTTGCCGGTTCGCAAACCATGTCGGCGGCGATTGGCTCCGCCGAACAGGCGATTACCTCGGGCGTGGTGCCGCTGCCACCGGGCACCACGGCGGCGGCGGCCACCGCGATGATCGCGCTGTCTTACGGCATCACCTATATCTGGGGCACGGTCGGCATCATCCTGATCTGCAAATACCTGCCGCGCTGGTGGGGTGTGGATGCGCGCAAGGCGGCCAAGGAATTCGAGGTGGAGCACGGTGTGCCGAACGTCGACGATGCCGGGCTCAGTGGGTATCGGCCGTTTGACCTGCGGGCCTATCGCCTGGTGAACCCGGAGCTGGTGGGGCAGAGCATCGCGCAGTTTCGCCAGCGCTTTGCGTTGTACCAGATCGAGAACGTCGAGCGTGGTGACGAGTTGCTGGGGGCTGATCCGACGCTGGTGTTGCAGCTGGGCGATGTGATCGCCCTGGGCGGCAGCCTGGATGCGCTGACCGATCACATGGGCCTGATCGGGCCGGAAGTACCGGATGCCCGGGCGTTGAATATACCGCTGGATGAGGCGGTGATTCTGGTGACTCACAAGGATGCCGTGGGCAGGGCGCTCAAGGAATTCAGCCAGTCGCCGATTGCCGGGCAGGTGCAGTTGGTGGGGATTGAGCGGGGTGGTGCGCCGATTCCGGTGGGGCTGGAAACGCGGTTGCAGCGCCTGGATGTGATGCACTTGATTGGCTTGCGCAGTGCCATCGACAAGGCCACGGCGTTGCTGGGCAAGGCGGGGCGGGCGAGTACGGCGACGGATTTGCTGACGCTGTCGCTGGGTATGGTGCTGGGGTTGTTGATCGGGCTGATTCAGGTGCCGGCGTTCGGTGCGGCGGTGGGGCTGGGCAATGCGGGCGGGTTGCTGGTGTCGGGGATTATCGTCTCGTCGCTGGTGTCGCGGGTGCGGTTTTTTGGGAATACGCCGAATGCGGCGCGCAACATTCTCGAGGACATGGGGTTGATATTCTTTGTCGCGATTGTGGGGGTGAATGCGGGGGCTAACTTGGTTTCGCAGATTAGCGCGATCATTGCGTTGAAGATCTTTTTGCTTGGGTTCGTGGCTTGTACGATTCCACCGTTTATTGTTTGGGCTGTGGGTTTTCATGTGTTCAAGATCAACCCGGCGATTCTCATGGGCGGTGTTGCGGGGGCGCGGAGTCACTCGGGGCCGGCGCGGGAGGCGGCCAAGGAAATTGATAGTACGGTGCCGTGGATTGGGTTTCCGGTGGCGTATGCGGTGTCGGGGATTTTGCTCACGGTGTTTGGGTATTTTGCCATGGTGCTGGCGCGGTAGCTGTATTGGGTACATATCCGTTGCTGCGGT
>NZ_JACAOX010000050.1:0-96220 GCF_013386015.1 Pseudomonas sp. B6001
AGAGTAGGTCATCGTCAAGATTGAATTCCGAAACCCCTGTCTGCTAGCGCAGACAGGGGTTTTGTCGTTTAAGGGCTGGGCAAACAACTAGAACCGGCTCACCCTTTGCGTGCCTTACTGCTTCGCCTGGCCATTAACTTGCGCCACCATATATAGATCCCGGTAGCAGACAACATCGCGATCACAGCTCCCAGCAGCGCAATCAGCACCTGACCCGCCACCCCGATGATCCTGCCCCCATGGATCGGCAGTTGCAGCCGATAAAAGCGCTCTCCCAACGTACCTTGCCCTGCTATTTCCTGCCCCAGTAAACGCCCATCCGTCCCGTGGAAAAACATCCAGGATTTCCCATGGGCCTCGGTATCATGTTGTCCAAAACCCGCCCCATAAAAGTTGTACTCAAAGCTGTAGTAAAGCTCTCCAATCGCCGCCGTCAGTCCCAGCCGCGTGCCTTCCTCCAGCGCCCGCTCATAGGCCTGTTGATAACTCAGTTGTGTCACGCCCAATTGCTCGGCGGGTAACCCGCCACGGGCCTCATAGACGCTAGGCTCAACCGGTGAGAACAGCGAGACAGCAGGCTTGAACACCTGGCTCGGCAAATTCATCGCGACGCTGCTGACTGCAATCGGCAGCAACAACAGCCAAAGCCATAACCCGCCTGCACGATGCAGGTCGAAGTTCAGCCGGTAAGCGTGGCCGCCCTTGATCTTCCACGCCTTGGACCACTTCTTCCAGAACGGTTTACCTCTCGGCAGGGTCAGCCACAGCGCGATAAAACAATCGAACACCCATGCTATCGCCACCAGTCCCATCAGCCACAAACCCCAATTACCCGGCAGTGTCAGGTTGTAGTGAAATTCCAGAATGAACGGAATGAAGTTCTCGCGCTGAAAGCAGCAAGCCCCCCAAACACGCCGGCCCATTTCTTCGCCGCTGACCGGATCCAGGTAAAAGACCTGGTTGGGCTCCTCAAAGGGTTTGCCCGTCGCCGGATCGTTTCTCGCAACTGCCGCCAGCATCGCGGTATGACCGGCCTCTTGTGGATACTCCATGTACCAGACTTGCAGTTTGGGATGCTGCCCCTGCAACGTGTCCACCAGTTCACCTGGCGGCAATGCCGAACCTTTGGCCGTTGCTCCATAAAAGCCGGGATTGAGCCATTCATCCAACTCATGGTTAAACGCCAGAAGGCTGCCCGTGAGTCCCGCCATCATCAGAAACAACGCCGTTGCCAACCCGATGTAGCGATGAAGTAAAACCAGCAATGCGCGCATAAAAATTTCCTGCAAAGACGACAAAGCCAGCGCCTGGAATCAGGAACTGGCTTTGTATGAATCGAGAGGGATCAGAACTGGTAGCTCACCGTCGCACTGACGTTGCGCTCTTCACCCAGGTAGCAGAAGTTCAAACTGGCACACGACGCCACGTACGACTCGTTCGTCAGGTTGTTGGCATTCAGGCGTACATCCACACCCTTCAGTCCAACCTTGCCAAGGTCATAACCCATCGAGGCATCAAACAGCGTGTAGGCGGGCACCTTCATGGTGTTCTCCGCATCTGCCCAGCTGTAGCCGACATAACGAACACCGCCACCGAGTCGCAGGCCATCCAGTGCGCCGCTATCGAACTTGTAGTCTGCCCATACCGACGCCATATGACGCGGCGCCTGCGTCGGCGAGTTCCCCTTGTTCTCGATCACGTTGTCTGCGGTACTCAGCGTGCTGACCATCGACTTCGAATACTCGATATCGGTGAAGGTATAGCTGCCCAACAATTTGAGATGGTCGGTCAACTGCATATGCGCCTCCAGCTCCAGGCCCTGGGAGCGCACAGCGCCGACCGCGCGATAGAAGTTTTCCTGCGGCAGTTTGGTCGCCAGGTTTTCCTGGTCGATGCGGAACAGCGAGGCCGTGAACAAATTGTCGGTACCCGGCGGCTGATACTTCAAGCCGACTTCCCACTGGGTGCCGTCGGTAGGTGCAAGGGGATTGCCGGCACTATCCGAATAGGAGTTCGGGTTGAAGGATTCGGAATAGCTGACGTAGGGCGCGAGACCGTTATCAAACAAGTAGAGCGCTCCGGCCCGGCCGGTCAGTTTGGTACGTTTATCACTGATCTCTGTGCCCAGCGGTCGTCCCGCTTCGGCAATGCGATTTTCATCGGAGGTCTCAACCCAGTCCTGACGCAGCCCGAGGGAGAACCGCCACTTGTCCATCTCAATCAGGTCTTGCAGGTAAACGCCGGTCTGCTCGAGCCGGCGCAGATAACTGGTTGGGCTGTAATAGCTGATCTCGGAATTGCCATACACCGGGTTGAACGCATTGATTGGCGCAAGAGAGCCGCTGCTCCAGTCCACGACGGTTTTGCGCCGCTGATAGTCCGCCCCCATCAACACCGTATGCTTGGTCGCGCCGGTAAAAAATTCAGCCTGCAGCATGTTGTCGATGATGAACGCATGCAGCTTTTCGTCACCGCCTGAGTAGTAGCGATTCAGCTCATTACTGGTGGGCGTGGTCCAGCCATAGGCATACACCTGGTCCAGCCGGACCTTGGAGTCCAGATACCGAAAGTTCTGCCGCGCCGTGAAAACATCATTGAAGCGATGCTCGAACTGATAGCCGAACGACTGTTGATCACGCTTGTACCCATCAATGCCCGGTTCGCCTTCGAAGAAGTGATTGGAGATCCGCTGGCCGTTGCGCTGATGCAGCGCGCCATCTGCCGGCATGCCTCCGTGGTAGCCACCGTCGGGGTCATGCTGCAGGTAAGCCTGGAGTGTGAGGGACGTGTCATCGGTAAAGTCGATGCTCAAGGTGGGTGCCAGCGCGTAGCGTTTTTCCTTGGCATGGTCGAATTGCGTGTCGGACTTGTCTGCAAGCCCGGTCAGTCGGTAAGCAATGCGCTTGTCGTCATCCACCGGGCCGCTGAAGTCGAAACCCATGCCTCGCTGCCCTTGGGAACCTATCGTGGCCTGGACCTGATGGTATGGCTCAAACAATGGCTTCTTGCTGGTCAACGCCACCAGCCCACCCGGCGAGCTGCGCCCGTAGAGCACCGATGACGGTCCTTTGAGGATATCTACGCGCTCGAGGAAATACGGGTCCACCTGCATGGTGCTGTAGGTTCCGCTGTCACCCATGGATTTCAAACCGTCCAGGTAGATGTTATCCACCGAACCGTCGTTGAAACCACGCATCGCCACATAGTCATAGCGGTGAGTGGCGCCATAAGGGTTGGTCAGCACGCCAGGGGTGTAACGCATGGCCTGGGCAACGGTTTGCGAGCCTTGGTCGTCCATCTGCTCGCGGGTCACCACTGAAACCGTCTGAGACGTTTCCAGCAGCGCGGTACTGGTCTTGGTGGCGATCTGGCTGTGGGTCGCGTTGTAGCCTTCCATGCTGCCCAGGGCATTACCCAGGGCGAAGCCTTTGATGTCGGTGGTCGGCAAGGTCAGCGCCTCGCTCTCGGGCTGGACCTGCAACACGAAACTCACGTCGTCCTGGGCCTGCGCCTGCAAGCCTGAGCCGTTGAGCAATTGGCTCAGGCCCTGTTCGGCCGAGTACTCCCCGTGCAGCCCGGGAGACTGTCGGCCCTGAGTCTGCGCAGGCGTGCTGGAAAGGGTGATGCCTGCCTGACGGGCAAACTGATTGAGCACATCGCTCAGCGCGCCTGCCGGGATGTCATAGCGCTGGCTGATACGTTCGACCCCGCTATCAGCCGCGACACCGGCCACTGGCAGCAAGCCGATGCCCATCGTGGTCGACAGCAATGCTGCGCGTACGGCTTTGCCGAGCAAAGGGTAGGAAGAGGGAGAGTTGCTGAAAAAACGCACAGTCATTATCGAGATCCGTAGAGGTCGCTGAAGGCAGATTGAATTGCTTACTGTCTAAGCCGGACTCACGGAAAAAAGCCGCCAAAAATAAATCAGGCACGCCAAAAATAATCAGGCCTGATGCTCCAGGCTCACCCACCAGCGGGTGCGATAGCGCAGGCGCACAGGCAGCGTCTGCGGAAGGATCGCCAATAGTTTCTCGGTGTCCTCCAGGCGAAAAACACCAGACAAGCGCAAATCTGCGATATCGCTCGAGCAGCCCAGATAACCATGGCGATAGCGCCCCACCTCCGCCAGGAAGTCGGCAAGACGCATGTTGCGGGTGACGATCAATCCGTCGGCCCAGGCCCCTGTATCCATATCCGAAGGCGGTGCCAGAGCGGCCGCATTCTGACGCACCAGGTAGCTTTCTCCTGCATGCACTTGAGTAAAAAGCCCGTCGGCGGTATGCGGTGAATGAATCGCCACGTTGCCTGACGCGACGCTCAGGCGTGTGCAATCGCTGTCCTGGCGCACCACAAATCGCCCGTCTATTCCTTCGAACAAACCATGGCGGGTGCGAACCAGCAGGGGGGCGGTCGCCGCGGCGCCGCAGGTCACCAGGATTTCCCCGCGCACCAATGTGATCAAGCGTTGTTGCGGGTTGAAGTCGAGGTCCACTGCGCTATCGGTATTGAGCTGCAGGCGCGTGCCATCCGGTAGTTGCACGCTACGGCGTTCGCCAGTGGTGGTAGCCAGGTCAGAGGTCCAACGCTGCCAGCCGGTGAGGTCTCGGCTGACCCAGGCCGCCGAACCCATCAACAGCACGCCGGACAATACCTTCAATGCCTGCCGGCGCCCAAGGCGCTGGGCACTGTTCTCCAGCGCCACATGGGCCCCGGGAATCGCCGCCAACTGGCTGCTTAATTCATGCTGCAGTGCCTGCACGCGTTGCCAGGCCAACTCGTGTTCATGATGAGCCTCGCGCCAGTGCTCGCACTGCGCCTTCAGGCGGACATTGGCGCGATTGTTACGCAGGCGCAGCATCCAACTGATGGCCTGCTTGACCACCTGCGGGTCGATTCCTGCGCGCGCGGTGTTATCCATCGAGGTCATGCCTCATACCGCAGCACATAACAGTGATAAAGCGCCTCGGCGACATAGCGTTCCACCGAACGCAGTGATACACCCATCTGCTGCGCAATCTGCTTGTAAGTCAGGCCGTCGCATTGAGCCAGTAGAAACGCCTTGCGTACCTTGGGCTTGAGTCCGTCCAGAAGCCGGGCGATGGACTCCAGCAATTCCAGAATCAACGCACGTTCTTCAGCACTCGGCGCCAAGGCTTCGGGCAAATGCGCGATGGACTCCAGGTAGGCGCGCTCGATTTCTTCGCGACGCCAATGATCGATCACCAGGCCCCGCGCGATAGTGCGCAGGAAAGCGCGAGGGGCCTTGAGTTCGAAACGTTCGGTTTTTTGCAGCAGCCGCACGAACGTGTCCTGGGCCAGGTCCGCCGCATCCGCTGCGTTACCCAGACGGCTGCGCAGCCAAGTGTTCAGCCAGCCATGATGGTTGCTGTAAAGCGTCTGTACTGCGTACTCGGATGAGGGCATTCACACGGCCTGGCAAAGCGTCACAAATGATAATTAGTCGCATTGTCGACAAGCCTGAAAAATTTTGCAACTCCTGACGTTAGAGCGCTACCACTGGTCGGTTTCTGACATTAAAAGCAGATGCTTCTCACAAATTCCTAAGATTTATCCTGCCTTGGCCGAAAGCCTGACGAGCCATGCGTGCACCGAAATAGAGCAGTCGCAGAGTCTGCCTATACCGTTACATGGAATGTTGCATCCGGCACGCTCACCCCCTTTTGGCAAAAAGAAGTCAATGAAATGAATCTCAAGTTCAGTCATAAAATTCTGTTGGCCGCGTCAGGCGTAGTGGTTCTGGCCTTCGCGTTATTCACGTTCTACAACGACTACTTGCAGCGCAATACCATCCGGCAAAACCTGGAGTCGTCCATTCAGCAATCCGGTGAACTCACCGCCAGCAGCGTGCAGAACTGGCTCAGCGGGCGGGTGCTGGTACTGGAAAGCCTCGCGCAAAACGTGGCCCATCAAGGCAGCTCTGCCGATCTTCCGGGGTTGGTCGACCAGTCGGCATTTACCTCCAACTTCCAGTTCACCTACGTCGGTTCCACCAACGGCGTGTTCACCCAGCGTCCCGACGCCAAAATGCCCGATGGCTACGATCCGCGTCAGCGTCCCTGGTACAAGCAAGCTGTCGCAGCCGACAATACCATGCTCACACCGCCCTACATGGCTGCGGTAGGCGGGCTGATCGTGACCATCGCGATGCCGGTGAAAAAGAATGGCGAACTGCTTGGCGTGGTCGGCGGTGACCTGAGCCTGCAAACCCTGGTGAAGATCATCAACTCGGTGGATTTCGGCGGCATCGGCCATGCATTCCTGGTCAGCGGTGATGGTCAGGTGATTGTCAGCCCGGACCAGGACCAGGTGATGAAGAACCTCAAGGACATCTATCCCGGCACCAACGTGCGCATCGAGAAGCTCAGCCAGGAAGTGGTCTTGAATGGCCAGGAACGGATTTTGTCCTTCACCCCGATCAGCGGGTTGCCGAATGCCGACTGGTACATCGGCCTGTCGATCGACAAAGACAAAGCCTACGCACCGCTGGGTAAGTTCCGTACCTCGGCATTGATCGCCATGTTCATTGCGGTTGCCGCCATTGCCGTGTTCCTGAGCGTCCTGATCCAGGTCTTGATGCGCCCGCTGACCACCATGGGCCGCGCCATGCAGGACATCGCCCAGGGCGAGGGTGACCTGACCCGCCGCCTGACAGTGGAAAGCAAGGACGAGTTCGGTGATTTGGGCAGTGCCTTCAACCAATTCGTCGAGCGTATTCACGCGTCGATTTCCGAAGTTTCCTCGGCGACGCGCCAGGTGCACGACCTGTCCCAGCGAGTAATGGCCTCGTCCAACGCGTCGATCATCGGTTCTGACGAACAAAGCGCGCGCACCAACAGCGTGGCCGCAGCGATCAACGAACTGGGGGCCGCCACGCAGGAAATCGCGCGCAACGCCGCTGATGCTTCGCAACACGCCAGTGGTGCCAGTGAGCAGGCCGATGATGGGCGCAAGGTGGTCGAGAAAACCATCCTGGCGATGTCGGAGCTTTCGCAAAAAATCAGCCTGTCCTGCACGCAGATTGAAACCCTGAACGCCAGCACCGACAACATCGGCCACATCCTGGACGTGATCAAAGGCATCTCCCAGCAAACCAACCTGTTGGCCCTCAACGCCGCGATTGAAGCGGCACGTGCCGGTGAGGCCGGGCGTGGGTTTGCCGTTGTGGCGGATGAAGTACGCAACCTGGCGCACCGCACCCAGGAGTCGGCAGAAGAGATCCACAAAATGATCACCTCGCTGCAGATTGGCTCGCGTGAGGCCGTGACCACGATGAACGCCAGCCAGACCTCCAGCGAAGAAAGCGTCGAGGTCGCCAACCAGGCCGGTGAACGCCTGGTCAGCGTGACGCAGCGGATCGTCGAGATCGACGGGATGAACCAGTCGGTAGCGGCCGCCACCGAGGAACAGACCGCCGTGGTGGAAACTCTCAACGTCGACATCAACCAGATCAACCTGCTGAACCAGCAGGGCGTGGCCAACCTCAACGAAACCTTGAAGGATTGCGACGCCTTGTCTCAACAGGCCAACCGGCTGAAGCAGTTGGTCGACAGTTTCAAAATCTGATCGATGAACACACAGGAGCGAGCCTGCTCGCTCCTGTCTCCTTTAGCCAAACATCGCTCGCACATTCGCCAGCGCACCGTCGGCGAATGCCTGCACAAACGGCTCAAATCCCTCCACGCCAGGTTCAACCGGCTCGGCGATGATCGTCCAGGTCACCCGTGAGGATCCTGCTCCCAACGGTTCGACATCCATGGCGGCCCACAACCGTGCTACGCCCAAGGTGTTGTAGATCGTGGTCCAGGTCATGCGCATGGCCTGCTCGTCGCGGCTGTTGAGTTGCTCCACCACCAGGTGTCCATCGTGGAAGAACTTCTTGCGCAGCGATCCCGCGCCCGCACCAGTGATTTCGATGTGGGACAAGGCGGGGATGAATCGATCAAATCCGCCAAAGTCACCGACCACCGCCCACGCACCGGCGGCATCACAGGCAACCACAACTGAGGACACCACAGGTTTGGCGCAAGGGTTGCGAATCAACGTATCGGGTTTCATAAGGTCTTCCTTCAATTGAGAGCCTGGTCACAGGAAACCGGTGCTGCGCAGGTACTCGCAGCCCTTGCGTAACAGCGCCGGATTTTTTTCGGGGTAGCGTCCGCCCATCTGCTCGACGCCGCGTCGTGCGTTGTCATGGCGGATCATCGAGGTATCGCCGATGTCCTCGCCCACCCCGTTGAGGTAGAAGCCCAGTACGCCGAACAGCGCATTGCGGCTGTCCACTGTGTGCAGGTGACGTTGCCAGTGAGCCACGCTCACCAGCTCGAATGCGTGGCCTGCCTGGCGAAAGGCGTCGACGTAGGTTTCCCAGCTCAGGGGCTGCGGGTTATGCAGGTTGAACACCGTCCCTCCAGCACGGCAGCGGCTGCTGTGGAACGCAATAAACCGGGCGAGAAAGTCCACCGGCATCAGGTCGAAATTCAACTCAAGGTGCGGCACCAGGCCCAGTTGGAGTGAACCTTTGAGCATCAACATCAGGCGATTCTTCTGTGGCTCGCAGACTCCGCTGCGGCTGTTGAAGCTGATGTTCCCCGGGCGATGGATATTGACCCAGGCACCTTGCGCTGCGGCGCGTCCCAGCAAGCGTTCGGCAACCCATTTGGACAGGTTGTAGCCATTCTGGATGTAGAGCGGCGGGGTGGCCGCGGCGGGGTTTTCGAGTACCTGGCCATGTGCGTCGATAGTGCTGGCGGCCGACAGCGTCGAGATAAAATTGAAGACCTTCTTGCACCGGGTTTCACACAGGCGCAGGCATTCCAGCACCGGTTCGACGTTGTCCTTGGCCAGGGTGGCGTAATCCATCACATGATTGACGTGGGCGGCGTTGTGCACCAACACGCCGAACTCCCCGGCGAGGTAGTCATACACCTCACTCGACAGGCCAAGACGCGGCTGGCTGATGTCGGCGGCATACACCTGCACCCGGCTCAGGTCCAGGTGTTCCAGACGGTACTCTCGCAGGGCCTCGGCAAACCTCGCGGTCGCCGAATGTCCGGGCCGTTCGCGCACCAGGCACGCCACTTCAAGTGCACCCTCGGCCAACAGTGCCTCGACGATATGCACCCCGAGAAAACTGTTGGCCCCGGTCACGATCACCCGGCGACGTTCGCCCGCCTGTTCAGCCGGCAATGTCTGCACATGCAGCTCACGCAGCGCATCCCGGGTAGCCTGGCCGGTCGGTGCTTCGGGTGGTGCGTCGTCCCCCATCAGCGTAGCGAGGGTACGAACCGTGGGGGTTTCAAAAAACCGGCTGAGGGAGAGGCTGCGCCCGAACTGCTCGCGGATACGCAGCAGCATCGTCGACAGCAGGATGGAATGGCCGCCAAGATTGAAGAAGCTCTCGTCGGCCGACAGCTGCGTGACCGGCATGCCCAGCAACTCGCTCCACAGGTTGAGCAACTGCACTTGCATGGGCGTGTGCGGTTCGCCGTGAATGATGGCCGGCAGCGTTGGAGTCGGTAACGCCAGCAATGCCTGGCGGTCGACCTTTCCGTTGGGGGTGCACGGCATGCTCGCAAGTTCCGTGCACAGGGTTGGCCGCAAATAGTCCGGCAGTGTTTGCCGGGCATGCTGCGTCAGTGCAGGCAGGGCGTCTTGTGTTTCGGGCTGAGCAACAAAAGCCAGGATTCGCCGCTCACGGTCAATCACCACCGCCACTTGGCGAAACAGCTGACTGCTGCGCAGGCAATGTTCGATCTCTTGCGGTTCGACCCGGAACCCACGGATCTTCACCTGCTGATCCCGGCGCCCGACCAACTCGATGCCGGCAGCGGTCCACTTCGCCAGGTCGCCTGTGCGGTAGGCCCGCAAGGTCTGGCCGTCGGGCAACTCCAGGGGGACGAAATGCTCGGCGGTCTGACGCGGCTGGTTGAGGTAACCCAGGCTGACGCCGGGACCGGCGATGTACAGTTCGCCCAACACCTGCTCATCCACCGGTTGCAGGTGCTCGTCGAGGATCAGTACCTGGCTGTTGGCGATGGGCGTGCCGAGGTTGCGATTGCTGTCGCCCGGCTGCAATGTGTGGCTGGTCACCAGCACGGTGGCTTCGGTGGGCCCGTAGAAATTGTGCAGGCGACACTGGCCTGCCAACTGCTCGATGACATAGGGCTCGCACACGTCGCCTCCGGTCATCAGGTGCGCCAGGCCCAGGGGTTGATCCAGCGGCAGGATGCTCAGCAGCGCCGGCGGCAGGAAGGCGTGGGTGACGCGCTGTTGTCGGATCAACTCCACCAGTTGCTGCGGGTCGCGTCGCTGGTCCTCACTGGGCACGATCAGCTCGGCGCCCGCGATCAGGCTCGGGAAGATATCGATCAGGGACGAGTCAAAACTCAAGGGCGAAAACTGCAAGACCCGGCTGTGTTCGCTCAGCTGCACATGACCCCCGAACCAGGCGCTGAAATGGGCCAGGTTGTGCTGGCTGAGCAGCACGCCCTTGGGGTGGCCGGTAGTGCCCGAGGTGTGGAGCACCATGCAAGGGTCGTCCATGGCGGGGCGCTGGCGCATTGGCAGCGAGGTGTCGGGAGTGTCGACGGCACTCACATCCAATGCACAGAACCCGTCCCGCAGTGGATGCTTGCCATCATCCAGCAGCACCGAGACGCCGGCGTTTTCCAGCATCGCTTGCTGGCGTTGCAGCGGGTGGCCCGGCTCCAGGGGCAGGTACACCGCACCGCAGGCGAGTACCGCGAGAATGCTGGCGTACAGCTCCAGGGATTTGTCCAGGCAGACGCCGATTACCGGCGGTGTGTCGTGGGGCCCAAGCAGAGGTCGCAGACGGTGCTGGATAGCCAGGCTCTGGCGATGCAACTGTCGGTAAGTCAGCCCGCTGCCGGCAATGTTCAACGCCAGCCGGTCGGCGAAGGTTTGCAGACTGTTTTCCAATCGTTCGATCAGGGGTACCTGGGCTTGCTGCTGCAGAACCAAATCGGCCGTCAGGTTAAAACGATGCAGGTACGCCAGGGATGCGAGCGCTTGCAGGCCGTGTTCCGGATCATCAGAGGCGACGGCCGCCTGCGAGAAATAGCCCGGGTCCCGGGAGAACCCACTCACCTGTTGGGCTACCCACTCCACCAGGCTGCTTACTGCGTGTTGACGCAGCCGTTGACCATTGCCACAGGCTTCTCCGGCAACCTCCAGGGTTGTCAGGAGTCGCCGTGAGTGGGCGTAACACCTGAGCTGCAGGGCCGGCAATCCACAGCCGGTCAACGCTCCCATACCCACGCGCAGGCTCATCAAGGCTGTGCACGTCACGCCGGGCGGAACCTCCTCGCTACCGTCATCAATCAGCAGGTCTACTAGGTGGGTGACATCCTGTGCTCGCAGCACCCCATGACCGTATTGCGCCAATGTCTCACCCAGTTCATTCAGCGCCGCGCTGAAGCCCGCCAGCCCAATCTTCAGGTGCCTCATGGGTGCCCTCCTGGTGCCGCAAGAAAGGCATCCAGCGCCCCAACCACACTCGGCGTTTGCAGCAGGCCGCTGTGGTTCAGGAAGCCCATGATATTGCCGATCAACGGGTGCTGGCGGGTAATGGGAAAGCCTATCGCCTGCACTTCAGTGCGCAGCGCAGAGCGCGTGCCGTCACTGACATCCAGGTGCTCGATCAAGTGCAGGTCGAAGTTTTTCTGCAGGTCGTGGGTCAGGTAATGCTGGAGAAAAACCGGCAGGATCCGGGCGATACAGTCGCGGTCCGCGGCGTCTGCAGACTGCCAATAAATACGCACCAGGCGCGTCCAGAAAAGCGCGTGGCGGCCCTCGTCAAACAGGTGGTCGGCCATCAACCCACGGATGGACTGCTTGACACTGTCGTCCTTGGAAAACGCTGCCACGTCATGGGTCACGGTGTTCTCGGCGATGGCCACGGCAATCAGTTCCACGGCATCGCGCAGGTGTTCGGGCGCCAGCGCCAGTGCGGCAGGCAAGGCGCGGCTCAGCTCGATTTGCGCGGGTAGTTCAAGGGGTGGGATCCCGGTCATCTCGATGGTCTGTTGCATGAAATCGAGGGCGACGAGGGCGTGGTAATCCTCGTCTACCACCACGGTCATGGCGTCGTAGCGACAGGCAAGCGGGAAGGGCACCGAAAAGCGATTCTTGGCGATGCTGCGGGCGGTCTTGTCGACGATCTCGGTTTCAAAGATCACCACGTCGTTGATGAACTTGTAGAACGTCTGCAGCAAGACAAAATCACGGCACTGCGGGCATTGGTCGATAAAGGTCGCGCTCAGCACCAGGGGCTGTCGGCTCAGGGGGTAGATCAGTTTCTGATCGTTTTCCAGCCGCCGCCGCGGGCGTGTGCGGATGGTCGCGCGGCGCTCCCAGTCGTCGGCAAATGAGCGGTAGTCGGCAGGGTTCATGCGCTCATCTCCGGCAGGCACCTATGCAACCCATCCCATAAGGCCAGGCGGCTTTCCACGGCGCCGAGGGCGCAACTGTCGGCTTGCTGCTCGCGGCTTGGGTCGCCGAGGGTAAGGCGTTGCAGCAATTGCGTTGCCGCCGGTCCATGCTCCTGGGCGTCGATCTCCATGTGGCGCTTGAGGTAGTAGCAGAAGGTGGGCGCCTGGCGATGGAGCACCTCGCACTCCTCCAGGATGCGCTTGAACATCGCCGGGATGACGCTCTCGCGCCCGTGGAGAAAGGCAGCCGCCACGCAGTGCGTCGGGGCGTCCAGGGCAACCTGCAGGGTACTTCTGACGAACCGGGCCACGGACGGGTGGATATCGATTTTTTGCAGGGCCGTTTCTGCATCGTTGCCGTCACGCTGCAGGCTGACGAACCGCTCGATGTTCGCCGTGCTCGCGCCGACTTCACGCATGGCTTCCAGGTACAACTCGAAGTGGCTGCCGTGCCCATGGCCGGGATACGCGTCCGACTCTTCGCCCAATACGATCTCATTGATCAGGCGAGCCGCTTGCGGGTCCGTTGGCGGTAACCAGGGCAGGCGCATACCGGTGAGGTCATGTTGCAGGCGTTTGGTGAGTGTCATGAAGTCCCACACGGCGAATACGTGGTTTTCCATAAAGTACTGCAACTTTGGAAGAGTATTTATTTGTTTGAATATTGGATGGAGATGTAACTTCTGCTTTTTTTGTTTAAGCAGGTGTGAGTGCTGGAACATGTTGATGCCTATAAGTCGTTGTCTCTTCCCTGATAAAAGCGTTGTGCTTTAGCGACAAATAAACATTGGTTTTCACGGATGCGCGGGTGCCTTGATAACAGGCAGCCCTGTACGAGGCTGACACTGTTACTGGCGAGCAGCATGCTGTGACAAAATACCAAGGCTTTATTTAAAGGAACGCCACGCGCAGTGACGCACCGAGCATGGATTCACGCTGTCGATTGGGAGAATTGGAGTGTTGATAATAATCTGATTAAGTATTCAGGTGTTTTTAGTTTTATAAGTTTTTCGAGTTGGAATATTGCGGTAGTTGGATCGCTCTGCGGAGTGTGTGAAGTTTTCTTTGGGCTTAATGGTTTAACGGGATTAATGGTGGTGCACTGGCCTCCGTCGGCCAGCGTCACTTTGCAGCGCTTTGTGGTCGAGGGAGGCGTTTCAGTTCCACGCGGAATTTACAGCGCAGCGTTCTGTTCAGTCTCTTCAAGACTTTTGAGGTAACCCGTAATTACCTCCATGCCGCGGGTAAGGTGGTTACGCAGGGTCAGGATGCTTTCGTCGACCTTCTTTTGCGCAACGAGGTCGAGCAGTTCGCGGTGATCTTCCTGGGACGTCTTGCCCAGGCCCATGGCCTCGAGGTTGAAGCGCAGGAAACGTTCCTCTTCGTTCAAGCCGTGTTCAACCAGCTTGAGCAACCGCTGATTGCCCGCCTTGCCATACAGCGCCATGTGGAACAGGCGGTTGAGGCGGCCGATTTCGGTGTAGTCGCTTTCCCGTTCCAGCGCGTCGATAAAGGCGCCGGCCTGGGCGATGTCATCGGGCGTGAGCAGGGGAATCGACAAGCGCAGCGCTTCGGATTCGAGGAGTATGCGCAGGGCGTAGGTTTCCGCCGAGTGGTCCTCGATCAGTGGCGCCACCACCGCGCCTTTGTGGGTGACCACATGCAGCAGCGATTGGGCTTCCAGTTGACGCAATGCCTCGCGCACCGGCATCCGGCTGACCCCGAACAAGCTGGCCAGCTCCTGTTGACGCATGGCGGTGCCACAGGGCAAGCGGCCATCCAGGATGGCGTTGCGCAATGTTTCTTCAATCACGGAGCGGGCGAGATGGGCGGGGATAGGCCCGCTGATCTGGATGCTGCTCAAAGGGTTCGGCTTCTGCGTCACGACTACGCTATCCTCCTTTTCAAGGTGAGGTGGCTAATTGGATCCAATGCACACTAGAGATTGTCCACAAGCTTGTCAAACGGGCAAGGTTTCGGCTTGTAAGCGACTCAACAGCGTGTTCTTCGGGCCCACAGCTCCCATTTGTCAGGTCTTACAGGCTAAAGGTCCGTCGTGCACATTTTATTCCCGGGAGTCGGGCCAACAGCGGTATTGCTGCATATCGATATTCACTAACGGTATTTAAAATGCGGTTCTTATGACTATAAAGTCACTCTCCTGACTGCACGGGAGTGAACTCATGTCTGCCACCTCTACTGTTCCAACAGCGACCGACACCACACAAACCTTCGAGATCCGTCCATTTCCCGGCAGCGTCGGCGCCGAAATCATAGGCCTGGACCTGGCCCGCCCGGTCAGCGACCGGGACTTCGCACGCATTCACCGCGCGCATCTGGACCATCACGTCGTGGTCTTCCGCGACCAACGTATCACCCCCGAGCAACAGATCGCCTTCAGCCGCCGTTTCGGCGTGCTGCAAATCCATGTGCTCAAACAATTCCTGCTGGCCAACCACCCGGAAATCCTGATCGTCTCCAACATCATCGAAAACGGCCAATCCATCGGCCTGGGAGACGCCGGCAAGTTCTGGCACTCGGACCTCTCCTATAAGGAGCTGCCGAGCCTGGGCTCGATGCTCCATGCCCAGGAGCTGCCGTCCGAGGGTGGCGACACGTTGTTCGCCGACATGCATAAAGCCTGGGACAACCTGCCCGAGCCCTTGCGCAAGGCGGTCGAAGGCCGCAGCGCCGCGCACTCCTACACCGCACGCTACAGCGAAACCAAATTCGAAGGCAATTGGCGCCCGACCCTCACGCCCGAGCAACTCGCTCAAGTGGCGCAAGTGGTACACCCGATTGTGCGCACCCACCCGGAAAACGGCCGCAAGGCGCTGTTCGTCAGCGAGGGCTTCACCACCCGTATCGTCGGCCTGCCTGAGGATGAAAGCCGCGACCTGCTGGCCCAGCTGTACGCCCACAGCGTGCTGCCGGAAAACATCTACCGCCATCAGTGGCAGCCCCACGACATGGTGTTCTGGGACAACCGCTCGCTGATCCACCTGGCGGCCGGCTGCCCCAGCCACCTGCGGCGCAAGTTGTACCGCACCACCATCCAGGGCGACGCGCCTTTCTGACCCGGAGCATGACCATGTCCAAGAAAACCCCATTTGCGCGCCTGGCCGCGACGGTTGGCCTGGGCGTCAGCCTGCTGGCCGGCAGTCTTGTGGCGCCTGCCGCCGCCCAGGCCGAAGGCGAAATTCGCATCGCCGAGCAGTTTGGCATCGTCTACCTGTTGCTCAACGTGGTGCGCGACCAGAACCTGATCGAAAAATACGGCAAGCAGGAAGGCATCGACATCAAGGTCGACTGGACGCAACTGTCCGGCGGCGCAGCCGTCAATGATGCGCTGCTCTCCGGTTCCATCGACATCGCCGGGGCCGGCGTTGGCCCGCTGCTGACTATCTGGGACCGCACCCACGGCAAGCAGAACGTGAAAGCCGTCGCCTCCCTGGGCAACTTCCCCTACTACCTGGTGAGCAACAATCCCAAGGTCAAGACCATTGCCGACTTCACCGAAAAAGACCGCATTGCCGTACCGGCAGTGGGCGTTTCCGTGCAGTCGCGTTTCCTGCAATACGCTGCCGCCAAGCAATGGGGCGACAAGGAATTCAATCGCCTCGACAAGTACACCGTCGCCGTCCCGCACCCGGATGCCACGGCTGCGCTGATTGCCGGTGGCACCGAGCTGACCGGGCACTTCTCCAACCCGCCGTTCCAGGAGCAGGCCCTGACCAACCCGAACGTGCATGTGGTGCTCAACTCCTATGACATCCTCGGGCCTAACTCGCCGACCGTGCTGTTCGCCACCGAGAAATTCCGCAACGACAACCCGAAAACCTACAAGGCGTTCGTCGAGGCACTGACCGAAGCGGCGCAGTTCGCCCAGAACGACAAAGGCGCCGCCGCCGATACCTACATCCGCGTGACCAAGGCCAAGATCGACCGCGCCGAGCTGCTGAAAATCATCGAAAACCCGCAGTTCGAATTCAGCGTCACACCGAAAAACACCTACCCGCTGGCGGAATTCCTCTACCGCGTCGGCGCGATCAAAAACAAACCCGAATCGTGGAAGGATTACTTCTTCCAGGACGCCAAACCGCTGCAAGGGAGCTGACATGAACGCGCCCTTGCAAGGCCACACGGCCAGCAACCCGACCACCACCGAAGCACTGCTTTCGGTGGATAAAGTCAGCCTTGAATACCGCACGCCCGAACGGGTGGTGCGCGCCACTCACCAGGTCAGTTTCGAGATCGACCCGGCGGACCGCTTTGTCCTGTTGGGGCCTTCGGGCTGCGGCAAATCCACGCTGCTGAAATCCATCGCCGGCTTTATCAAGCCGTGTGAGGGCGAGATCCGTCTGCTCGGGCAAAAAGTCGAGCAGCCAGGGCCGGACCGTATCGTGGTGTTCCAGGAGTTCGACCAACTGCCACCGTGGAAAACCGTCAAGCAGAACGTCATGTTCCCGCTGCTGGCGTCCAAAACCCTCAAGCGTCGCGAGGCCGAAGAGCGGGCGCTGTACTACCTGGAAAAAGTCGGCCTTACGGCCTTTGCCGACGCCTACCCGCACACCCTGTCCGGCGGCATGAAAGCCCGCGTGGCAATCGCCCGGGCGTTGGCCATGCAGCCGAAAATCCTGCTGATGGATGAGCCCTTCGCCGCCCTCGACGCCCTGACCCGGCGCAAGATGCAGGAAGAACTATTGCTGCTCTGGGAAGAGGTGCGTTTCACCCTGCTGTTCGTCACCCACTCCATCGAGGAAGCGCTGGTGGTGGGCAACCGCATCCTGTTGCTGTCGCCGCACCCGGGGCGGGTGCGGGCGGAAATCCACAGCCATCAATACGACCTGCACAGCCTCGGCGGTGTGGAGTTCCAGGCTTCGGCGCGGCGCATTCATCGGCTGTTGTTTGATGAAGCGCCCGAGGTGGAAACCGAACTGGGTTTCGCCGATATCCGCATCGCTTATTGAAGGGCTTGCACCATGCGCCAGGAATATGAAATCACTCTCGAACCGTTGCCCGGTGTACGCGTAGAGCGCGAGTTGCCGTGGCGCCAGCGCCTGTGGCAACAAGGCTGGCTGCGTAAAAGCCTGATCCTGATCGTGCTTGCGATCCTCTGGGAAGCGGCTGCCCGTTATCAGAACAATGACCTGCTGCTGCCGAGCTTCCTGCAGACACTGAGCGCGTTCTACGACGGCATGGCCAGTGGCGAGTTGTTGAGCAAGGTCAGCATCTCGCTGGTGGTGCTGATCAAGGGTTACCTGATCGGCATTGTGCTGGCGTTTGCCCTGACCACGCTTGCGGTGTCGACCCAACTGGGGCGTGACCTGCTGAGCACCCTGACCTCGATGTTCAACCCGTTGCCGGCGATTGCCCTGCTGCCGCTGGCGCTGTTGTGGTTTGGGCTGGGGCAGAACAGCCTGATCTTCGTGCTGGTGCATTCAGTGTTGTGGGCGCTGGCGCTCAACACCTATTCAGGGTTCCTCGGCGTCTCCGAAACCCTGCGCATGGCCGGTCGAAATTATGGCCTCAAGGGTATGCGCTTCGTGTTGTTCATCCTGATCCCGGCTGCGCTGCCGTCGATTCTCGCCGGGTTGAAAATCGGTTGGGCGTTCGCCTGGCGCACGCTGATCGCCGCCGAGTTGGTGTTCGGTGCTACCAGCGGCAAAGGCGGTTTGGGTTGGTACATCTTCCAGAACCGCAACGAGCTGTACACCGACAAAGTGTTTGCCGGCCTGGCGGTGGTGATCCTGATCGGGTTGCTGGTGGAGAACCTGGTGTTCGACACCCTGGAGCGGGTCACCGTGAAGCGCTGGGGCATGCAACGCTGACTGAACACCAACCCTGTGGCGAGGGAGCTTGCTCCCGCTGGGCCGCGAAGCGGCCCCAATAACATCACCGCGTTCTTTCAGAAAAGTCTCGATTGCAAATTTTGGGGCTGCTTCGCAGCCCAGCGGGAGCAAGCTCCCTCGCCACAGTCTGCTACGATTGCGCCAAGTTCACTCATAACCAATCACGAGTGCTTGGCATGCAATTACCGGACATGAACCTGCTGGTCGCCCTCGACGCCTTGCTCGACGAGGGCAGTGTGGTAGGCGCCGCGCGGCGGATGAACCTGAGCCCGGCCGCCATGAGTCGCACCCTCACGCGCATCCGCGAGGCAGTGGGCGATCCGATCCTGGTGCGTGCCGGTCGCGGCCTGGTACCGACGCCCAAGGCCCTGGAGCTACAGGGCCAGGTGCGCAGCGTGGTGGAGCAGGCGGCGCTGCTGTTCCGCTCGGCGGACGAAGTGGACCTGCGCACCCTGCGCCGGCGCTTCAGCGTGCGGGCCAATGACTTTTTCGTCGGAGTGTATGGCGGTCGGCTGTTCGACACCATGGAACGCATGGCGCCGCTGTGCGAACTGCGCTTCGTGCCGGAAGGCGACACCGATGACGAGGCCCTGCGTGAAGGCCGTCTCGACCTGCGGGTGGGCAACACCATGCCGATCACTCCGGAAGTGAAGGTGCAGAACCTGTTCACCACCACCTTCGTCGGCCTGGCACGGGAAGGGCACCCGTTGTTCGATGGAGAAATCACCGCCGAACGGTTTGCCAGCTATTCCCATATCAGCATCTCCCGCCGCGGCATTGCCCGGGGGCCCATCGACACCGCCCTGAACGCCCAGGGCCTGGAACGCCGAGTCGCGATGATCGCCCCGGGGTTTCACGGCGCGATGTTCATGCTGCCGGACTCCGACCTGATCCTGCCGGTGCCCAAGGAAGCGCTCTACAGCGCCAATCGCCTGAAGCTGCCGTTGCGAGCCTTCACCCTGCCAATTTCCCTGCCGACCCTGGTGCTGACCCAAGCCTGGCACCCGCGTTTCGACAAGGACCCGGCCCATAGATGGCTGCGCGAGACCATGCGTGAATGCTGCGAGGCGACGTGGAAGGAAGCGCAGCCCACGTGAGTCGCAAGTGAGCCCGGTCAATGTGGGAGCTGGCTTGCCTGCGATGCGGGCGACACGGCTTTTCAGGCATAGCGAGGTGATGCCATCGCGGGCAAGCCCGGCTCCCACAGAGATCGCCTACATTTTGATCATTGCGTCTGGTGCACTTATAAGCTTCCGATAAGTCACTTTTTGTCATGTCTAAGCCTTATTAAACTGCTCGGGTATTTCCTATTCCGAGTTGTAGTTCATGACGTCCCTCGCTGCTCCCGCACCCCTGGCCGCAGCCAAACCGACCGCCATTACCCCGCCCGTTTTCGGCCCGCGCATCATCATCGGCCTGGTGGGCGTATTGCTTGCGGTACTGGTGTCCGGCCTCAACGAGATGGTGACCAAAGTCGCTCTCGCCGATATTCGTGGTGCGATGTACATCGGCTTCGACGAAAGTACCTGGCTGGTAGCTGCCTACACCGCCACCTCTGTCTCGGCGATGGCCTTTGCACCCTGGTGTTCGGTGACGTTCTCTCTGCGCCGTTTCACCCTCTGCGCCATCGGCCTGTTCACCATACTTGGCGTGCTGTGCCCGTTCGCACCGAACTACGAAAGCCTGCTGATCCTGCGCACCGTGCAAGGCCTGGCCGGTGGCGCCTTGCCGCCGATGCTGATGACCGTGGCCCTGCGGTTCCTGCCGGCCAACGTCAAGCTGTACGGCCTGGCCGGCTATGCTCTCACGGCCACTTTTGGCCCCAGCCTCGGCACACCGCTGGCGGCCATGTGGACCGAATACGTCGGCTGGCAATGGGCGTTCTGGCAGATTGTCGGGCCGTGCCTGCTGGCCATGGCGGCCGTGGCCTACGGCTTGCCCCAGGACCCGCTGCGCCTGGAGCGCTTCAAGCAGTTCAACTGGCGCGGCTTGCTGTTGGGGTTCCCGGCGATCTGCATGCTGGTGATCGGCCTGTTGCAGGGCAATCGGCTGGACTGGTTCGAGTCGCCGCTGATTACCTCATTGTTGATCGGCGGCCTGGTGTTGCTGGTGCTGTTCATGATCAACGAGTGGTCGCACCCGATGCCGTTTTTCAAGTTGCAGATGCTTGGGCTACGCAACCTGTCGTTCGCGCTGATTGTGCTCGCCGGGGTGCTGATCGTGCTGCTGGCGGTGACCATCATTCCGTCCAGCTACCTGGCCCAGGTCCAAGGCTACCGCCCGCTGCAAACTGCACCGGTGATGCTGATCATGGCGCTGCCGCAGTTGATCGCGCTGCCGTTGGTGGCGGCGTTGTGCAACTTGCGCTGGGTCGATTGCCGCTGGGTATTGGGCATTGGCTTGAGCATGTTGATCCTGTCCTGCGTGGGCGGGGCGCAACTCACGTCGGCATGGATTCGCGATGATTTCTACGTGCTGCAACTGCTGCAGATCTTCGGGCAACCGATGGCGGTGTTGCCGCTGCTGATGCTCTCCACCGGCAGCATCACGCCCCAGGACGGGCCTTTCGCCTCGGCGTGGTTCAACACCGTGAAAGGCCTGGCTGCCGTGGTCGCCACCGGCGTGCTCGATGCCCTGACCACACACCGCCTGCATTTCCACTCGACCATGCTGGTGGACAGCCTGGGCAACTCGCCCCTGGCCGACAGCGATGCCGCCGGCCTTGCCCATCGGCTGCACGAGCAGGCCGTGGTGCTCACCTCTTCGGATCTCTACTACGTCATGGCCGGTGTCGCGGCGGCGTTGATCCTGCTGATTTTCTGGATGCCGACGCGGATTTATCCGCCCCGCGCGCCGACTTGATTGCTCACTGAGCCAAAGGGATTGTTATGAAACGCAAAGACAAAATCGCTGTAACCGTCATCACCGTGTTTGCCGTCGGTGTGCTGGTTTACCTGCTGGCGCCGGGTGTGTTCGGCAGCAAACGCCAGAGCACCAACGACGCCTTCGTCGCCGCTGACTACACCCTGGTGGCGCCGCGTGTGGCCGGCTTCATCAAGGAAGTACTGGTGGAAGACAACCAGCGGGTCAAGGCCGGGCAGTTGCTGGCGCTGATCGATGACCGTGACTTCCGCGCCGCTGCCCAGGCGGCCGATGCCGATACGCTGGTGGCCCAGGCGCAGCTGAAAAATGCCACGGCAACCCTGGAGCGCCAAAGCTCGGTGATCGCCCAGGCCCAGGCGACTGTGGCGGCGGATCGCGCCGAAGTGGCGTTTGCCGAACACGAACTGAACCGCTACAACCACCTCGCGGGTGTAGGCGCCGGCACCGTGCAGAACGCCCAGCAAGCCAAGACGCGTATTGACCAGGCCACCGCACGCCTGGCGAATGCCACGGCGGTGCTGGCCGCTGAACGCAAGCAGGTGGAAATCCTCAGCGCCCAGCGTGATGCGGCAGAGGGCGGCCTGAAACGTGCCCAGGCCGCACTGGAAATGGCCAGCTATCAGCTGTCGTACACCCGCATCGTCGCGCCGGTGGACGGCATGGTCGGCGAGCGCGCGGTGCGGGTCGGCGCCTATGTGACGCCGGGCAGCAAGATCCTCGCCGTGGTACCGCTGGCCGAGGCCTACGTGGTGGCCAATTTCCAGGAGACCCAGTTGTCCCACATGCACGCTGGCCAAACGGTGGACGTGAAGGTCGACAGCCTCGACGGCGAAGTGCTCAAGGGCCACCTCGAAAGCCTGGCGCCAGCTACCGGCGTGACATTTGCCTCGGTCAAACCCGACAACGCCACCGGCAACTTCACCAAGGTGGTGCAGCGTATTCCGGTAAAAATCATCCTGGAGCCCGGCCAGGCGTTGACCGAGCGCCTGCGGGTCGGCATGTCGGTGGAAGCCAGCGTCGACACCCACGCCGCCGCCCAGCAACGTGAGGTGGCGCAGCAATGAGACGCCTTGCCTGGTTAACCTTGAGCCTGCTCACCCTGAGTGCCTGCACCGTCGGCCCGGACTTCCAGCGCCCGCAGAATCCCGTCGGCCAATGGACCGAGCCCCATGGCCGGCAAGCCGCCAGTCACGCGGTCAACGACCCGCTGGAAGAGCGCTGGTGGGAAGTGTTCCACGACGCGCAGCTCACCGCGCTTACCCATCGCGCGCTGACCGATAACCTTGACCTGAAACTCGCCAGCAGCCGCCTGCAACAAAGCCGCGCGGCGCGCCAGGTGATCACCGCCGAGCGCTACCCGACCGTCAACGCCACCGGCGATTACCTGCGTCAGCGCAACAGCGCCGATGGCTTGAGCGATGCCTCGGGCAAGAACGGCCGCTCGGCGTTCAACCAGTGGGACATGGGTTTCTCCGCCGCCTGGGAACTGGACTTCTGGGGCCGGGTAAAACGCGAAACCGAAGCCGCCGACGCCACCCTGCAAGTCGCCGAAAACGACCGCCGTGCGGTGCTGTTGTCGGTGCTGGCGGAAACCGCCCAGGACTACATCCAGCTGCGCGGCGTGCAAAACACCCGCGCCGTCACCGAGCAAAACCTCGAGGTGGCGCGCCACAGCCTGAAGCTCTCGCAACTGCGCCTGGCCGACGGTGTCGCCACTGACCTGGACGTAGCCGAAGCCGCTGCTCAAGTGGCCGCCATCGAGGCGCGCCTGCCGGATTTGCAGCAACGCCAGGACCAGTTGATCAACGCCCTGAGCCTGCTGATGGGCGAGCCGCCACAAGCCTTGTACGCCGAACTGTCCAAGGACGCTGCGGTGCCGCAAACCCAACGCCAGGTCGCCATCGGCCTGCCGTCGCAACTGGCCGAGCGCCGCCCGGATATCCGCCAGGCCGAAGCTCGCTTGCATGCGGCCACCGCCTCCATTGGTGTGGCCAAGGGCGACTTCTACCCGCGCATCACCCTGTCTGGCAGCGTGGGCTCCCAGGCGTTGCAGCTGGCGGATTTCGGCTCGTGGAGTTCGCGTGCATTCGCCTTCGGCCCGCAACTGAGCTTGCCGATTTTCAACGGTGGCCGGTTGCAAGGCATGCTCGATCTGCGCGAAGCCCAGCAACAGGAAGCGGCCCTGGCCTACCAGCAGACCGTGCTGCGGGCCTGGCATGAAATCGATGATCAACTGACCCGCTACAACGCCAGCCAACTGCGGCGCGACAGCCTTGCCGAAGCCGTGCGGCAGAACCAGATCGCCCTTGCCACGGCGCAGCATCAATACGTCGAAGGCGTGGTGGATTTCGTCAACGTACTGACCGTGCAAAGTGCGTTGCTGGCGACCCAGGAGCAGTGGGTGGAAAGCTCCACCGGCGTGTCCCTGGCCATGGTCGGGTTGTACAAGGCATTGGGCGGGGGCTGGGAATCGGTGTACCCGTTGCAGACCGCCGGACGCTGAATGACAAAGAACTTTGCCAGCCGTGCAACATGGTGTAATGATAATTGCTCTCAATAACGTATCCGAGCTTTTCATGGACACCGCGACTGACGGCCGGCAACAGCTTCATCTCCTGTATCGCGACCATCATGGCTGGCTGCAAGGCTGGCTGCGCAAACGCCTGGGGGATCGCGAACACGCCGCCGATGTGGCGCAGGACACCTTCCTGCGCTTACTGGTATCGGGGCGCTTTCCCGGTGACAAGGAAAGCCGCAGCTACCTGACGCAGATCGCCCGCAACCTGGTGATTGATCAATGGCGACGCCTGCGCATCGAGCGTGCCTACCTGGAAAGCATTGCCCACCTGCCGGAGCCCGAATCCCCGTCCCTGGAAACCCGCGCACTGATCCTCGAAACCCTGATGCAGATCGACGCCATGCTCGACCGCATGCCCGACAACGTGCGCCGCGCATTTCTGTTGTCGCAGTTCGAAGGGCTGAGCTACGCACAGATTGCCGAGCGCCTGGAGGTCACTGTCAGCTCGGTGCAGAAGTACATGACCCGGGCGATTCTCGCCTGCTACCAGGTCGTCTACGAAGAATGAGAACCCGGCACGAAGCGCCGATTGCCCCGGCCATTGTCGAGCAGGCCAGCGAGTGGTTGATGCTGCAATGGGGTGGCGAGATGGACGGCGATCAGCGCCAGGCCTTCGCGCGCTGGCAGGAGGCCGATCCGGAACACCGGCGCGCCTGGAAGCGCTTGCAGCAGTTACAGCAAACCCTCGGCGGTGTGCCTGTCGACAGTGCCCGTGCGGTGTTACGCGATACACCGGACACCCAACGCCGCGCCGCATTGAAACTGCTCGGGCTGTTGCTGGTGGCCGGTGGCAGCGGCTATCTGGTGCAAAGCAGCCAGCCCTGGCAGGCGGCGTTTGCCGAATACCGCACCGCCACCGGCGAGATTCGTCACCTGACCTTGAGCGATGGCACGCGCCTGGACCTCAACAGCAACAGCGCGGTCGACTTGCGCTTCAGCGCCAGTGAGCGGCGTATCCGCCTGATACGCGGCGAGATCCTGCTGACCAGCGGCCACGATCCGTCCCGGCCATTGATCGTCGAAACCCCGGCCGGAGATGTGCAGGCCTTGGGCACCCGGTTTGCCGTGCGTGAAGTGGACGATGGCAGCCGCGTCGACCTGTATGAAGGACGTGTGCAGGTACGTCCGGTGCGCGGTGCGGCGGTGCAGATGAATGCCGGGGACAGCCTGTGGTTCAGCGCCAGCCGGACTTCGACGCTGGTGCCGGTGGATGCCAATGCCAGCAGTTGGACCGAGAACCGCTTGATCGCCGAGCGCCAGCCGCTGGGGCAGTTCGTTGCCGAGTTGAGCCGTTATCGCCCGGGGCTGTTGCGCTGCGATGCGGCAGTGGCCGGCTTGCTGTTGACCGGCGTGTTTCCGCTGAATGACACCGACGCGATTCTCCACGCGCTTGAGCGTTCGTTGCCGGTGCAGGTACAGGCGGTGACGCGCTATTGGGTCACGATCAAGGCGCGGGGCTAAAAAATTTTTTGCCTACGGCTTGTCGGTTTTCCAACCCCGTCCGGGATACCTCTTGAAAGCCAATCAAGAAGCGTTCTCACGGGGAGCCCTGCAATGTCGCACCACCCAATCCAACCCCTGGCCCGCGCCCTGCGCCGTGGCCTGTTTGTCAGTCTGCTGGCGACGGCGCCTGTGGTGCCGAGCGTGGTCCAGGCCCAGGAGAGTGCTGAAGCCCTGCGCCAATACAACATTGCGGCGGGCAACCTCGACCAGGCCTTGAACCAGTTCGCCAGCGCCTCGGGGATTCTGTTGTCGGTGGACGCCTTGCTGACCCAAGGCAAGCGCAGCGCCGGCTTGCAGGGCCGCTACGCCACCGGGCCAGGGTTGGAGCGTTTGTTGGCCGGCAGCGGATTGGTCGCGGTGCAATCCCAGGGCGGCTGGTCATTGCAGGCCCTGCCCGCGAGTGGCGCGCTGCAACTCGGTGCGACGCAGATCAGTGGTCAACAGGATCAGGAAACGGCCTGGGGCCCGGTTGACGGCATCGTTGCCAAGCGCAGCGCCACTGGGAGCAAGACCGATTCGGCGCTGGTGGAAATCCCCCAGACCATCAACGTCATCACTGCCGCCGAGATCAAGGCGCGGGGCGCGCAAAGCGTTACCCAGGCGTTGCTCTATACACCGGGCATGACGGCCGGCGGTTTTTCCGATCGGGTCAAACTGTTTGATGAGCCTACTTCCCGTGGCTTTACGCCGACGCCGCTGTACCTCGACGGTTTGCACTTGCCCTACGGCGGCGGCAGCACCGGCGGTGCTTTGCAGATCGAGCCCTATTCCCTGGAGCGCATCGAAGTGCTCAAGGGGCCGGCCTCGGTCTTGTACGGGCAGAACCAACCGGGTGGCATCGTCAACATGGTCAGTAAGCGCCCCAGCGAAACCCCGGTGCATCAAGTGGTGCTGGAGGCCGGCACCTACGAGCACAAAAGCGCCGCCATCGACCTCGGAGGACCGCTGGATGAGCAGGGCGAGTTTCTTTATCGCCTCACCGGCCTGGCCAAGGACGAACAGGGCGAGATCAACTACGTCGAGAACAAACGCCAGTTCATCGCTCCCAGCCTGACCTGGCAGCCCAACGACGACACGCGCCTGACCGTGTTCGCCCAGTACCAGAAAGACAAAGGCGTGCCCGAGGCCCAGGGGTTGCCCGCGTCCGGGACGATCTGGGACAACCCCAACGGCAAGATCAAGCGTGATGTGTTCATCGGCGAGCCAGGCGTCAACCAGTACAACCGCGAGCAGTACGTGTTGGGCTATGAGGTGTCCCATCGCCTGAACGACACCTGGACCCTCAAGCAAAACGCTCGCTACGCCGAAGTGGACGACCGCTACACCGCACCGTTGCACGGCTACAGATTTGTGCCCAATCCGGTAACCGGCGTGCAAGACCAACGCTATCTGCAACGCTTCGGTGTGGACTGGTCGCAGCACAACAAAGTATTCGGTGTGGATAGCATCGCCCAGGCGGAGTTCGACACCGGCGCCCTGTCCCACACGTTGATCGTTGGCCTGGATTACTACCACTTCAACTCGCAATTCCACGGTCTGTACGACCGTAATCCGCCGGTGATCGACCTGTTCAAGCCGGTCTATGGCCAGCGGCTGAATTTCGGCCAGCCTTATCGCTGGGACCGCACCGTGACCCAGACCGGCTTGTACGTGCAGGACCAGATCAAATTGGACAAGTGGGCGCTGGTCCTTGGCGGGCGCTACGACTGGGCCAACGTGGTCAACAAGGAGCCACTGGCCGACACCCGCACCAGCAGCAAAGACCAGGCGTTCACCGGCCGGGCCGGTCTGGTGTACCTGTTCGATAATGGCCTGGCGCCGTTTATCAGCTACTCCGAATCCTTCCTGCCGCTGTCGGGCACCGATATCAGCGGCAAACCGTTCGATCCTTCTACCGGCAACCAGTACGAAGTCGGCCTGAAATACCAGCCGCCGGGCCAGAAGAGTTTTGTGCAGGTCTCGGTCTACCAACTCGACCAGGAAAACGTGCTGACCACCAACCCGGTAGACACCACCTTCAGTACCCAGAGCGGTGCCATGCGCTCACGGGGTGTGGAGCTGGAAGCCAAGGCCTCCCTCAGCGATGCCTGGGACGTGGTCGCCTCGGCAGCGCGCAACGACATCAAATACACCAAGGACAACGACGGCCGCCAAGGCCGACACCCGGCAGGCATCTCACCGCTTACCGCTTCGGTCTGGGTCAATTACACCGTCCTTGGCGACACACCCCTGGCCGGTGTCGGCGCAGGCTTGGGCGCGCGTTACGTTCGCAGCAGCTTTGGTGATTACTACGCAGGGGCGTTCAGCATTCCGTCCTATACCGTCTACGACGCCAGCCTGAGCTACGACCTGGGCCGCTCGGCGTTCAAGCTCAAAGGCGTGAAGCTGGCAATGAACGTGCAGAACCTCACCAACAAGACCTACGTGTCGCAATGCACCAGTGACCTGGATTGTTACTACGGGGAAGGGCGCACGGTGGTGTCGAGCTTGACTTATGACTGGTAGATAGCGGTCATTCGCGGGCGTTTTTTAGCCCTGAGTGCCCACAGTCCAAGGACCGTGGGCACTCAGGGATTCTGCAAAAACACCACATACCCGCGAAACCACTCACTCCCCTTCAAATACCCCGGCTCCTCCCATGCCCCACCCTGAATCAACCCAATCTTGAACGGCACCCCCAACCGGTTCATGCGTGGCAGATACGCCGCGTAGTCCGGGATGCTGTGGCGGCCCTGGTAGGTCTGCACCACCACTTCATCAATCACGCCCTTGAGTTGTGCGATGGCGGCCGGGTCAGCGTTGCTGCTCCAGTCCATCAGCCCGGTGATGCTCAGGCGTAGATCCTTGGGCAAGCGTTGGCGCAGGTCGCGCAGGAAATCCGCGTATTCGTCGAGGTATTGCGTGCGCGCATCGAAGTCGATCTGGATGCCCACCACCGGGTTGCCCGCATCCCGCCAGCGTTGCACCTGACCGAGCATCTGGCTGTACACCGACTCGGGCCAGTGCAGGGTGTGGGCGCGGTACACCACCCAGATTTCACCCTGGGTGATGCGCGGCACACTCATGCCCTGGGCGATGAATTGCACGCCACGCCGGGGCGCGCGGCGGGTCGAGTTGATCTGGCCCTGGAGGATGTACAGGGTTTTCGCCTGCTTGAGCACCGGCTGCGGCGCAACGCCGCTCCACAGCCAGAACGCGTCATGGTCGCGGGCGTCCACCGCACCGAAGGCCGGGCTTGCCAGCAGGAGCAGGGCGAGCCAGAAACGCTTCACGGCTTACCAGTAGTACTGCAGCGACTTGCCCCACTGGGTGTCGGCGAACCCGGTTTTCAACTGGCGGAACCAGCCTTTGCGCACGTTCTTGTCGACGTCTTCGCCACCGCAACTGTTGTAGCCCGAAGGTCCGTAGCAGTTGATGGCACGAAACAGCGCGTAGGCCTTGTCGTTTCGCGGTGCCTTGGGATTGCCGATCACCCGCTTGTAGCCTTCGAGCCGCGAGAAGGTTTCGCCCTTGAAGGGCGAGGCGGTACTGCCCAGGCTGCCGGCGGAGCGCGCTTGTTCCAGGGGCATGCCGTCAAGACCGTTACGCAGGACGAATTCACCGAGGCAGTTCAGGCCTTGCGGGTTTTTCGGATCGGCCTGCAGGGTGCTGGCGATTTGCGCGATGCTCGGGCAGGTGTAGCCGGACTCGGCCTTGTCACCGTTCCACTGGAACAGTCTCAACGACTGGCCGCCGCTGTAGACGTAGCCCAGGCTGGTGCCGAGCTTGTCATCGGGAACCGAGGCGGGCAGTTGCTTGAGGTCCTCGGCAAAGGTCTCGAACTGGCCGCGCAGCAGGTCTTTATAGAGCAGCGTGAATTGTGCGGTCTGGCGCTCTACCGGGTCTTCGGCATGGGCAAGCTGTTGGCGCAGCAGGTCGGGACCGGCGACGTTGCGCAGCAGGATATAGCGCACCTGCTTGGCACTGATCGGCGAATCGGCGGCGAATACCTTGGCCAGCTGGCCGCTGCGTTCGTAGTTCATCGCCAATGCCAGCTCCAGCTGGTCACGTTGCAACGGTTGCTTGGTCAGCGGCAGCAGTTGCAGCCACAGCGCTTCGGCGGCTTTCCAGTCTTCCTTGGCTTCCAGCGCGAGGCCACGCAGGGTCTGTTGGCTGAAAGCGAAGTAGTCGAGATTCGACGGCACGTCTTGCGGCAGCAGCTTCAAGGTACGGTCGGGCTGATGCTCGACGTTCAGGGCAAACGCCGCCTGCACGTAGGCATACAGCGCGGGCTCCTGCGCGAACACCGCTTTTTGTGCATCGAGCGCTTCACGCGTGAGCTTCGGCGGCTCGCCGGCACGCATCCACATCAGGTCGTTGAGGGCCAGGATCAGCGGGTTGCCCACAGGTGCCGTGGTGCTGGTCAGCAGCTTGGTGTCGGCTTCCTGCACCAGTTCATCCAGCGACACGTTGCGCTGGGCATCGGTGGCCTGGGTCAGTTGCCAGGCAAAGTCGTCCGCCAGTTTGTCGGGGTTGGGCGCCAGCCAGTGCACCCGGCGCAACAGGCCACGGGCGGAGGCGGCGTATTCGCCCTGTGGATAAGTTTTCAGGTAGTCGTCGAAAGCGCTTTCGGCCCGTTGCAGGGCAGACTTATCCACATGCTCAAGCGACGGCGTGCCGTATTCATCGAAGGCATTTTGCTGGGCGTCGTTCAGCGCGGTGCGGGCGGTCATGTACAGCGCTGTTTCCTTCAGCCAGGGCAGCGAGCTGCTCGTCAGCCCGGCAAAACCTTTTTGCGCATCGCTGAAGCGTCCGCTGTAAAAGTCCCCGGCGGCTTTCAGGTAGGTGAGCAATGCCTGGCCGTCTGCCGATTTGATTTGGTCGGCCTCGCCTGCCGCTACGCCGTCCGAGGAACAACTGCCGAGCATCTGCAGCCGCAGCTTGGCCAGTAACTGGCGCTCGGCCTGCGGTACATCGGCCTTCACCACCTGGCTGATAAACGCGGCGGCGCTGTCATCGGCGTTGCTGCGGCAGCGGCTGCCTTCGCCGGAAAGGAAGGCTTCACCGGCGGTCTTGGCGTCGTCGCGGGTGATGCCCAGCGGGCTGAGCAGTGCATCCAGTTCGGCGGTGCGCGAGTCGTCGGGTTTGTTGTCGGGCTCATCCGCAGCCGGCATAAGCCGATACACCGGAAAGGGCACCGGGCCAAATCCTTCGGACACGTCCTGCTCGCCCAAGGCATTCGGCGCCAGCGGCATGACGTTTTTGTCCGCCAGCAACAGCCGCAGGTTGACCCGGCTGTCATTGCCGGGGCTCAGGAAGGGCAGGTTGCTGCACACGTCCAGGCTGTTGCGCGACACCCGCCAATCCGGGTAGCAAGAGTCATCGCCGCTGGCGTGGGCCTGGAGGGGAAGGGTGGCGAGCAATGCCAGTGCCAGGGGTGACAGAAGACCGATGCGCATGAAATGTCCTTGATCCTGAATCCATGGAAGGCAGCAATCATAGCGTGATCCGATGAAAGCGTCGGAGACGTCCTGCGCAAAATTCAGATTTGTCCGATTGGCGGATGGTTGGTCAAATCCATGCAAAACAGCGGGCGAATCAAGGCCTTTTGACCTAGAGTGGCGGGTGTTCGCGCAAGCGCAGGTTCAGTAGTGGGTGAGGAAGTAGAGGTGCGACGCTCTGTGGCGGAACAAGACAACAAGGCCGGGGCATTGCCCGTGCTCAATCCTGGCCTTTGGGAGAATGCCGGCTGGCTGGCTCGGTTGCGGTGGGTACCGCTGGTGGCGTTGGCCATGGCCGTGCGTTTCTATGGCCTGACCGCCTCCGCCATCTGGGGCGATGAAGGTTCAAGCCTGCTGCTCGCTGAGTATTCCCTGGAAGACCTGTGGTTTCACGCCGCACATGACGTTCATCCGCCGCTGTATTTCTTCATGCTGCGCGGCTGGATCGAGGTGTTCGGCGACAGCATTTTCTCCCTGCGCAGCATGAGTGCGATCCCCGGTGTGGTCGCAGTCGGCCTGGGAATCTGGCTGACAAGGCTGATCGCGACCCGTCGCGCGGCGGTGCTGGCCGGGATTCTGTTGGCGTTGCTGCCCACGGCAGTGCGCTACAGCCAGGAAGTGCGGATGTATTCGCTGCTGGGCGTATGGCTGCTGGCCGCCACCCTGGCCTTGGTGTATTGGGTCCGCCAGCCTGAGCGCAAGCGCTATCTGGTGGCCTATGCGCTGTTGATGACGGCAGCCTTCTACACCCACTATTTCACCGCGTTGTGCGTACTGGTGCATTGGTCATGGCTGCTGTTGCTGCGCCAGCCACGGGCCGGCGGCTTGCGCCTGGTCACGCGCGCGGGCTGGTGGTTGGCCAACGTTGCCATTGTGTTGCTGTACTTGCCCTGGCTCCCGAATCTGCTGGGCCTGGTGCAGCACACCGAAGAACTCAAGGTGGGCGGTGATATTGGCTGGGAAGACCCGGTCAACCTGTATTCCGTGCCGTCGATGGTGTGGCAGTTCCTCATTCAGGACCCGGGCGACCACTTGTGGCGACCGCTCTTTGTGGTGTTTCCGTTATTGCTGATGGCGCTGGTCGGTGTGACTGCCTGGCGCGATCAAAGCCGCTACCGCTTCGGTTGGCTGCTGGGGCTTTTTTTCATGCTGCCGGTGCTGCTGGTCTATGGGGTTTCGTTTATTTCCCCGGTGTTTATCGAGCGTTATCTGACCGCCTACGCGATGAGTTTGCCGATCATCGTGGCGTTGGCCGTCGACCGTCTGTCGCCGCGCCTGCCGCTCGCAGCGGCGGCAGTCTTCGTGTTGTTTGTCGGGGTCGAGCTGGTGGGCGTGAAAACCAACTCCACCGTCGATGAGCATGATCAATTCAACGTGGTGGTGGAGTTCGTCAATCGCAACTACCAGGAAGATGACCGCATCGTCATCAGCGACATGCTGTGGTACCTGCCCTACGTCTATTACGACGAGACCGACGCCCAGTTGCAGCTTTTCACACCGCCGACCGCCGCCGGCAAGTCCACCCGGCCTAATGCCTATGGTTTTGGCACCCTGGTGGACCAGGATGGCGGGCGCATCTACCTTGATCGCTTGTCGGCGTTACCCGCCGAGATCCAGCGTGTATGGCTGATCAGCGCCGCGGAGCCGCCGGATGAGTTTGCCCCGTTGCCGGCCGGATGGCGTCAGCTCAGCCAGCAGGACGGCGGCGGCGCGCGGGCCCGGCTGTTCGTGCTGTGTAACGCGCCAGCGGGCGTGCACCGTGAGGGCTGCGATTAATCCGCGCAACACCTGAGAGGTTTATGTTCGCCTGGGGGGCTAGACTCAGGTGAACCGACTCTCCAGGAACGCCTTATGGAATCCCCAGTCCACAACTTGCCATCGTTGTTCAAACAGCTCGGTTTGCCCGATGACCCGGTCAGCATCGAGCGGTTCATCGCGGTCCACTCCCCACTCAAGCCCGAATTGCATCTGGCGGAAGCGTTTTTCTGGACGCCGGCCCAGCGGGCGTTTTTGCGTGAAGAGATTCTGGAGGACGCGGATTGGGCGGAGGTGGTGGATGAGTTGAATTTGCGGTTGAGAGAGGGGCGAGGAGTCTAGGCCGTCAAGAGGCGGTTGCTTTCTCTGGTGGCCATTGGCGAGCGGTGTGCACAAGCGCCACGACCCTTTCTACGTCGGGCTCAAGTTGGTAAGCAAGGCGGTAGCTTGGATGAGGAATGACTTCGCGTGTGCCTGTGATCCTGCCGAGTGGGCCGATTTCTGGGTGTTTTGCCAGCCCCAGCACTGCACTGCTGAAGCGTCGATCCATATCGGCTGCGGCTTGTGGGTTTTTCTCAAATAAAAAGTCCCAGATATCCCTACGGTCCTGCGCCGCTTCCGGCGTCCAGGCAACCCTCATTCCTGATTATCTACGTGAGCACGTTTCGCAGAAAACTCAGCTTCCAAATCCTCATTGGAAATCTCTCTGCCTACCTGTATCGAGGCGCGAGAGGCGTCTACTTTACGCTGCAAGAACGCGTCGTACTCCCGTGATTCCTGCTGGGCCTGGACAAACTGACGCATCATATCTCGCACGATTTGCGATGCAGGACGGTGGGTAGCCTCGCACTCGGCCATGAATTGGTCGCGTAGTTCCGACTCAAGCTTCAAGGTGAAAACGGCTAGTTTTGACATAAATGAATGCTCTGGATTGGTATATACGAAGTATATACAACGTGCATACCTGACGACGCATGTGAGCTGAGTGAGGCGACTGACGGTTGCTGACGGCGAAACACCTTTCCCCAAACCAGCTTTACTTGGCCCAAGGGCCATCCACCCATCCGCAAGTTTGTATCAAAACTTGACTGCCTGGGATCCATCGACCATATTGATAGTTAGCAAACTAACTGTATGCGAATAATCCAGTGTCCCAGACCCTCGAACAACTCCAGATGAACATCAGCAGCAGCATGGTGGTAGGTGCCAGGACCTGGCGCAAAATCTGCCAGACCACGCTCGTCAGCTATGGCATCTCCGAAGCCTGCGCCGTGCCGCTGCTGATGATCGGCCGCCTCGGCGACGGTGTGCACCAGGTGAAGGTAGCCCAGGCCGCCGGGATGGAAAGCCCGTCCCTGGTGCGCCTGTTGGACCAGCTGTGCAGTTCCGGCTATGTGTGCCGCACCGAAGACATCCACGACCGCCGCGCCAAGGCCTTGAGCCTCACCGAGCGTGGCCGCGAGCTGGTGCAGGCAGTGGAGCAGCAACTGGTGCGCCTGCGCCGCGAGGTGCTGGCGACAATCGACCCCGATGACCTGGAAGCTGCTTTGCGTGTACTGCGGGCCTTCGAAGGTGCCAATCAACATCCCATGGTTGTGAGTTCTTGAACGGATTTTTTACCGGCATGCCGCCGGCCAGGGATTGGTTTTATGGCGTAAGGACATTCGCCGCTTCAATGATCGCGTTGTACATCGCCATGCTGATGCAAATGCCGCGTCCGTATTGGGCGATGGCCACGGTGTATATCGTGTCCAGCCCGTTTGTCGGCCCTACCAGCTCCAAGGCGCTGTACCGGGCGGTCGGTACCTTCATGGGGGCGGCCGCAGCGGTGTTTTTTGTGCCGATGTTTGTGCAGACGCCTTACTTGCTGGTGGTGGTGATCGCGCTGTGGACCGGGATTCTGCTGTTCCTGTCCCTGCACCTGCGCACCGCCAACAGCTATGCGCTGATGCTGGCCGGCTACACCTTGCCGCTGATCGCCCTGCCGGTGGTGGATAACCCGCTGGCGGTGTGGGATGTGGCCGAAGCGCGGACCGAAGAGATCTTCCTCGGCATCGCCGTGGCGGCGGTGGTGGGGGCGATGTTCTGGCCGCGACGCCTGGCGCCGGTGTTCGATGACTCGGTGAGCAAGTGGTTTGCCGACGCCCAGGTCTACAGCCAGCGCTTCCTCAGCCGCAACGTGCAACCCGAGGAAATCAGCACCCTGCGCGGCGGCATGGTCGCTACCTTCAACACCCTGGAATTGATGATCGGCCAACTGCCCCACGAGGGCTCCCGGCCGCAAACGGTGCGCAATACAAAGGAGCTGCGCGGGCGGATGATCCACCTGCTGCCGGTGATCGACGCACTGGACGACGCTGTGTACGCCCTGGAACACCGCGCGCCGGAATTGCTCGAGCGCTTCACGCCGCTGCTGACCGCGGCCAACGAGTGGCTGGCCAGCACGCAAAAGGATGCGCCCCTCGAACGCTGGCGTGTCCTGCGTGACCAGATCGAAGCCCTGCAACCCGATGCCGACGCCCTGGATGACCGCCATCAGTTGCTGTTCTCCAACGCCCTGTATCGCCTGGGCGAGTGGGTGGATCTGTGGCAAGACTGCCGCAGCCTGCAAGCCGCCATCCAGTGCGAAAGCCAGGACAGCTGGCGCGCAGTTTACCGCCACTGGCGCCTGGGCCGGCTGACGCCATTCCTCGACCGTGGCCTGATGTTCTACTCGGCGTTTTCCACCGTCACCGCGATCATCGTCGCCTCGGTGTTGTGGATCCTGCTGGGCTGGACCGACGGTGGCAGCGCGGTGATCCTCGCGGCGGTGGCCTGCAGCTTCTTCGCCTCGATGGACGACCCGGCGCCGCAGATCTACCGGTTCTTTTTCTGGACCGCGATGTCGGTGCTGTTCGCCAGCCTCTACCTGTTTCTGGTGCTGCCCAACCTGCACGATTTCCCGATGCTGGTGCTGGCGTTTTCGGTGCCCTTTATCTGCATCGGTACACTGACGGTACAGCCGCGTTTCTACCTCGGCATGCTGCTGACGCTGGTCAACACCTCGTCGTTCATCAGCATCCAGGGTGCCTACGACGCGGACTTCCTGGCCTTTGCCAACTCCAACCTGGCGGGCCCGGTGGGCCTGTTGTTCGCCTTTGTCTGGACCCTGATTGCCCGGCCGTTCGGCGCTGAGCTTGCGGCCAAGCGCCTGACCCGTTTCAGCTGGCGCGACATCGTCACCCTGACCGAGCCTGCGACCCTGGCCGAACACCGCAAGATGGGCGTGCAAATGCTCGACCGCCTGATGCAACACCTGCCGCGCCTGGCCATGACCGGCCAGGACACCGGCATCGCCCTGCGGGAAGTGCGGGTGGCGCTGAACCTGCTGGACCTGCTGGCGTACTCGCCGCGCATCCTCGGGGTGCCGCGGGTGTTGTTGAACCAGGTGGTGGAAGGCGTCGGCGGTTACTTCAAGGCCTGCCTCAAGGCCGGTGAACGTCTGCCGGCCCCCAGCGGTCTGCTGATGACCCTCGACCGTACCCGCCGCGCCCTCAACGGCCAGGGCCTGCAAGGCGAGGACGAAACCCGCCTGCATTTGTTGCACGCCCTCAGCGGCTTGCGCCTGGCGCTGTTGCCCGGCGTGGAATTTCTTGGCGGCACAGAGATGGAAGCGCCGTTACCCGATGGAGCGCCTTTATGATCGGTGATCTGGATATCAGCGGGGTGTTCCTGCCCACGTTGCTGGTGCTGATGGGCATTACGTATGTGTTGTACCTGGTGGTGCACGGGCTGTTGACCCGCGTCCACTTCTATCGCCTGGTCTGGCACCGGGCATTGTTCAATGTGGGTCTCTACGCTCTGTTGCTGGGCGCAGTGGATTCACTCAGTCGATACCTCATGACATGAAAAAACCTTTTTTGACCATTGGCCGTGTAGTCCTGACGTTACTGGTGGTGACCTTCGCCTGCGTCGTGGTGTGGCGCATGGTGATGTACTACATGTTCGCGCCGTGGACCCGTGACGGCCACATCCGTGCCGACATCGTGCAGATCGCCCCGGACGTGTCCGGGCTGATCCAGCAAGTGGACGTGAGCGATAACCAGTTGGTGGTGCGCGGCCAGGTGCTGTTCTCCGTCGACCAGGACCGCTTCAAGCTGGCCCTGCGCCAGGCCCAGGCCGCCGTGGCCGACCGTCAGGAAACCCTGGCCCAGGCCGTGCGCGAGAACAAGCGTAACCGTGGCCTCGGCAACCTGGTGGCCAGCGAGCAACTGGAAGAAAGCCAGTCCCGCGTCGCCCGTGCCCAATCGGCCCTGGCCGAGTCGCAAGTGGCGGTGGATGCCGCGCAACTCAACCTGGACCGCTCGGTGATCCGCAGCCCCGTGGACGGCTACATCAACGACCGTGCGCCGCGTAACCAGGAGTTCGTGACCGCCGGGCGTCCGGTGTTGTCGGTGGTGGACAGCAACTCCTTCCACATCGACGGCTACTTTGAAGAGACCAAGCTCGACGGCATTCACGTCGGCCAGAGCGTCGACATCCGCGTGATCGGCGACAACGCTCGCCTGCGCGGGCATGTGCAGAGCATCGTCGCCGGTATCGAAGACCGTGACCGCACCAGCGGCTCCAACCTGCTGCCCAACGTCAACCCGGCGTTCAGCTGGGTGCGCCTGGCCCAGCGGATTCCGGTGCGCATCGCGTTTGACGATGTGCCGGCGGACTTCCGCATGATTGCCGGGCGCACCGCCACCGTGTCGATCATCGACGACCAACCCAAGTCGGAGAACAAGCCATGAAACGGCTTTTAGCAACCGCCGGGCTGGGGTTGTTGCTGTCGGCCTGCCAAGTGGTGGGGCCCGATTACAAACTGCCGGACAAGGCGGCCGTGAACCGCGGTGACCTTCAGGGCCAGTTGGCCGGGGAGGGCAGCAATGTGGTGTCGGCGCCGGTGCCGGCGGACTGGTGGAAGCTCTACCAGGACCCGCGCCTGGATAAGCTGGTGGAGCAGGCCATGGCCTCCAACACCGACCTGCGGGTGGCTGCGGCCAACTTGCAGCGCTCGCGCTATCAGGTGCAGCAAGCCGAATCGGCCGGCGGCTGGAGTGCCGGCGCCAAGGCCGAAGCCCAGCGCCTGCAAGAATCGGGTGAGGCCTATTTGCTGACGGAAAAAGTCCCGGTGGCGAATATCGGCAGCGCCAGTATCAGCACCTCCTATCAATTCGATTTGTTCGGCACCTTGCAGCGCGGCATTGAAAGCTCCCAGGCCACTGCCGATGCGGCCCAGGCGGCGTCCGATATCGCCCGTATCACCCTGGTGGCGGACGTGGTGCGCTCCTACACCCAGGTGTGTGCGGCCAACGAAGAGCTGGCGATCGCCAACGAGTCCCTCGACCTGCAAGCCCAGAGCACGCACCTGACCCAGCGCCTGCGGGATGCCGGGCGCGGTGATGAAACCCAGGTCACCCGTTCGCAAACCCAATACAAATCCTTGCGCGCCGAAATGCCGCGCTACGAAGCACTGCGCCAGGCCGGGCTGTTCCGCCTGTCGATGTTGCTGGCCAGGCCGCTGGATCAACTGCCGGCCGGCACTGCCCAATGCGCCGAGCTGCCGCACATCGCGCAGTTGTTGCCGGTGGGCGATGGCGCCACGCTGCTCAAGCGTCGCCCTGACGTGCGCCAGGCCGAACGCCAACTGGCGGCGGCCACCGCGCGCATCGGTGTGGCCACCGGCGCGCTGTACCCGGACATCAGCATCGGCGCCACCGTGGGCACCGTCGGCATCCTGGATGACCTCGGCACCCCGGCCACCAACCGTTGGGGCTTTGGCCCGCTGATCAGCTGGACGCTGCCGACCAACGGCGCCCGCGCCCGCATCCACGAAGCCGAAGCCGCGACCCAGGGCGCCCTGGCGCACTTCGACGGGGTGGTGCTCAACGCTATCCGTGAAACCCAGACGGGCCTGGCGCAATACACCGCGCAACTGCAACGCCGCGATGCCCTGGCGGATGCCGGCGCGTCGGCCAAAGAGGCGGCGGAGCAGACGCACCGGTTCTTCCAGGCCGGCCGCGCGTCGTTCCTGGCCGACCTGCAAGCTACCCGCACCTACACCGACGTGCGGGCGCAACTGGCCGCGGCGAACACCCAGGTTGCCATGAGCCAGATCGATTTGTTCCTGGCCCTGGGCGGCGGCTGGGAAAGTGGACGAACGCAAGCCACACAAGCCAGCAAACCCTGAGCTGATTGCTATGCTTTGACAGGCGGACTTACGTGATGGTCCGCTGGTCACTGCTCGCGTTTGCTCATGGGGATTCCAATAATGAAAAACCCTTATGCTCCCGCTTTCTGGTGCGTGTTCTTCGCACTGGTGTTGCTATCGGCGACTTACTTCTACGGCATCATGCTGGCCCATCAAATCGACAAGGCCATGGTGTTCCTCGACAGCGCCAGCGCGCTGATCGCGGTGCTGTCCATCGGCGTGGTGGCCTGGGCCTCCTACCAGGGCCAGCGAATCAAGCGAAGACTACTCGAACAAGGCAAGACCCGCGTGGCGATCTGGGACACCAAGGTTGCCCTGCGTCGGGTCGAGACAGTGTTCGACCGCTACTTCTGGGGCAGCTACTGGCAACCGGGGCGCACCTTCCAGGAAGTCATGGGCGAACTGACCGGCACACCGCTGGAAAAAAGCCTCGAAGCCCTGAAAAAACAATGCGTGATGCTTGATCGGCAAGTCGCCGACGGACGGCATTGGCTGAATAACGCCCGGGAATTATCCGACGTGGCCACCGCGATGGCGCGAGAGCGTTACCAGCTGGATTTTTATGATCCCAAGTCGGATACGCCGGGCAATGCGGTGATTCACCGTGAGTTTGAGGTGCTGGTGTATACGTGGACGGCGCGCCTGAAAAGCTTCGACCATCAACTCGATGAGATCGAAACCGAGTATTCCTGAAATCTGTGGTGTCTGTACTGACGCCTTCGCGAGCAAGCCCGCTCCCACATTCGATCGAGTTCCATCTTTGGAATGCAGTCGAATGTGGGAGCGGGCTTGCTCGCGAAGGCACTTTACCGTTCAGCGCTGAAGTCTGCGCCTATTGAAAAATTGGGCTGCATACGCCAGCCAATGCTAATCTTCCCCGGATTTCGGCGGGCTTGAGCCGACACCCTTCGGGGTTCAGGGAAGACAGCCCACTTCACAGGATTTGATCAGGTCACTACATGAATAAGCCAGCAGTCGTTCTCTTGGGTGTCGTCGTCGCCATTGGTGCAATCAGCGCAGGCGGTGCCTGGTACACCGGCAAGCAACTGGAGCCGGTGCTGCAAACCGCCATCCAGGACGCCAACAAGGAACTGCAGACCTCCATGGCCGGTGTCGACGGCACTGTGACCCTCGAACTGGTCTCCCTCGACCGTCAGCTGTTCAGCAGCACCGCCCACTATCGCCTCAAGGCCCAGGGCGCGGTGTTCGGCGAAAATCATCAGGACACCGAACTGCTGTTCGTCGACCATATCGAACACGGCCCGCTGCCGTTCTCGCGCCTGGTGTCGCTGAAGTGGCTGCCGGTCATGGCCACCAGTCACTACGAACTCGAGAAAAACCCCACCACCGAAAAATGGTTCGCTGCCAGCAAGGACGTGTCGCCCCTCAAGGGCGTGGCCAACATCGGTTATGACCGCTCGGTGACCGGCAACGTTGAACTGCTGCCCCTGGAACTCAAGGACGACAAGTCGGCCGTGAGCTTCTCCGGCGCCAACCTCGACTTCGACTCCACCGCCGAAGGCAAGAAGGTCAAGGCCAGCGGCTACATGGACAGCCTCAAGGTCTCGGTTGTCGATGCCAACAACGCCAAGCTGGATGCGGAGCTGAGCGGCCTGACCATCGCCAGCAACCTGGAAAAAACCACCTTCGGTTTCTACACCGGGCAAAACACCGTCGAGCTGACCAACACCAAGGTCACCTTCGGCCCGCAGCAAGCAGTGCTGACTCTCAAGAACTTTGAGCAGAAAGACAGCAGCGAAACCAAGGACAACAACCTGGCCGGCCGCGTCGACTACAAGATCGACGAGATCGGTTACCAGGGCAAGCCCGTGGGCTCGGCGGCCATGGCCGTCAGCATGAAGAACGTCGACATCCCGTCGATGCTGGTACTGACCAAGCTCTACCAGGAAAAAGTACAGCCGGCCCAGGCCGCTGCCGCTGCTGGCCAGCCCGTGCCTGAGTTGCAATTGACCGAAGCCGAGCAGACCCTGGCCCAGGCCAACGTCGACCAACTGCTGGCTGCCAAGCCGCAAGTGGCGGTAGAAAACCTGTCGCTGAAAACCACCAATGGCGAGAGCCGCTTCAACCTGGTGGCGGACTTCGCCAAGCCGTCGAGCATGGACCTGCCGCCGGTTGAACTGGGCAAGCAAATCGTTGCGCTGCTGGACGCCAACCTGACCCTGTCCAAGCCGATGATCCAGGACGTTGCCGGCCTGCAGGCGCAGATCGGTGGTGTGACCGACCCGAAAGCCATCGAGCAGCAATCCCAGATGGCCAGCGAGATGATCAGCGGCATGGCCGTGGGTACTCAACTGGCGACCCTGGTGGGTACCGATATCGTGTCCAAGCTGCACTACGCCAACAATGAAGTGACCTTCAACGGCCAGAAAATGACCGTCGAGCAATTCATTGGTTTTGTGCTGGGCAAGTTCGGCGCGGTCAGCGGCGCTCAATAAGACTCGGCTCAAAGTGATGTAGGCCAATTCTGAACAATTGTTCTGAATTGGCCTTTTTTGTACCCCCCTCAAGGATATTGCGCCCCGGGAAAGCTTGGCCGCGTCATCAGATGCCGGCCGCCTGGAGTGTCGTGCAGGTGAACTTATCGCTACAGCTTTCCCTGGTGAGGAAGCTGACGACATGTCGCGTAATATTCATCCGTTTATCCGCCTGGCCCTGTGCAGCCAACTGCTCTGGCCCGTCGTGGCATCGGCCGATGCGGCCTATGATTCGCTGATCAACCAGGCCCGCAGTGGCAACTATGGTCCGGCCCTCAACCTGTTGCGCCAAATGCCCGCCGAGCGCCAGACGCCGGGGCAGGTCAGCGATCACCTGTTGATTGCCAGCTGGGCGCGCCAGGACGCCGAGGTGCTGACGGTCTACGAGGCCCAGGGCCGCTCACGCACCCTCACCACCCAGGCGCTGGCCACCGTCGCCCGCACCTATCGCAACCAGCAGCGTTGGGAACCGGCAATTGCCGTGTATCGCCAGGCGTTGCTGCGCGAGCCGAATAACCCGGACCTGCAACTCGGCCTGGCCCTGACCCAGGCGGACGCCGGCCAGACCGCTGAAGCGGTGCAGCGCACCCGCGCCCTGGTGGCCGCCAAGCCCGACGACGCCGACCGCCGCATGGCCCTGGGTTACGCACTGACCCGTGCCGGCTCTACCTATGACGCGCTGTTCGAATTCGACCAGGCATTCATTCGTGCCGGCAACAAACCTGAAGTCGCCCGCGAATACATCGTCGCCCTGCAACGTGCGCGCCTGCCGGAACCGGCCCTGCGCCTCGCTGCCCGGCGCCCTGGCCTGTTGGACCCGGTCACCCAACGCCGCCTCGAAGGCGACCTGGCCGCCGAGCGCGTGCGCATGGCCGAGTTCGCGACCCGCAGTGAAAAAGAGCGCTACGTCATCGCCGACCGTGCCCTCAAGGATTACGACCAACTGCTCACCACCTGGACACCGGATGCCAACGCCCATGATGACGTGGTGCGCTGGCGCATCGACCGTCTGGGCGCGCTGAAAGCCCGGGCGCGCACCGCCGAGGTGATCCGCGATTACGAAGTCTTGAAGGGCGAAGGCGTGCAACTGCCGACCTACGCCCTGCGCTGGGTCGCTGCCGCCTACCTCGACCAGCGCCAGCCGGAAAAGGCCGCGCCGCTGTATCGCCAGGCCCTGGCGGCAAGCGATGCGGACGCCGGCGATCACGTCGAAGACAGCACCGCGCTGTTCTACGCCCTGCTCGAAAACGATCAAGTGGTGGAAGCTCGCGAAGTCGCCGACAACCTGGCGAGCACCCAGAAACCCCGGGTCGAGCTCAAGGGCTTGCCCATCGGCAACCCCAACGACGCCTGGATGGACGCCCAACAATTGGCCGCCCAGGCCGGCACCTATGGCGCCGACCTGCCCGCCAGCGAAAAAGGCCTGGAAGCCCTGGTGCAACAGGCCCCGGGCAATATCGGCCTGCGCCTGGCCCAGGCCGATATGTACCGTGCCCGCGACTGGCCACGGCGCGCCGAAAACACCCTCAAGGAAACCGAAGCCCAGGCCCCGCGCGACATCGGCCTGGAGGTTTCCCAAGGCCACACTGCCCTCGATCTGCAGGAATGGCGTCAGCTCGATGCACTCACCGATGACGTGGTCGACCGCGCCCCGGACAACCGCCAGGTACAGCGCCTCAGCCGCCTGCGGGATGTGCACGACATGGCCGAATTGCGCGTCGAGGCCTACACCGGCAAAAGCAACGGCGGCGGCGATAACGGCGCGGGCGCGGTGTCCGGCAGCCGCGATTTCGGCATCGAAACCTTGCTCTACAGCCCGCCCATCGATGAAGACTGGCGCGTGTTTGGCGGGGCCGGCTACGCCACCGCCGATTTCGAAGAAGGCACCGGCCAACACCGTTGGCAGCGCCTCGGTGTAGAGCGGCGCACCCGCGACATGACCCTCGAAGCCGAGGTCTCCAACCACTCCTACGGCTTTGGCGACAAGCAGGGCGCACGCATCGCGATTGCCCGCGACATCAATGACCAATGGCAGTACGGCGGCAGTCTCGATTACCTCTCCGCGAGCACCCCGCTGCGGGCACTGAATGCCGACATTACTGCCAACGGCGGCAGCGGGTTTATCCGCTGGCGCGCCAACGAAAGCCGCGAATGGAAACTGGCCCTGAGCCCGTCCCACTTCAGCGACGGCAACAACCGCCTTGAAGCGCTGCTCACCGGTCGCCAGGGCGTGTACAGCTCGCCGGGGGTGCAAGTCGACCTGGGCCTGGAAGTCGGCACCAGCCGCAACACCAAGGAAGACACGCCGTACTTCAACCCGCGCTCGGACTTCAGCGTGCTGCCCACGGCCACCGTCAACCACGTGCTCTACCACCGCTACGAAACCCAGTGGAGCCAGCAGTTCCAGGTGGGGGCGGGCACCTACAGCCAGCGCGACTACGGTACCGGCGGCGTTGCACTGGTGGGCTACGGCCAGCGGTTTCGCTGGAACGACGTGCTCGAAACCGGCGCCAACCTCAGCTGGATCAGCCGACCTTATGACGGTGAGCGCGAAAGCGACCTGCGCCTGATCGTCGACCTCACCTACCGCTTCTAGAAGAGTCCGATCATGCCCGTCTTGTCCCGTTGCCTGTTGGCCCTGGGGTTAATGCTGAGCAGCGCTTGCGCCCAGCAACCCGCACCTTTCACTCCACCCGCCGAGCGGCTCAAGCCTGCCAGCGAAGCGGCGTGGCCGAAGAACCATTTCCTCGGTATCGCCTACCACGACATCGAGGACCGCGACCCCGATCAGGCCGTCGTGGCCGTGCGCACCGAACGTTTGATCGAGCAGTTGGCGTGGCTGCGGGAAAACGGCTACCAGCCCGTCACCGTCGACCAGATTTTGGCGGCCCGCAACGGCGGCCCGGAGTTGCCGGCGAAGGCGATCATGCTCAGCTTCGATGACGGCTACGCGAGCTTCTACACCCGTGTGATGCCGATCCTGCGCAGCTACAACTGGCACGCGCTGCTGGCGCCGGTGGGTTCGTGGGTGGATACGCCGCTGAACCAGCCGGTGGACTTCGCCGGTACACCACGCCCGCGTTCGGACTTCCTGACCTGGCAGCAGGTGCGCGAAATCGCCCAGTCCGGCCTGGTGGAAATCGCCGCGCACACCGACGCCAACCACAAGGGCGTGCTGGCCAACCCACAAGGCAACCTGCAACCGGCCGCCACCACCCGACGCTTTGACCCGGCGACCCATCGCTACGAAACCGAAGCCCAGTTCCAGGCGCGGATGCGCACCGACGTGACGGCGATCTCCAACAAGATCCGCGCCGTCACCGGCAAGGCGCCGCGCGTGTGGGTGTGGCCTTACGGCGCTGCCGATGGCACCTCGCTGGCGGTGGTGGGCGAGCAGGGTTACCAGATGGCCCTGACCCTGGAAGACGGTCTCGACAGCCTCGGCAACCTGATGAGCAGCCCGCGCTTCCTGGTGGCCTCCGACCCGGACGGCGAACACTACGCCAACGCCATCGTCGCGACCCAGACTGAAGCCCCGCTGCGGGTGCTGCATGTGGACCTGGACAACGTCTACGACCCGGACCCGGAACAGCAGGTGCGCAACCTCGACAAACTGATCCAGCGCGTGGTCGACATGGGTGCCAGCACCGTGTTCCTGCAGGCTTTCGCCGACCCCAAGGGCGATGGCCTGGTGCGTTCGCTGTACTTCCCCAACCGCCATTTGCCGGTGCGCGCCGACCTGTTCAACCGCGTCACCTGGCAACTGCGCACCCGGGCCCACGTGAACGTATTTGCCTGGATGCCGGTGCTCAGTTTCGCCCTCGATTCGAAGCTGCCCCGCGTTACCCGTTGGGACCCGCAAACCGGCAAGGTCGCCATCGACCCGGACCAGTACCAGCGCCTGTCGCCGTTCGATCCGAAAGTGCGGCAGGTCATCGGTGAGATCTACGAAGACCTGGCGCGCACCAGTGCCATCGACGGCGTGCTGTTCCACGACGACGCGGTGCTGTCGGACTTCGAAGACGCCAGCCCGCTGGCGCTCAAGGCCTACGCCGCCAATGGCCTGCCGGACACCATCGAAGCCCTGCGCGCCGACCCTGCGGTGATGCAGCGCTGGACGCGTTTCAAGAGCCGCTACCTGATCGACTTCACCCATGAGCTGACGGCCAAGGTCCGCAAGCTGCGCGGCCCGCAGGTGCAGACCGCACGCAATATCTTCGCCGAACCGATGCTCAACCCGGGCAGCGAAGCCTGGTTCGCGCAGAACCTTGACGACTTCCTCACCAGCTACGACTGGACTGCGCCGATGGCCATGCCGCTGATGGAAGGCCAGGACCTCAAGGGCTCCAACGCCTGGCTGGAAAAACTCGTGGCCACCGTCAAGGCCCGCCCCGGCGCGCTGCAACGCACAGTCTTCGAGTTGCAAGCCAAGGACTGGCGTACCTCGGCCGCCCCCGATCTGGACGGTGCACAAATGGCCGAGTGGATGGGCGTGCTCAAGCGTCAGGGCGTGACCAGTTTTGGCTACTACCCCGACAACTTCCTGGAGAATTCGCCGGATCTGAAAACCGTGCGTCCGGCCCTTTCCAACCAGTGGAATCCTTGACTCATGTTCGACAGAATCCTCGCGCTTATCGTGTTGTCGCTGGTATTGGGTGTGCCCCTGGGCCTGATCTTTCTGGTCACCGGGCAGTTCCTGATGGACTTCGTCTTCTTCTATCCACTGTTCATGTCCGGCTTGTGGATCGCCGGCGGCCTGTACTTCTGGCTGCACTGGGAGCGCCACTGGCCGTGGGCGGATGACACCCCGGCGCCGGTACTCGCCGGCGAGCCACTGATCTCGATCCTGATCCCTTGCTACAACGAAGGCGACAACGCCGCCGAAACCATCGGCGCCGCGTTGGCCCAGCAATACCGCAACATCGAAGTGATCGCGATCAACGATGGCTCCAGCGACAACACCGCCGCCGTGCTCGATGCGTTGGCCCTGAAAGAGCCGCGCCTGCGGGTGCTGCACCTGGCGCAAAACCAGGGCAAGGCCGTGGCCCTGCGCATGGGCGCAGTGGCGGCGCGCAGCGAATACCTGGTGTGCATCGACGGCGATGCGTTGCTCTCGCCGAACACCGCGGCGTACCTGGTGGCGCCGATGCTCGACAACCCGCGCCTGGGGGCGGTCACCGGCAACCCGCGGATTCGAACGCGCTCCACCTTGATCGGCCGGGTGCAGGTGGGCGAGTTCTCTTCGATCATCGGCTTGATCAAGCGCACCCAGCGGGTCTTCGGGCGGATCTTCACCGTCTCCGGCGTGGTGGTGGCGTTTCGGCGGGCGGCCCTGGACCGGGTCGACTACTGGAGCACCGACATGATCACCGAAGACATCGACGTGAGCTGGAAGCTGCAACTGGACCACTGGAGCATCTTCTACGAGCCTCGCGCGCTGTGCTGGATCCTGATGCCGGAAACCCTCGGCGGCCTGTGGAAGCAACGCCTGCGCTGGGCCCAGGGCGGCGCTGAAGTGCTGTTCAAAAATATTCGTGGCATCTGGCAATGGCGCCATCGCTACCTGTGGCCGCTGCTGTTCGAGTACTGCCTGTCCACCGGTTGGGCCTTCACCTTTTTGCTCTCGGTGATTTTCTGGGCCGTGGGCAAGGTGGTGACGCTGCCTGCCGCCATCGCCGTCGACTCGCTGATGCCGCCGGCCTTCACCGGCCTGCTGCTGGCGGTGGTGTGCCTGGTGCAGTTCGCGGTGAGCATCATGATCGACCGGCGCTATGAAAAGGGCCTGTGGAAAACCCTGTTCTGGACCGTCTGGTACCCGTTGGTGTTCTGGCTGGTGAGCCTGTTCACCACCCTGGTCAGCTTCCCCAAAGTGTTGTTCCGCCAACACCAGAAACGCGCGCGCTGGGTCAGCCCGGATCGCGGTATCAAAGCCCCCACTACGGATGTGCAGCCATGAACCTGATCCGAACCCAACAGCGCCCGGTGATGTGGGCCATCGACGTATTCCTGACCCTGCTGGCCTGGGCCGGGCTGATTATCCTGCTGGTGCGCGGGCTGGTGCCGATGCTCGACAGCCACGGCGGCCCGCGGATCGATGCGCCGATTTTCGCGGCGCTGGATACCTTGCAGATCTACCTGTGGATTGCCGTGTTCAACGCAGTCGTGCTGATCAGTTGGGCACGCTACCAGCAGCGACGTGGCAAGCACTTTGCCCAGCGGCGCTCGGCGGCCAAGGCCTTGAGCGACCAGCATTTGAGCGACAGCTTCAGCCTGGGGGAAGGTGACCTGGAGCAACTGCGCCGCCCGGGTGTGCTGGTGATTCATAACGACCACGAAGGGGGTGTGCAGGAAGTGACAGCCCATGTGTCCCGGCATGTGGAGCGGCCAGGGTTGAAGTTGGTGGCGGGGCAGGAGCGGACCAAGGAGGTTGGTTAACCGGGATATCGAAAAATGGGATCCAATTCACAAAATAACCGCGAACTTTTCTCATCTTTTGGCTACTAACCAGTCTTGATACCGCATTGCTGGCCAAGTAATGGCAATTGTAAGCGCCACCATTGGAGGTGTATCAAAACTGTTACCGCTTGTCGGAATAAAAATTCCAATTGCAAGCAATTAAACGTTGCATGATTTATTTATTGTTAATAATCAGCAACTTATATGCCTGTTAAACATAACTTCCCACTAAGCCAGAATCTTGGCCCACCGGAAGTTCGATGTTAGTTTGCCGGCCCCCGCTTTTTCGACGGATCGAACATGTCTTTATTATTGCCACGGACTCGGCTGCTGCTGGGCGTTTGCCTGCTGACTTGCTTCGCACTCAATAGTGCGACGGCTGCGCCCACGCCTGGCGATCAGGACCTGATCCGCGACCGGCAAAACCGTCTGCTGGAAGAACAGCGCCGGCGCCTTGAAGACCTCAAGGAACTGCCCGGCAAAGAAGCCAAGCCCCAAGCGCCTGCCACCCCGGCCGACACCCGTTGCTTCCCGATCAAAGACATCGAACTCAAGGGTGCCGACAGCCTGCCTGCACCGGACCGCGAGCGCCTGCTCAAGCCGTATATCGGCCAGTGCCTGGGCGTCTCCCAGCTCAACCAAGTGCTCAAGTCGATCACCGACTACTACATCGACAAAGGCATGGTTACCAGCCGTGCTTACTTGCCGCAGCAGGACCTTTCCACCGGCCACCTCCAGGTGTTGGTGGTGGAAGGCAAGCTCGAAGGCTTGAAGGGCGCCGACGGCAGCAACCTGTCCCCGCGCGAGCTGGCCATGGCCTTTCCCGGCAAGGTCGGCGAGCAGCTCAACCTGCGGGAAATCGAGCAGTTGGTGGACCAGTTGAATCGCTTGCCGTCCAAGCAGGCGCAAATGGAACTGACCCCCGGCAGCCAGGTGGGCGGCAGTGAAGTGCAGGTCAGGAATGTCCCGCAGAAGCCCTGGCGCGCCAGCCTGTCGCGCAATAACGACGGGCAGAAAAGCACCGGCGAACAACAGTGGGGCGCCGGCCTTGAGTGGGACAGCCCCCTGGGCCTGGCCGACCAGCTTGTGTTGCGCGGCGGCCACGATGCCGTCAGCGACCACCAGAAAACCTCGAAAAACACCATGCTCTACTACAACGTGCCGTGGGGCTGGTGGAACTTCAGCTACACCTACAGCGAGAGTGATTACCGCACCTTTGGCGTAACCAACGACTTTAAATTCAAGCAGAACGGCGACAACGAAAACCACCAACTGCGCGCCGAGCGCGTGATCCATCGCGACGACGTCAGCAAGACCTCGGTCAACGTCGGCCTGGCCCACCTGCGCACTAACAACTACATCAACGACGCTCACCTCGAAACCAGCAGCAACCGCCTCAGTGAACTGCAACTGGGCATCAACCACGGTCGCCGCATCGGCAATGCCTTCGTCAACCTCGACCTGGGCATGCAGAACGGTATCGGCGCCTTCGATGCCCAAGCTGAAAACGAGCGCGATCAGTACGGCAATCGCCTGCCCAACGCGCGCTACCGCAAATACACCGCCACCGTCAGCTACTTGCAGCCATTCACGCTATGGGGTGAGTCGTTCAGTTTCTCCAGCCTGGCCACCGGCCAACGCAGTGAAGACATTCTGTTCAGCCCCCAGCGCATGAGCCTCGGCGGCTCGGCCTCGGTGCGCGGTTTCAAAGACCAGCAGCTCACCGGCGACAGCGGCGGCTACTGGCGCAACGACGTGCGCTGGGCGCGCCCGGTGACCTGGGACTGGATGCGCCCGGCCTTTGCCGAATACGGCGCCAGCGTCGGCTACGACCAGGGTGTGATCAGCAATGGCCGCTACAACGACAACGTGCACGGCCGGGTCTCGAGCAACTCGCTGGAGTTGTTCGCCCGTGGCAAATACGTCAGCACCAGCGTGACCTTTGCCCATTCCCTGGAACGCCCGGCAGTGATGAGCGAGCGCGAAGCGCCGATCTACTTCCGCATGGATTTCTTCCTGTAATTCAACGCCCCGTTACATCGAGAATATGACAATGGATGTTCGCCACTTTGCCTTCCTGGCCCGCCAACCTTCTGCTGCGCTGAAACCGCGAGACTCGTTCTTCGGCCTGCCCAAGCGCGGTTTGGTGCTGATCCTGGCCAACGCGCTGTTCTGGCAGCCGCTGCTGGCCCAGGCCGAAGGCATTGTGGTCAGCGCGCCGGGCACCACCGTCGGCCAGGCCGGCAATGGCGTACCGGTGGTGAACATCGCCACCCCCAATGGCAGTGGCTTGTCCCATAACCAATTCAAGGACTACAACGTCGGCCCCAACGGCGTGATCCTCAACAACGCCAACGGCCCCATGACGAACACCCAGCTGGGTGGCTACATCGTCGGCAACCCCAACCTCAAGGGCGGCGCGGCCAGCGTCATCCTCAACGAAGTCAACGGCGGCAGCCCCAGCCAGTTGCGCGGCTACACCGAAGTGGCGGGCCAGTCGGCCAAGGTCATCGTCGCCAACCCGTACGGCGTCACGTGCAGCGGTTGCGGCTTTATCAACACCCCCAACGTGACCCTCACCACCGGCAAACCGGTGCTCGACGCCAGCGGCCAGTTGCAGCGCTACCAGGTTGACGGCGGCGCCGTGACCATTGACGGCGAAGGCTTGAATGCCAGCAACGTCGACCGCTTCGAAATCATCACCCGCTCGGCCAAGATCAATGCGCAGATCAACGCACGAGAATTGACCGTCATTGCCGGGCGTAACGACGTCGATGCCAAAAGCCTGAAAGCCACCGCGCGCGCCGATGACGGCAGCGCAAAGCCCGAGCTGGCCATCGATTCCTCGGCATTGGGCGGCATGTACGCCGGTGCGATCAAACTGGTGGGCACCGAGGCCGGCGTAGGGGTGAAACTCGACGGTACGCTGGCCGCCAGTGGCGGCGATATCCAGCTGGATGCCAACGGGCGCCTGAGCATGGCGCAGACGGCGACCACCGGTAACCTCAAGGTCACCGCGCAGAACGTGAACCTGACCGACAAGGTCTACGCCGCCGGCAATGTGCAGGTGAGCAGTGCTGAAGAACTGGTCAACCAGAAGAGCCTGGCCGCTGGCCAACGCATCGAACTCAACGCCACCACCGTCACCAACCCGGGCATCATCGAAGCAGGCGTGCAGGCCGATAACAGCCGCAATGCTACCGGCGATGTGGTGGTGAATACGCAAACCCTGAACACCAGCGGCAACGTCCTGGCCAGCCGCTCGCTGAGCGCCACGGCCACCCGGGAACTGAACAACCAGGGCGCAGTGATCCAGGGTAAAACCGTCACGCTGAACAGTGCCAGACTGACCAACCAGGGCGCCACCGCGCGGGTGTATGGCGAGCAAGCGCTGGCGATCAACGCGCCGGCCATCGTCAACCTCGGCGGGCTGATTCGCTTCGGTGCCGATCAGGCGGCAACGCTGCAAACCGATTCGCTGGATAACCGCCAGGGCCATATCCAGGTCGCGGGCGGCAGCTTGACGCTCAACAGCGGCTCACTGAATAACACCGGCGGGCAGATTGTCGCGGGCAACCTCGGTGTGACAGCGGACACGATCAACAACCAGAACGGTTTCCTGGTTGCCGACGCCGTGACGGTCAACGCCGCCCGCCTCGACAACAGTGCCAAGGGCTTGATCAGTGCCGAGAAAGGCGCGCTCAACCTCACCGTCACCAACACCTTCAACAACAGCCAGGGTCATGCCCAGGCTGGCACTGACTTGCACCTGCGCGCCGGTGACGTCGCCAACCAGGACGGCAAGCTGGTGGGTGGGCAGCTCACCGCTACCCTCGGCAGCCTCAGCAACAACGACGCAGGTGTACTCAGCGCGGATGCCGGCAAGTTGACCTTGACCGTCGCCCAACAGCTGAACAACGCCAAAGGTCACTTGCAGGCCGCCCAGGGCGACATCGAGCTGCACGCCGCGAGCCTGGATAACCAGGGCGGCGCCATCATCGGCAAGCAGTTGCTGCTGGATGCGCGAAGCGGGCAGATCGACAACCGCGCCGGGCGTATCGTCGGTGACCAACTGGACGTCCGCGCCGGCAGCCTCGACAACCGCAGTGCCGGGTTGCTGGCCGGTGGTGTGCCGGGTGTGAGCGTGGTGCTGAACGACCAATTGCTCAACACCCAGGGCCGTATTCAAAGTGAGGGTGACCTGCTGCTGACCGGCAAGCGCCTGGGCAACAGCGCCGGGATCCTGCTCGGCAAGGCCCTCACTGTCACCGCGCAAGACCTCGACAACAGCAGCAAGGGCGCGCTGGTCAGCAATGACGGCGACATCACCCTCAACATCAGCAACCTGCTGACCAACACCAACGGCGTGATCGACGCCGCCGAACGCAGTGTGCTGGTCAAGGCCTTGACCACCCTCGACAACCAGGGCGGCACCTTGCGGGGCAAGCGCCTGGATATCGCGGCGCAAACCCTCGACAACGACCAGGGCCAACTCCTGGCCGGCAATCAGGGCGTGAGCTACCGCGGCCAGGACCTGAGCAATCGCCAGGGCATGATCCTCAGCGGTGGTGCGGCGGTCGACCTGACGCTGGGCACCTTGAACAACCAGGGCGGCACCGTGCAAGGCGACAGCTTGACGGTGACAGCCGACAGCGTCGACAACAGCCAAGACGGTACCAAGGCCGGCGCGTTGACCGCCTTGAAGAGCGACCTGCAACTGACGGTCGAGGCCTTGACCAACCGGGGCGGCAAACTGTTCGGCAAGGAGCACGTCACCGTCTCCGGCGCCACCCTGGACAACAGCGCCAACGGCCAGATCAGCGGCAATCAGCTCAGCCTGACCTCGCGTACCCAACTGACCAACCAAGGCGGCCTGATTGAGTCCAACCAGGGCCTGACCTTCAATGGCGGCAACCTCGACAACAGCGCGGGCGGCCAACTGCGGGCGATGGAAGGCGCCAGCAGCACGCTGACGGTCACCGACCAACTGAATAACCAGAACGGCATTCTTGAATTCGGCAGCCAGGCCTTCAGCCTCAGCGCCGGGCATCTGAATAACCAGGCCGGGCAACTGCAGCACGCTGGCACCGGCGTGTTCAGCCTCAATACCAGCAGCCTCAGCGGCAGCCAGGGCAGCATCAATGGCCTGGGCACCGCCGACTGGTCGTTCGGCCGGGTCGATGGCCTCGGCCGTGTGCAACTCAATGAAGCCTTGCACTACACCAGCACCCAGGGCCTGAGCCTCAAGGCCGGCGACCGCCTGGCCAGCGCCAAGGGTCTGACCCTGGATATCGCCAGCCTGGATAACGCGGGCGAGTTGCTCAGCGACGGTGACCTGAGTGTCAACCTGACCGGCGACATGACCAACAGTGGCCGCCTTTCGGCCCAGCAAAAACTGAGCGTGGTCGCCAACAACCTCAGCCAGAACGGCGGGCGTTTGGCCGGCGGCACCACCACCCGCATCACCCTGGGCGGTACGCTGGATAACCTCGGCTACCTCACCGCACGCCAGCAACTCGACATTGCCGCCGCACACATCAACAACCGCGGCACCCTCGGTTCACAAGGCAACGTCAACCTCAGCGCCAGCAATGGCATCAGCAATAGCGCGGACACGCTGCTGTTCAGCGGCGGCGATCTGACCCTGCGCGGGAACAGCTTCAGCAACCTGTACGGCGACGTCTACAGCAAGGGCAACCTGAGTTTCGCGGCGCTCGATGGCGGCATGGCGGCGGGCTTCAGCAACCTTTCCGGTACGGTTGAAAGCGAAGGCAATATCGGCATCAGTGCGCGGAATGTGGAAAACGCCAAGGCTGAATTCGAGTTGGGCCAGACCATCACCACCGGCAGCCTCAATTGGCAGTGCGGCCAGCACTGCGGCGGGCACGACTCGTTCAAGCGCGGTCAAATCACCATCAACCAGACCTACCTTGAATCCGCGATCAAGGACTCGGCCTCTGCGCGCCTGGTGGCGGGCAAAGACCTGCTGATCCAGGGCGACAACGTCCAGAACCGCTATAGCCTGCTGGCGGCGAATGGCAACCTGAGCATCACCGCCAACGACCTGCTCAACCAGGGCGCCGCGACTCGCACCGGGCAGAACACCATCGTCATCGGCACCCCGCAGCGCATCGACACCGATGAGTGGGACCGGATGGAATACATCGACGTACCCGCCTTCAACGCAGCAGTGGCAGCGGGTAATTTCGATGAAGCACGCTTTGAGGTGCTCAAGGCCCGGTCGAGCGACTGGCGTTTCTCCGAGCAAAGCAACGTCACCACCTGGACCGACAACGGCGGCCCAGGCTACACCGCGACGATACAGGCCGGTGGCGCGGTCAACCTCAACGTTGCGCGCACCCTGCAAAATGGCACGTTGCACACCAACACCCTGGAGCAACTGACCGGCACCCTCGGTGACGACCAGACCGGCATCCCCGTCGGCGGCATCAACATCAACCTGAGCAAGCACGTCAACGACGCCACCGCCCAGGCGCCGAGCAGCGTATTGCCGGTGACCAGCATCGCGCCCGACGGCCGCTACGTACCCGTGGACTACACCGGCGAGTCCTTCACCCCGGTCGACCCCACCACCGCGCCCGGCTTCCAGTTGCCCAAGGGCGACTACGGCCTGTTCATCAAAAACGCCGACCCCACCAGTCACTACCTGATCGAGACCAACCCGAACCTCACCACTGTGGCGGGCTTCTTCAGCTCCGACTACATGCTCGGCAAGCTCGGCTACAGCCCCGACAACGCCTGGCGTCGCCTGGGTGACGGGCAATACGAGTCACGGCTGATCCGCGATGCGGTGCTGGCGCAAACCGGGCAACGCTTCCTCGCCGGTGGCCTGACCAGCGACTACGACCAGTTCCGCTACCTGATGGACAACGCCCTGGCCAGCAAGGACGCCTTGCGCCTGAGCGTCGGCGTATCCCTCACTGACCAGCAAGTCGGCGCCCTGACCCACGACATCGTGTGGATGGAAAACCGCGTGGTCGACGGCCAGACCGTGCTCGTGCCGGTGCTCTACCTGGCCCAGGCCGACTCCCGCAACGTGCGCGGCAACAGCCTGATCCAGGGCCGCGACCTCAACCTGATGACCGGCGGCGACCTGATCAACGTCGGCACCCTGCGCGCCAGCAACAACCTCTCAGTGGCCAGCAGCGGCAGCCTCTACACCGGCGGCCTGATCGAGGCCGGCAACAACCTCAGCCTGCTGGCCCAGGACAGCATCCGCAATTCCATGGCTGGCGAGATACGCGGCACCCAGGTCAGCCTCACCACCCTGAAGGGCGACATCACCAACGACAACACCGCCATCCAGGTGCGCCAGGGTGCCGGCATGCGCACCCTCACCGACAGCAGCGCCGGCACCATCACCGCCCGCGAAAACCTGGCCATCGACGCTGGCCGCGACCTCACCAACCACGGTGCACTCACCGCCGGCGGCGATGCCGACCTGAAAGCCGGGCGCGACCTCAACCTGATCGCCGTCAGCGACACCAGCGAGATCCACGCCTTCAGCGACGGCGGGCACAAATCCAGCATCACCACCGACGTGAAAAACCAAGCGGCCACGGTCACGGCCGGTGGCAACCTGAGCATGGTGGCGGGGCAAGACGTCAACATCATCGGCAGCAACGCCACCGCGGGTAAGGACCTGAACATTCAGGCCGGGCGCGATTTCAACGTGGCGTCTGTCAGCGATGTGCACAACGTCGAAGGCAAGGAAAAAGACGGCAAGAAACGCATTAAGACCGCGGATGAGCAGACCACGCAGTTAGCCAGTGTGCTGACGGCGGGCAGGGACTTTACGAGCCAGGCCGGGCGCGACACCACGCTGGTGGCGAGCAAGATCAGTGCGGGGAATGAGGCTTATCTGTATAGCGGGGATAAGTTGAATTTGCTGGCGGCGCAGAACAGTACTCATACGTTGTATGACATGAAGGAGAACGGTGGCTGGGGCGCGAAGAAAGAGCAGCGAGACGAAGTAACCCGCACCACGAACGTTGGGACCGAGATCAAGACTGGCGGCAACCTCACGTTGATCAGCGAAGGTGACCAGCGTTACCAGGTCGCGAAGCTTGATAGTGGTAATGACATCATTCTTAACAGTGGCGGGGCCATCGTCTTTGAAGGCGTCAAAGACCTTCATGACGAGAGCCATACCAAGAGCAAGGGTGACCTCGCTTGGTTCAGCGCCAAAGGTAAAGGCAACACTGACGAAACGCTGCGCCAGAGTGAAATGATCGCTCAAGGGCAGGTCGTTATCAAAGCTGTCGACGGATTGAAGATTGATGTCAGGCAGATCGATCAGCAAACCGTTAGTCAGACCATCGATACCATGGTCAAAGCCGATCCGAATCTGGCTTGGCTCAAGGATGCTGAAAAGCGCGGTGACGTGGACTGGCGCCAAGTCAAAGAGATCCACGATAGCTTCAAATACAGTAACTCCGGTTTAGGTGCGGGCTCGCAGATTGTAATAGCAATTCTGATGGCCGCATTTGTCGGGCCGTTGGCAATGACTGCGGCTGCAGGTGCTGGAGCAGGCGTCGCTGTCGCGGCAGGTGCGGGAGCCGTAGCGGCAGGCGCTGCGACCAATGCGACGGTTAGTGTCGTTAATAATCGTGGCAACTTAGGGGCGGTGTTCAAGGATGTCACCTCTTCGGATGCTTTGAAGGGGTATACGATTTCCGGTGTGACCGCTGGATTGACCGCAGCTTATTTTGATGGCTGGACCGGAACTCATACTGATCAGGCGACTAAGCAAATAACGGGGCCACAGCTCAACACATGGACTGGTGTAGGGCAGTTTGCCGCGAACCAGACATTGCAAGGCGGTACTTCAACGCTGTTGAGTAAAGCATTGGGGCAGGGCGGCAGTGGGAGTGAGGCGCTGAAAACTGCGCTATTCAATACCCTGGCAGCGGCCAGCTTCAATGCCGTCGGCGACTACACGAAAAAGTGGAACATCGAAAACGGTTCAATTCCCAAGATCGCGATTCATGCGATGGTCGGTGGCCTCTTGGCCGAAGCAACGGGTGGAGATTTCCGTACAGGCGCATTGGCAGCCGGCGCCAATGAGGCACTGGTCGTACAGCTTAACGACATCGTGAAGGGCGACAAGACATTGTTGTCCATGAGTTCTCAACTGGTCGGTGTTTTAGCTGCGGCCACACAAAAAGATGCAGATGCTAGCAAATTGGAGAAGGGTGGCTGGGTGGCGAAAAATGCCACGCAGTACAACCACCAGCTTCACAAGTCTCAAGCCGATGCGTTGGATGAACAGCGACGGTTCCATCCGGAAAAGGCTGATCGTTTGAATGCGGCGGCCTGCGCTTTGGTTAGTTGCGCAGAGTCGATCCCGACCAACGATGAAACCTATAAGGACTTCAAGGCACTTCAGGATCGCGGCGCCACTTTTAGTGAGGAGATCGCGTTACTTGAGGCGACCGGCCAGTTTGGTGGCCGTAGTTGGCAGGATTGGAGCGACGATACGCTCAATGCTCACGGCAAGGCGGTGCAGGTCGTTGGAGCAAGCAAAGACACTGCCCTTGGCCTAGTCGGAGGGGCTACTGCATATACCGGGATGGTGATGTCGTCACCCGCATGTGTTGGCGTTGTTACCTGTGCCTTACCCATCGGCTTAGGAGCGCTTGGCACCACCTCGATGGTGGGGGCATGGGATTCTGCTAGCCGGATTACGGCGGATTTTAAATCCAATGAGCCCGACCGAGTGCTAGCTTCTTTCTTTCCGGAAACCTTTCCAGGAGAGTCGAGCGTAACGTCTGACCTGGCATGGAGCACGGCGAAATCCGCAGCTCAGGCGGCTCTGTTTGGCGGCGCGAGTAAATACTTTAATGGTAAGTTAGCTGGAGAGCTTGCCAGTGGTGCAAAAGGGCTAGGTTCTGCTGGTACGGGCACGACGGCGGGTAGTAATGTTGCAAGTACGACGCCTAAAGTTGATGTTTTTTGGAATAAAACAACAGTTCTAGATAGGACTGTTTATCAACGTAACGACCTCTTTGACCCAGAGGCCCTATCGACCTGGAGAGTACGAGGTAAAACTGTTGAAGGCTCAAACCTTGAGAGGATGGCCTCGGGTCGAGCACCAATTGGGTATGATGGGAAATCAGTTGAGTTACATCATCTCTCGCAAACTGAAGTTAATGGATTCGCTGGTACTCGTGGTTCACTTGCAGAAGTTGGTTCTGTTTTCCATAGCCAGAATAGCAGTGTTCTTCATGTCCCATCCAATGCCGCTCAAAGCTTTAGGTATACTCGTTACAAAGACTCTGCAGAATACAGAAACCCTACGACTGACTATGTTTCAGTTCCTACGGATTTGAATGCAAAAACATTGACAAAGCAGGCTAAAGAGTTTAACTCTTATCAGTCGGATTATTGGAAGTTGCGGGCTCGGAGCGGGGAGTAATTAGGCGTGGATTATTCGAGAATAATTAATCTTATTAAAGAGTCGGATTACGTTGAGTTTGCTGATTATGGTGACGGGATTGCTGATGAGTGGATTTATAAAGCTGAAGCTCGTCTTGGGTTGAAGTTGCCTGATAGCTATAAATGGTGGCTGAAGTGTTATTCTGGCGGGGAAATATCTGGGGAGGAGATTTATAGTATCTACGAAATGGATTTTGATAGTGTAAGGGGGGGGGATATCGTTTATATGTCAATCGTTAACGGTCGAAATGGGTTGTGTGGGAAGGAGAGGCTATTTATCTGCGAACCGCCGGGTGCAGGGGAATCATTTTATTTTGCCACGGACGATGGTCTTAATGATGGAGAGTATCCTGTTTATAGGCTTGAACTTTCTGATCAAACTTCTAGTTTGTATGCGAAAAACTTTATCGATTTCTTAGAAAAAAGAATAATGTCTTTCAGTTGAATAACGATTCTGCGTTTAAAAAATGGTTGAGAAAGGCTCGGTGCAAAAGCGACAGGAGAATTAGCTAGTTCTGGTGGGAAACCCACTGTTGAGTTATTTGGTGGGAAGAATGCTCAAACTCCTGGTGCTATAAACGTGGATGTCCGAGCAGATATTCAGTCTGGTATTCGAGCGGACGCAACGAAACTTCCTTTCAAGGATAGTTCGGTGGGAGAGATTGTTGCTAGTAACCCATTCATTCCCAAGAGTGCAGGTGGTACTAACTCAATGATGGATTTTCTTCCGGAAGCTACTCGCGTGGTTGAGCCTGGTGGAAAGATATTTGTCAACGCAAATGCTGCGAACCCTTACGGAAAAATACCAAGTGCGTAAAGGGGACGGATTTATTTAAATATTTAAAAATCCAGATGAGTTGATTAAATAAATCCGTCCCCTTTGACCCAATGTGGTGAGTTTGAAAACGATTGATACCCGAGGTAAAGGGTGGTCTTATGACATGAGAACCCATATGGACACCTTGCAAAGTTCAAAAATTACCGTGGATGGCGTACCGGCAACGAAAATTTTGGACATCCGAGTTCAACCGGGCGGAATGGCTGACGCGAGCAAGCTTATAGAGTATGGAAAGCAACGTAATATTACTGTGATTATTAAAGAGTTCGGTGGCTAATCATATGGCTGAAATTGAAATTGTCTTTAGCGAGAGGCTACATGATGGCGCTTCAGTTGTATGGGGGCGGCTAATACAACAGCTCAAAAACTTTAATGAGGATACCGTCATTGATGGCTTTACCGGCAAGAAAATAGGGTTGGCGGACGTTTCGAATTACTTGGAGAAAAACAAGTGTCAGAGTTTTTTTATTGAGCTGGCAAACGGTTCTGTCGAGTTTTCGTATGTGGCAGATAAAGCGTTTTATCGGCTTGATATGAAACACCTGGCGAATTCGATTGAAGTTGCACAGACCTTGATTGAAGCTTTAATCGATGAGCCCGGCTTTGTTCAGGCTCGAATTTACGACGCCGAGTATGATCGATGGCAAAATGCCGAGAGTCTTACGCTCTTTGAAGTTGAGCGCGTCGAACACGCTCATCTGCCCAAGAAAAGTAATGGGCTGCCTTTTCCGCTGACCCAAGAGGTCGTAGATATATCAAAAAATCCTGGGCGTTGGGTTTTAAGAAACGGCTACATTGAGGCGGTTGGCGCTTTCATGTGGGTAAGCAAATCCTTGCTTCAGTTAGTGGGTGTCGACGAAAAGAAGTTAATGGATATCGACTGCTTTGCAGTAGAAGATTTGGGCGGCGTTTTGAAGATTGCTGCCTATAATCAGTGCTTCACTGCAGCCGTAGGGGCTCAGGCAGAGAGGCAGGACTTGCTGAGAGAAGTTTTGTTTAACGCGTGAATTAGAGCGAGAATCGGGCGCGGGAAATAGGGTTCAGGCCACGGTTTTCTAATTAAAGTATTAATAGTGGTCTGACCCCCTATTTCTCGGTCGATGATATAACAGCGTAAAGGGGGCGGATTTATTTAAATATTAAAAATTTCTTATGAGTTAATTAAATAAATCCGTCCCCTTTAACCAAATGCAAGTGGTATCTGTAATAAGTGTAGTGCAGGTTTGACGGGTAATAGTGACCTGAATGGGGTGGTTAAACAATTCAGTCAGCGCTATCCTACTCTTCTGCTAAGAGTTACCGCTGAGGGAGGGGCAGCAATGCCAAATCGTCTAACAGTCCTAGTTAAAGATGGGAGAATAGTTAATGGACAATGAAGAAGCGCTTAAAGTCATTGACAGTATGATGTGGGTAAAGAAAGCCTCAATTTTCCTTCTGTTGCTTGATTATGCTCTACGTAACCTTGACTCGGCGAGTGATACGCAAAAAAAATGTCAGGAGGCAGTTGATAAGTGTTGGCGATGGTTGTCTGATCGAGGGCTCAGTGCTGATGAATTAGCATATTATCTAGACTCCGATGATATGCAGAGCGGACCGCTGGCAGAAGGAAATTTTGCATCTGAAAGCGTAGAACAAAATAGTTTAATTTTAATATTGTTGGTGATCGGTTTTTTTGCCAATAAGGCCTATAAGATTGTAGGGCTACAAGAGCAAATGTCTGAGCCGGTATGTGAGGCGGACGAGAGCTCTGCTGTATATATTGTTGCTTATATTGAACGGATAGGCTTGTCTGATAAGTTGAGTGTTTATCTATCTGCACACGTTTTGGAAAATAGGGGGCAATCCACGTTTTAATGCTGGCAGAGTTGCTCTTTAACGTAAAGGGCAAGGATTTATTTAGGACGTAAAAGTGACGGATTTGTTTAAATATTAGATTTAAAAACTCCAGCTAGGTCAATTAAATAAATCCGTCCCCTTTGCCCAGAGTGAGTATAAAAAATGGAAAACTTGGAACTCTCCGAGTTAAAATTTCCGAGTATGAGAGAGGAGCTGGTTTCCTATCTGGCAGGTTTGTCGGACTCAGATTACCAGTTCCGTGCCTGGGTAGAACGTTCATCGCCGAATTTAGCTTATGATGAACTTGATTACACAATACATTTTTTATATGACGATACAGGGCTCGCTGAAAATGCATACACTTGGATAGGGCTAGTTTTGAAAAATGATCAGGAAGCTAGAGCCATCGAGGACGTGGTTCAAGCTATTGACGCGCTTTTTGATAAGTATGGTCCTGATCTTTCTGATAAAGAGTATTTGGAAAAAGAAGAGTGGGCACGCATAGTGTGCGTTTCTAAAGATGCTTTAAAAGTTTTGCTTCATGGTAAGTGAGGTTGTTTAACCGAGTTAAAGGGGCGGCACCCAGGCCGCCCGGCTTTTACTCAGGATGGATCGGTATTGAGTCTGCGACTGATGACATCCAGCAAATCACACCCATCGCGCAGCGGAATCGCCAGCAATTGGGCGAAGTCTTGAAGCACCACAGCATCGCTGCTGAGTTGGTCGCGGAAGGCCAGGTTTTCCAGCAGTTGGGTGACGGCGCGAATCCGGTACACGGCGGCGTCGTGGAGGACATCGAGGGGCGCATGGGTGTCGATAAGCAGGGCGGGGACGGTGCAGTCGTGGCCCGTGAGGGGCATGTATCGATTCATTGTCAGTACTCTGTTGGTGGATTAAGCCACCACTCATTCGTCGCCAAACGAATGGGTGGCGGCCGTACGCAGGTTGGCGAACCGGCAACAGAGAAAACCGGCAGACCCGAAGGTCTCCCGCGCACAGCCGCCATATCATGCACAGCTTTGCGGGTGCAAAAACACCTGCATAGAAGCGGGATGCTTTTGCGCTCTGTTGTCAGGTCGCCAAACCTGAATCGCCATGTGGGCGACGGCCCGGACTATAAGCCCGCACCCAAACCCACGCAAGGCAGCAAAGTACTGGCCCACTCCCAATGCCTCATGTCTTCACCCCCATTGCCGACACCCTGGCGATGATTAAACGCATCCACCCACCACCAACATTAAAGGACTGATGTGAAAAACCTTCTCCTGATTCTCCTCTCCACCCTCATCCTCGGCGGCTGCGTCAGCCAGCCCCTCACGCCCGAGCATCGTGCGCAGGTCAAGACGGTCAAAGTGCTGCCCGTAAAGTGGGAAAAGAACATGGTCTACATGGGCCGTGAACAAGCCTGGGGTGCGGCCCTGGGCGCCGGGCTTGGCGCGGGCGTCGGCATGGCCAGCGGCGCGTCCAAGTTGGGCACGGCGGCCTTGAGCGGCGCGGGGTTTGCCGCCGGCATGAAGGCGGGGCAACTGGCCGAGATGTCGACGCCGGCGGCGATCCTCACGGTGATGGACGCCGAAAATATCGACTTGGGTGTGTTGCTCAAGCAGGCCTTCATTGATGCCTTGGGTAAGACGTCATCGCTCAAAGTGGTGGGTGACGACGAGCCGGCCGATGCGCAGATTCAACTGACGGTAGGCGAGTGGGGCTTTCGCCTGACCCAGGGTTTCAGCAGCGTGGTCTACCCGACGCTCACCGTGGTGGCGCGCATGGACCGTGGCGACGAGATGCTCTGGCGCACGGTGGAGTCGATCACGCCGTTCAATGGCCAGAATGTCTACGGCTACACGCCGCTCACATATCGCACTGATCCTGAGGCGTTGCGCCGCGCGTTGACGGGTATCACGCAGATCTCCGGGAGTTATTTGGTGAAGGAGCTCAAGTAGACCAGCGAGAGGTCGCCGCGTGGCTTGCGGTGGCTGATCCTGACGCGAGCAGTTTGATAGAACCCGCCGAGCACCTTGAACATTTTGTATATCCCATTGTCTTTACCCCGCCCACCCGCAACCGGTCGGGCTGCATGGACTGCAGCGTTTTCAAATGACATTAAGGATTAATGTGAACCTCGCCCCCCAAGCCTCTTTTCTGTCACCGCCCGCTGTGGTGCACAGGCGCGCGCCTGCGTTTCAGGAAGGCACCCTGGGGGAATGCATTCGGATCAATTGATCCCTCGCTTAGCACACCTACTGCCGCCGGGCCTATTGGCGGCTTTTAATGTAGTTCATGGAGTTTGAAATGAAGCGTAAGCAGTTCCAGAAAAGCCTGTTGGCACTCATGGTCGGCGCAATCAGTACGCAAGCGCTGGCGGTGGAATTCGACTTGGGGCAGGGCAAGAACATTTGGGTCGGCGAGACCTTTAATGAGTCATTGATTATCAACGGGACGTTCTCCGAAGTAGTGGTGCCGACCACCACCAACCCTGCCGGACTGGGTGTGGCCAACACCACTATCCAGGGTTCGTTGATCAACCGTGCCGACATCACTCTGGATTCCCAGGGCGCCGCCATCCGTGCGATTGCCCTGGATCCGCTGTTCTGGTCGGGCCCGCAGAACCTGAGCCCGGGAACTGTCACCGGGGACGTGGTCCAGGCGGGCAACATTCTTATGAAAAATGGGGGTTACGAGGGCCTTGAGATCGGCGCGACGACCATCGGTGGAAGTGTCATCAACTCTGGCACCATCCGTTCCACGCTGCCCCTGACGCCGCCGGCTTCACCTTCCTACGTGGATGGCGGCGAAGGCATTTACCTGCATGGCACCACCATCGCCGGCGACGTCTCGAACACCGGTGTGATCGACATGAAAGGTGATTACGCCATCGGCCTGATCCTCGACCGCCAGAACAATCTGGGTACCACCGTCGGCGGCAAAATCCTCAACGCCGGCACGCTCAAGGCGACGGGCGAGGGCGCCTGGGGCATCGAGGTGGAAACCGACACCAACCCTCTGCGCATCGAAAACAGCGGCCTGCTTTCTGCCAACGGCAATGACGCCAAGACGGTGATGTTTCTAAACGGTACGGTCGACTACATCCTCAACACCGGCACCGTCGAGGCCACGGGCACCAACGCCAATGCCTTCGAGTTTGCCGGGGCAACCTTTGCCCAGAACAGCGCGACCGGCGCGCGCGGCATCGTTAACCGCGGCACGATCAGCGCCGATGGTACAGCCATTCATGTAGATGCCACGGACCAGACCTCGGCGTTCGAGATCAACCAGCAAGCCGGCGAAATCCGCAGTAACGCCGGCATCGCCATCGACGCGGCAAACCTGGCCACCTTGAACTGGACGGGCGGCAAGATCATCGGCGACGTGCTCAACGTCAACGCCGTGAATATCGCCGGCCAGGCCGATTTCACCGGCAGCCGCATCATCGCGCCGGTATCGGTCAACTCGGGCTCGCTGAACCTGTCGGCGCCCGGTACTGCGATCACTGGCAACCTCAACGTTGCTAGCGGCGCAGGTATTGATATGCACCTGGCCGACAGCGTAGTGCCGACCACGCCGTACCTGACTGTCAACGGTGCAGCGAATTTCGCCCAGGCTTCGAAGCTGACCGTGAGCGCCAAGCCGGGCGACTTCGCCAGCACCAACAACGGCACTCAGTACACCCTGTTGCAAGCCACCAGCGTGCAAGACAATGGCCTGTCTGTGGCCAGCTCGTCCTCTCTGCTGAACGTGCTGAGCTACTCGGCCGACGCGCAAACGGTCAAGGCCGTAGTGGCGGTTAAAGACAACCAGCAAGTGCAGCAGGAGCTCGCCGCGGTGGGCGCCGGCGCTGCGTCAGCGACGGCGGTGAACACCTTTAAAAACGACGTACTGAGCGGACTCAATCAGAACGACCCAGTGTTCCAAACCCTGGCTGACGCCGGCACAGCACAGCAGCTTGCTCAGGTCAGCGAACAACTCAAGCCGGACGTCAATCGCGGCGCCCTGGACGTGGCGTTGTCGGGCCAGACCGTGGTCAACGGCGCGATCTTCAACCGCCTCACCGACCAGCGCGAAAGCCATCAAACCGGCGGCGTGTGGGTGCAGGGCCTGAGCAGCAACATGGACCAGGACGGGCGTGGCGGCAACAACGGCTACTCGGCCAACAGCAGCGGCATGGCCGTGGGTGTGGACGGGCGCTTGAACGACACCACCACGTTGGGCGTGGCGTACAGCTACCTTAACTCCAACATCCATTCCGACCTCGGCAACAAGACCGATGTGGAGGGCCATGCGCTGTCGCTGTACGGCAACTGGTCGCTGCAAAACTGGTTTGTCGACGGCAGCCTCAGCTATGGCCATAACGACAACGACAGCAAACGCCATATCGCCGGCACCACAGCCAAGGGCAGTTACGACAGCAATGTGCTGTCTGCCAGTGTGATCGGCGGCTACAGCTTCAAGCCGTCGCAGGCCGTGGTGATCGAGCCGCGCGTGGCAGCGCGTTACGCCAACGTGCGCATGGACGGTTTCAACGAGAAGGGCTCCTCGGCCGCGCTGAGCACCCAGTCGCAACGCTATGAAGTGGGCGAGCTGGGCGCTGGTGTGCGCTTGGCGGGCAACTTGCCCATGGGTGCCGGTAGCTTGCAGCCGGAAGCAACCTTGATGGCGTATCACGACCTGATGGGTGATCGCGTCGCACAAACCTCCAGCTATGTGCTCGGCGGTTCTGCGTTCACCGTCACCGGCGCTTCGGTGGCGCGTGACAGCTATGAAGCCAGTGTCGGCGTGAACTACCAGGTGTCGGACTTTACCGTGGGTGCCAGCTACACCCGCCAGGCCCGCAGTGGTTTTGATGCCGATGGGGTCATGCTCAAGGCGCGGTACGCGTTTTAAGTATTACGGCCGATAGAAAACGGCATCGGGCTGCGGTTCTCCCACGTAGCCCGAGCCAGACTTTTAAATGTGCTCAAGGAAGTAACCCATGAAAAAGACCTCACTCTTAATCCTCGCCCTGGTCTTGGCCGGCTGCCACTCCACTGCCAGGAACTCCTCGCCAAGCCTGCTGACGGACGGCGTCCAGTTGCAGCAGAAAAAGGTCGAGGTGGACGCCGAACACGCCAAGGTCATCATGAAGGCAACCGGTTTTACCTATCCGGTGCAGTTCTCCGTACGCCGTAGTTCCGATGCAGACCAGCGACCGGAAATCCTCGGGACGGTGGTGGATTCCGGCCGTGGCAAGGTATTCGGCTGGATCGCCAAGATGAACGAAGTGGGCAACAGCGCCGTCGCCAAACGCTTCCCGCAGTTGGAAGTGCAGGCTGACCCGGGGCAGCCCTTTGAAGTGATCGGCGAGTCACGGGTCTACAACGCCAACTATGTCGGCCTCGTCAAAACCTATGTGTATGAGTGCGGCCCCATGAGTTCGACCTTCAAGCCTGAGAAGCAAAAGGTTTACCTGGTGGAATTCGTGATTATCGGGAAGGGCTGTGAGCAGCATGTGTATGACGTAACTGCGCCTAATGAGCGTGTCCCGGTGGCGACTGTGGCGGCGACAGGAAATATTCCGTCGCTCTAAGTTGCTTTAACCCGAATCGCCAGCCCCTTGCGTCTGACCTTGTGAACGGATCATTCATTCACGAGGTTCAGCCCATGTCCCGTCCTCTTCTGCTGTTGCGTCCTGCCGCCCAAGGCTTCACCGTGACCCTGCTGGTGGCGCTTGCCGGGTGTGGGCTCTCTTCATCCCGTGACGTGGCCAAGCCCGCTGAGTCGGCGCCTGTCGTGGAGGTGCAAAGTGAGCCCGCCAGCGTCCAGGGGGCCATGGTCAAGCGGATGGTTGCGCCTGCACCGATGGCGTCGCGATTGGTCATGAACGACTCGATCGCCATGCAATACCAGACCGAGCCTCGGGAGCACTATCAGAACCTCCCGGACAACCCGATTCGCAGCGTTGCCGAAACACCGGTCTCCACCTTCAGCGTCGATGTCGACACCGGCAGCTATGCCAACGTACGACGTTTCCTTAATCAAGGCAGCCTGCCGCCCGAAGGTGCTGTGCGACTTGAGGAGATGGTCAATTACTTCCCTTATGACTACGCCTTGCCCACCGACGGCTCGCCCTTTGGCGTGACCACTGAAGTAGCACCGTCACCCTGGAACCCCCACACCCGACTGTTGCGCATCGGCATCAAGGCCTCGGACCGCGCGGTGGCAGACCTGGCACCGGCCAACCTGGTGTTCCTGGTGGACGTATCCGGCTCGATGAATCGCCGCGAAGGCCTGCCTCTGGTCAAGAGCACCCTGAAATTGCTGGTGGACCAACTGCGCGACCAGGACCGCGTCTCGCTGGTGGTCTACGCCGGCGAATCGCGGGTGGTGCTCAAGCCCACCTCGGGCCGCGACAAAACCACGATCCGCAATGCCATCGACCAACTTACCGCCGGCGGCTCCACCGCAGGCGCGTCGGGGATCGAAATGGCCTACCAAATGGCCCGCGAAGGGTTTATCGACAAAGGCATCAACCGCATCCTGCTGGCCACCGATGGCGACTTCAACGTGGGCGTCAGTGACTTCGACAGCCTCAAGCAAATGGCCGTCGACCAGCGCAAAAGCGGCGTGTCCCTGACCACCCTCGGCTTCGGTGTGGATAACTACAACGAACACCTGATGGAACAACTGGCCGATGCCGGTGATGGCAACTACGCCTATATCGACAACCTGCGCGAAGCCCGCAAAGTGCTGGTGGACCAGCTCAGCTCAACCCTCGCCGTGGTGGCCCGGGATGTGAAACTGCAAGTGGAATTCAATCCGGCGCAGGTCAGTGAATACCGATTGCTGGGTTATGAAAACCGCGCCCTGAAGCGTGAGGATTTCAACAACGACAAGGTCGACGCCGGCGAAATCGGTGCAGGGCATACGGTGACCGCGTTGTATGAGATTGTCCCGAAGGGTGAACAGGGTTGGCTGGAGTCCCTGCGCTACGCATCGGCGGCCAAGGCTGACGGTAAAACTGATGAGTTGGCGATGTTGCGGGTACGCTACAAACCAGCGGAAGGCGGCGATAGCCGACTGATCGAACACCCGATCAGCAACCAGCAGAGCGGCAAACCCAGCGACGACCTGCGTTTCTCTGCCGCCGTGGCCGCCTTCGCCCAGCAACTCAAGGGTGATGGCCGCTACACTGGCTCCATGAGTTTCAAGGACACGGCGGCACTGGCCCGCTCCGCCCGGGGCGACGACCCCTTCGGCTTACGCAGCGAGTTTGTGCAACTGGTCGAATTGGCCCAGAGCCTCCAGGCCCCGGCCAAACACTGATCCACCTCAAAGGAGTGCGCCACCTGATGGATTCACCCAGCGACGAAGCCCTGCTGTCCCGCTACCGCAGCGGCGACGGTGCAGCGTTCGAGGCCCTGTATGCGCGGCATCGACAGGGCCTGTACCGTTTTCTCGTGTCCTTGAGCAACAAGGCCGAACTGGCCGAGGAAGTGTTCCAGGACACCTGGCTCAGCCTGATCCGCAGCACCAGCGAGCCACAGGGGCGGGCGAGTTTTCGCACCTGGCTGTTCCAGATTGCCCGCAACCGCCTGATCGACCACTGGCGCAAGCACGGCATCCACAACCCGCTGCACGACAGCTACGATGAGCAGCTTCACGGCCAGCCCGACGACAGCGCCGGGCCTGAGCAACTGCTGAGCCTGAGCCGTGATCAGGCGCGCCTGGACAGCGCACTGCAAGACTTGCCCGAAGACCAGCGCGAAGTGTTCCTGCTGCGCCTGCATGGCGAGCTGGAAGTGCCACAAATCGCCGCGCTCACCGGCGCCCCACTGGAAACGGTAAAGAGCCGCTTGCGTTACGCCCAGCAGAAACTGCGCCGACTGCTGGCCGAGGAGGTACCCGCATGACTGACCCCCGACATACCCAGGACTCGAACGACGAGCTGCTGATCGAGCATTTCCGTCAACACACCAGCGGCGAGCCGCCGGCTTCCCTGGACGCCTTCATCCTGGCCACCGCCCACCGTGAAGCACCGGTGCGGCAACCCGGCCTGTGGCAGCGTTGGTTACAGGCCTGCCAACGGCCGCGCTGGCAGATGGCGTTTGCTACCGTAGCGGGTGTGGCCCTGATGATTGGTTTGGTCACGCGCTCGCCGGTGCCGCAGCCGGAGTTATCCACAGGGACTTACGCGGCCGCTCCGCAAGACCTGGCCCGTCCGGCCCCGGCAGCCGCGCCGATGGCTCGATTCTCCGTGGCTCCGCAGGCCGATAGCGCACCGCAGGTGCAGGCAGAAGTCGCGGGTTCGCTGGCGGATGAGCCGGTGGCGAAGATGAGCAAGCGCTCGGCTGTTGTGCTGCCGTCATTGGAGCAAGGGCTGCAGGAAATCCTGCGGTTGCGGCAGGCGGGAGAGGCGAAGGCGGCGGATGAGAAGCTGCTGGAGTTGCATAAGCGCTTTCCCAAGGAAGACTTGCCGGCGCGGTTGGAGGCGTTGCAGAAACCCTGAATCGACGCCCACAAAAAAGCCCCAGGCCTTTCGACCTGGGGCTTTTTCATCTGTATCTGGTGCACCCGGCGGGATTCGAACCCACGACCCCTGCCTTCGGAGGGCAGTACTCTATCCAGCTGAGCTACGGATGCTTGTGCGGGCGACATCATACCCATGTCGACCTTGGGCGTCCATGCCGCTTTTCGGCCTGCTGCCAGTAGGATTAGGCGCTGCCGAAGCCCTGTACCGGGCATCTCGACGAATTGCGGTTGAACTCGCCCGAAACACGCTGATCAGAAAAATCGAGCAAATGCGCCGTTTTCGTTCTTTTTTTCGAACAGACTATTGCCCTGCACCCCCATTGATCCTAGGATTCGTTTGAGATTTCAAACGCTCCTGCCTGGGTGCTGAACCGCACATTTGTCCTTTCGTGCGCTATTTACGTGCTTGCGCCCAGTGAATGATTTCCCTGACGGCAGCCCTCAAGGCGCCTTTCAACAACTCTAATTCGCTCCGCGCGTGCGCGGTGCTGTTAAGGAAAGCCGACATGCAGCTCAAAGACACCCAGTTGTTCCGCCAGCAAGCCTTTATTGATGGCGCTTGGGTCGATGCGGACAACGGTCAAACGATCAAGGTCAACAACCCCGCTACCGGCGAAATCCTCGGTACCGTGCCAAAAATGGGCGCCGCCGAAACCCGTCGCGCCATTGAAGCAGCTGACAAGGCCCTGCCGGCCTGGCGTGCACTTACCGCCAAGGACCGCGCCAACAAGCTGCGCCGCTGGTTCGAGCTGATCATCGAGAACCAGGATGACCTGGCTCGCCTGATGACCCTGGAACAAGGCAAGCCGCTGGCCGAAGCCAAGGGCGAAATCGTCTATGCCGCCTCGTTCATCGAGTGGTTCGCCGAAGAAGCCAAGCGCGTCTACGGTGATGTGATTCCCGGCCACCAGCCGGACAAGCGCCTGATCGTGATCAAGCAACCAATCGGCGTTACCGCTGCCATCACGCCGTGGAACTTCCCGGCCGCGATGATCACCCGTAAAGCCGGCCCGGCCCTGGCTGCCGGTTGCACCATGGTGCTCAAGCCTGCGTCGCAAACCCCGTTCTCCGCGTTCGCCCTGGCCGAGCTGGCCCAGCGTGCCGGGATTCCGAAAGGCGTGTTCAGCGTGGTCTCCGGCAGCGCCGGCGATATCGGCAGCGAGCTGACCAGCAACCCAATCGTGCGTAAGTTGTCCTTCACCGGCTCCACCGAAATCGGTCGCCAGCTGATGGCCGAATGCGCCAAGGACATCAAGAAGGTTTCCCTGGAACTGGGCGGCAACGCGCCGTTCATCGTGTTCGACGACGCAGACCTGGATAAGGCCGTCGAAGGCGCGATCATTTCCAAGTACCGCAACAACGGCCAGACCTGCGTCTGCGCCAACCGCCTGTACATCCAGGATTCGGTGTACGACGCGTTCGCCGAGAAACTGAAAGTGGCAGTGGCCAAGCTGAAGATCGGCAATGGTCTGGAAGAGGGCACCACCACCGGCCCGCTGATCGACGAGAAGGCCGTGGCCAAGGTTCAGGAGCACATCGCTGATGCCCTGAGCAAAGGCGCGACCCTGTTGGCTGGCGGCAAGGTGATGGAAGGCAACTTCTTCGAGCCGACCATCCTGGTCAACGTGCCGAAAGATGCTGCCGTGGCCAAGGAAGAAACCTTCGGCCCACTGGCGCCGCTGTTCCGCTTCAAAGACGAAGCTGAAGTGATCGCGATGTCCAACGACACCGAATTCGGCCTGGCTTCCTACTTCTATGCCCGCGACCTGGGCCGTGTGTTCCGTGTGGCTGAAGCCCTGGAATACGGCATGGTCGGCGTCAACACCGGGTTGATCTCCAACGAAGTGGCGCCGTTCGGCGGCATCAAGGCTTCGGGCCTGGGCCGTGAAGGCTCCAAGTACGGGATCGAGGACTACCTGGAAATCAAATACCTCTGCCTGGGCATCTAAGCCCGGCAAGGCATTGTTGCAAACGCAAAGGGCACGAGAGCGCTGTCCCTTTGCGTGTTTCACCCGTTATTCGTAGTGGCCGGGAAAGCTGTGGCAGTCGATCATCGCATGCTGCCGTAGTTGCCTCCCCGCCACGTATTCCTTGGACCACGCCACCCGATGAGTGGCGAATGAGGACTTTATGAGCAAGACCAACGCATCCCTGATGAAACGCCGCGAAGCCGCTGTACCACGCGGTGTTGGCCAGATTCACCCGATCTTCGCCGAGTCGGCGAAGAACGCCACCGTGACCGACGTTGAAGGTCGCGAATTCATCGACTTCGCCGGCGGTATCGCCGTGCTGAACACCGGCCACGTGCACCCGAAAATCATCGCCGCCGTGACCGAACAGCTGAACAAGCTGACTCACACCTGCTTCCAGGTACTGGCCTACGAGCCGTACGTTGAGCTGTGCGAAAAAGTTAACGCCAAGGTGCCGGGTGATTTCGCCAAGAAAACCCTGCTGGTCACCACCGGTTCCGAAGCGGTAGAGAACGCCGTGAAGATCGCCCGTGCCGCCACTGGCCGTGCCGGCGTGATCGCGTTCACCGGCGCCTACCACGGTCGCACCATGATGACCCTGGGCCTCACCGGCAAAGTGGTGCCGTACTCGGCCGGCATGGGCCTGATGCCAGGCGGCGTGTTCCGCGCGCTGTTCCCGAACGAGCTGCACGGTGTGAGCGATGACGACTCTATCGCCAGCATCGAACGCATCTTCAAGAACGATGCCGAGCCGCGTGATATCGCTGCCATCATCATCGAGCCGGTGCAGGGCGAAGGCGGTTTCTACGTCGCGCCTAAATCCTTCATGAAGCGCCTGCGCGAACTGTGCGACAAGCACGGCATCCTGCTGATCGCCGACGAAGTGCAAACCGGTGCCGGCCGTACCGGTACTTTCTTCGCCATGGAACAGATGGGCGTTGCCGCCGACCTGACCACCTTCGCCAAATCCATCGCAGGCGGCTTCCCGCTGGCCGGTGTATGCGGCAAGGCTGAATACATGGACGCCATCGCTCCGGGCGGCCTGGGCGGCACCTACGCCGGCAGCCCGATCGCTTGCGCCGCGGCCCTGGCCGTGATGGAAGTGTTCGAAGAAGAGCACCTGCTGGACCGCTGCAAGGCTGTGGGCGAGCGCCTGGTGACCGGTCTGAAAGCTATCCAGGCCAAGTACCCGGTGATCGGTGAAGTGCGTGCCCTGGGCGCGATGATTGCGGTCGAGCTGTTCGAAGATGGCGACAGCCATAAGCCGAACGCCGCTGCTGTCGCTTCCGTGGTGGCCAAGGCGCGTGACAAGGGCTTGATCCTGCTGTCCTGCGGCACCTACGGCAACGTGTTGCGCGTGCTGGTTCCGCTGACTTCGCCGGACGAGCAGTTGGACAAAGGCCTGGCGATCATCGAAGAGTGCTTCTCCGAGCTGTGATCAAAAGTTGACCTGATCGACAAAAAACCCGCTTAGGCGGGTTTTTTGTGCCCGATGAACGGTATTCAGCCGTTGTTCATTGTACGCAGGCGGCTCCTTTGTCTAAGGTGCTGGTATTGCCGATGGAGCGTGCTGGATGACTGCTGTTGATTTACCGGCTGTACCCCGTGTGTTGATTGCCGAGGCCGACCCTTGGTCCCGAGATCTGCTCAAGCAGGTGTTGCTGAATGTGCGCTGTGACGCACGGCTGGATGTGTGTGCCGATGGCCAGCGGGCCACCGAGTTGCTGCGTGACAAACCCTATGACCTGATCATTGCCGATTGGGAGCTGCCCGGCGTCGATGGCCTGAGCCTGCTGCGCAGCGTGCGCCTGCAACGGCGTACGCCGCTATTGCCGTTTATCCTGCTGAGTACCCGCAACGACAGCGCCAGTGTGCGCGAAGCCTTGCCCCTGGCACCGACCGCGTACCTGACCAAACCCCTGAACATGGAAAGCCTGACCCAGCGCCTGCAGGACTTGCTGCTGAACGAAGGTGAGACGGTTTATTGCGAAGTCCCGTCCCTGGCGCCGGGCATGACCTTGCCGGTGTTTCTGGAGCGCCGCCGGGAAGCCTCCGACGGCGCGCCGCTGCGGGTCGACGTGCAGGCTGCGGTGCAACATAGCCTGGAGCCGGAGGGCCTGGACCTCAAGCGCCTGGAAGAGCAGGTGCGCATGGACCCTCAGATTACTGCCGTGTTGATCGCCGCCGCCAACAGCGCCGGCCATCACGGTTCGCCGGTACAGACCCTGGGCATGGCCCTGCATAAGCTGGCGGCGGGGCAGAGCATGAACCTGATCCTGGGGCTCGCCCTCAAGCACAACGTGGTACTGAGCGACCCGAGCCTTGTGGATTACGCCGAGCGTCATTGGCAGCTGTCCCAGCGTACCGCCGACTACGCCCGCAGCCTGGCGCGCATGCTCGACCTGGATCACGAGCGCTGCTACAGCGCCGGCATCCTCCATCGCCTTGGCGACCTGGCCTTGCTGCGGTGCCTGCAAGACTGGCTGCTGGGCGGTGGCGAACTGGATGATGAAGCGATTGGCGAGTCCCTCTACACCTTCGGTGCGGCCTATGGCTCGGCACTGCGCACACGCTGGCGCCTGCCGCTGGAGTTGCGCCAGTTGATCGCGGCGATTTATTCGCTGGAGGGCGGGGTGTATTCCCGCGAAGCGCTGGTGATGAACCTGGCGGCGCAACTGGCGCGGCTGACCGAGCATGAAGGCGTCGAGGCATTGGCGAAAGGCAAGACGGCACGCTTGCTCAAGGTGGGTTTGCCGGAGTTGACGCGTATGCGCAAAACCTAGCAGGCGATGCGGGCCAGTGTGGGAGCTGGCTTGCCTGCGATAGCATCATCCCGGTACAACCGACATACCGAGGTGCCTGCATCGCGGGCAAGCCCGGCTCCCACAGGTCATCGTGTAGCGTCAGCCGGGGAGCACGCGGTTTTTGCCCTGGCGCTTGGCCTCGTACATGGCCGCGTCGGCGCGGGCAAACAGGCTGTCCACATTGGCGTCCTCGGCGGTCAGGCTGGCCAGGCCCTGGCTGACGGTGACCGCGAAGCTCTCACCGTCGTGGCTGAAACTCAGCTGCGCAATCTCGTGCCCCAGGCGTTCGGCCACCTGCATTGCCATCTCCGGGGCACAACCGGGCAGTATGGCGGCGAATTCTTCGCCGCCAATGCGCCCGAACAGGTCGCCACGGCGCAGAACTCCCCGACCGCTCTCGGCGATACGCTGCAACACCTGATCGCCTTCCAGGTGGCCGTAGGTGTCGTTCACCACCTTGAAGTCATCGATGTCCAGCAACAGGAACGCCAGGGGCGTGCCTTGCAGGCAGGCGCGTTCAAACTCGTGGTGGGCGCACTCGAAGAAATGCCGGCGGTTGCTGCTGCGGGTCAGTACATCGGTGGTGGCCAGGCGGTGCAGCTCGAGCTCCAGCTGCTTCTTTTCAGTGATGTCTTCGGCTATGCCTACCACGATCACCGGCTGGCCGGGCTCGGCCTGCTGGTTGATGTAACACTTGTCGCTGAGCCAGCGGATCTGCCCGTCGGCGGTGATGATGCGGTACTCGCGGTCTTCCACGGCGCCGCTGTGCAGCACCTGGGCCAGGCTGTGCTCGGCGTAGTCGAGGTCTTCGGGGTGGATGCTGTTGCGCCATTCCCGATAGTCGGTCAACAACATGCCCGCCGTACGTCCGAAAACCCGCTCATAGGCCGGGCTGACGTACAGCACGCGGCGAGTGTCCCACTCGATTGCCCAGAGCACGGCATTCACACTGACCAACAGCGAACTCAGCAGTTGCTCGCGTTCACTCAGCCGTTCCACTTCGCCCTGGGCATGCATCAGGGCCAGCAACGTAGCGGCGGCTGCCGGTCGTGGGTGTTCGAGGACGGGGGTGTCGGTGAAGGTCTTTTCGTGGACCATCGGCACAACTCTCTCTGGGCAGGCCGCGGGGTTGGGCAGCGGTCACAACAAGGGCCGCCGGGATGGCGAAGTGTTGATTGAGAGGGGGAATTTGCTGCGAAGTTCCGTTATCAGCGCCGATTAGAGGCGACCAAGAAATGGCGCCAGAAACATGTAGGAGCGAGTTTGTTGGGGGGAGGGGCTTGCTGTGGGGAAGGAGTTGCGGTGGGGAGGGGGCTGCTGTGGGGAAGGAGCTGCGGTGGGGAAGGAGCTGCTGTGGGGAAGGAGCTGCTGTGGGGAAGGAGCTGCTATGGGGAGGGAGCTTGTTGTGGCGAGGGAGCTTGCTCCGGCTGGGCTGCGTAGCGGCCCCAAAATCTTGGGAGCGCTGCGCACTCCAGCGGGAGCAAGCTCCCTCGCCACAGAAGCTCCCCTGCCACAAAAAATCGGCTCGCTACAGCCGTATCAGGCCGCGGCAGGCCGCAGCGAATAGGTCTTCAGCTGATGGGCAAAGTCCCGCAGGGATTGAATCCCGCTCGCCTCGGCCTCGTGCACCCATTCCTTGATCGCCGCCAGCATGTCGTGGCCGTTGGTGCTGGTTTTCAGCCAGATCTGTTGCAGCGCCAGGCGCTTCTCGTAGATCACTTTCAGGGCCTGGCTGTGTTCCAGCATGCTCTGGATGCGCACGTGGTGGCGGTCATCCAGCAGGCTGGTCTCCCGCGACAACAGGCGCTTGGCGCGATGGAATTGGTGGCGCACCGAGTGATCGACCTTTTCCAGTTCCTGCTTGACCAGCGGGCCAATCACCAACTTGCGGTACTGGGCCATGATCTGGAAGCGGTTGTTGAGGATCGCCATCGCGGTGTCCATGTCCAGGCTGCCCTTGCCTTCGACCCGGTGAGCGATCGGCGCGACCCGTTGCACCTTGGCCAGGCGCAGGAAGCTGAACACTTTGATCCAGGCCCAGCCCAGGTCGAACTCCCACTTCTTCACCGACAGCTTGGCGGAGTTGGGGTAGGTGTGGTGGTTGTTATGCAGCTCTTCGCCACCCACGATGATGCCCCAGGGAATCAGGTTGGTGGCCGCATCGCGGCATTCGAAGTTGCGGTAGCCGATGGCATGACCCAGGCCGTTGATTACGCCGGCAGCCCAGAACGGGATCCACATCATCTGGATGGCCCAGATGGTGATGCCGATGGTGCCGAACAGCAGCAGGTCGATCACGCCCATGATCGCCACGCCCAGCAGCGGGTACGGGGTGTAGAGCTTGCGCTCGATCCAGTCTTCCGGGCAGTTCTTGCCGTAGATGCGCAGGGTCTCGGGGTTCTCGGCTTCGGCGCGATACAGCTCGGCGCCTTTGCGCAGCACGGTGGACAGGCCCTTGATCACCGGGCTGTGGGGATCGTCGACGGTTTCGCACTTGGCGTGGTGTTTGCGGTGGATAGCGGTCCACTCGCGGGTGTTCTGCGCCGTGGTGAGCCACAGCCAGAAGCGGAAGAAGTGTTTCAGGCCAGCATTGAGCTCCAGGGAGCGGTGGGCTGAATAGCGGTGCAGATAGACCGTGACCCCGACAATGGTCACGTGGGTCATCAACAGAGTGACTGCCACCAGTTGCCAGGCCGACAAGTCAAGAAAACCGTTGTACCACATAGGCTGTATGGCCCTCAGATAAAGAAAAAACCAGCTTGCGCATTATCACTAAGCCTACAGATAAAACCAGCCGCCCTTTCAGATAGGAGTGACTGGATGTTTCTTATTCTATAATCCGTAACCTTTGTAGGGCGAATCTGGTTTTTTAGTAAGGATTACTGAACATATGCTGTTTTCATACCGAGGTGCCCTGCGTGCCGGGCTGATGTACCTGCTGGTTTCGATTGTGTGGATTCAGCTCAGCCATCAGGTATTGATCAACTTTATCGATGAACCCGTGGAGCTGGGCCGCTGGCTTCAGATACGCGGTTACCTGTGGGTCAGCCTCAGTGCCCTGGCGATCTACCTGCTCTGCGCGCACTTTGCCCGGGCGAACCTGATCCAGCAGCCACTGAAGGAAAACCGCGAGCGCCTGCGCCAGGCCGCCGCCGTGTTCGATTGCACCCGCGAAGGGGTGCTGGTCACCGATGCCCTGGGGCTGATTGTTCACGTCAACCGGGCCTTTATCGAAATCACCGGCTACCAGTGCGAAGACGTGCTGGGGCACCAGCCGAGCCTGTTCAAGTCCGGGCGCCACTCGGCCAGTTTCTACCAGGCGATGTTCGAGACGCTGGAACGTGACGGTGAATGGAGCGGTGAAATCTGGAACCGCCGTAAAAGCGGCGAAATCTATCCACAGTGGCAGACCATCCGGGTGATCCGTGATGAGCAGGGCCATATCAGCCACTACGTCGCGGTGTTCTCCGATATCAGCGCCATCAAGCACTCCGAGAGCGAGTTGGCGCACCTGGCCCATCACGACCCGCTGACCGACCTGCCCAACCGCCTGCTGTTCACCGACCGTGCCGAACAGGCCCTGGCCTCCGCGCAGATCCATAAACGTGGCTGCGCCTTGCTGCTGCTCGACCTCGACCATTTCAAGATCATCAACGACAGCCTCGGCCATAACGTCGGCGACCAGTTGCTCAAGGCCGTCGGCGAGCGCCTGCAAGGCCTGTTCGGCCCCGGCGTGACCCTGGCGCGCCTGGGCGGTGACGAGTTCGCGGTGCTGGCGGAAAGTTGTCCACAGGTGGGCCAGGCCGCCGCCCTGGCGCAACGTATTCTCGACGCGATGAAAGAACCGGTCATCTTCGACGGCCATCAACTGTTTATCAGCGTGAGCATCGGGATCAGCCTGTTCCCCAGCGACGCGCTGAGCGCCGAGCAACTGCTGCGCAACGCCGACTCCGCGTTGTTCAAGGCCAAGAGCGCCGGCCGCGAAGGCTACGCCTTGTACACCGAAGAGCTTACTGCCCACGCCCAGCACCGCGTGGAAATGGCCGGTGAACTGCGCCGCGCCCTGGATCAGCAGGAGCTGCGGGTTTACTACCAGCCAGTGCACGACCTGCAAGACAGCCGAATGATCGGCGTCGAAGCCCTGGTGCGCTGGCAGCACCCGGAGCGCGGGCTGGTGCCGCCGGGGGAATTCATCCCGATTGCCGAGCGCACCGGGCTGATTGCCGACATCGACGCCTGGGTCATGGACCAGGCCTGCCGCCAGATGTGCCAGTGGCTGGCAGACGGTGCACCGTTGACGTTTCTCGCGGTGAATGTGTCCAGCCGCCTGTTTGCCCGGCGAGAGCTGTATGAGCAAGTGGCCAAGGTGCTGCACGACACGGGGCTGGATCCGGCGCTTTTAGAGCTGGAAGTCACCGAAAGCGCGGTGATGGAGGACCCGGAAGTCGCCCTTGAGCAAATGCATCGCCTGCGTGAGCTCGGCTTACGCCTGGCTATCGACGACTTTGGCACCGGTTATTCATCGCTGCTGCGGCTCAAGCGCTTGCCGGTGCAGAAGCTCAAGATCGACCAGGGTTTTGTCGCCGGGTTGCCATGGGATGAGGACGATGCGGCGATTGTGCGGGTAGTGATCGCGTTGGCGCAGAGCATGGGCATGCAGGTGCATGCCGAGGGCATCGAGCAGGTTGAGCAGGCGCGGTTTCTATTGGAACAGCGCTGTGACCTGGGCCAGGGGTACTGGTTTGGTCGGCCGATGCCGGCCAGTGAGCTGGATTGGGCGAGGGCGCCGACCATTCGTTAACCACCGCCTGTCCTGATTTCAAACAGGGCCAAAATGTGGGAGCGGGCTTGCTCGCGAAGGCGGTGGGTCAGTCAGCAAATCTGTCACTGACCCACCGCCTTCGCGAGCAAGCCCGCTCCCACATTTGGATCTCCACACGGCTTTATTTCACGGGTCGTCCCGCAAAACCCCTCGCAACCCCTCGTCCCACCAGAAAATTCTTTCTGGTTATATAAACATTCTTAAATAGTATTTTTAAGAATATCCGCGCTTATCTACTATCGCCTCACGCCGCAAGCAGTGCCGCCACTGCGAGGCACTTCTCATTTCAGGAGCACGACCATGAGCGCATCTCTACGTAGCGTTGACGGCCAGGACGAAGCAGCCATTTTGCGCGAGATCCAGAGCGCCCTGCGCGATCTGCGGTTTGGCGCGGTGGAAATCACTGTGCACAACGCCCAGGTAGTACAAATCGAACGCAAAGAGAAATTCCGTTTGCAGAACCCGGGCAACAAACCGAGCTGAGCAACACCGGCGATTCGATTGCAAGACCCGCAACTATAAGAAAAAAGCCAACACCCAAGAATTTCAGGAGCCTTCTATGTCGTCGATTCGCCGTTATGCCCTGGCAGCACTGGCCAGTGCCGTGTTTGCCGGTTCCGCTGTTGCCAAGGATTACGAACTGCTCAACGTGTCTTACGACCCCACCCGCGAGCTCTACCAGGACTACAACGCTGAATTCACCAGCTTCTGGAAGCAGTCGCACCCGGGTGACAACGTCAAGATCCAGCAATCCCACGGTGGTTCGGGCAAGCAGGGCCGCGCGGTAATCGACGGCCTGCGCGCCGACGTCGTGACCCTGGCCCTGGCCGGCGACATCGACGAAATCGCAAAACTGGGCAAGACCCTGCCGGAAAACTGGCAAACCCGCCTGCCGGACGCCAGCACCCCGTACACCTCGACCATCGTGTTCCTGGTACGCAAGGGCAACCCTAAAGGCATCAAGGATTGGGGCGACCTGATCAAGAAAGACGTGTCGGTGATCACCCCGAACCCGAAAACCTCCGGCGGCGCCCGCTGGAACTTCCTAGCCGCCTGGGCCTACGGCCTGAAAGCCGGTGGCAGCGAAGCCAAGGCCCAGGAATACGTGAAAGAGCTGTTCAAGCACGTGCCGATCCTCGACACCGGCGCGCGCGGTTCGACCATCACCTTCGTCAACAACGGTCAGGGTGACGTGTTGCTGGCCTGGGAAAACGAAGCCTTCCTGGCCCTGAAGGAAGACGGCGGCGCCGACAAGTTCGACATCGTTGTACCTTCACTGTCGATCCTCGCCGAGCCGCCAGTGGCCGTGGTCGACAAGAACGCCGAGAAAAAGGGCAATACCGAGATCGCCACCGAGTACCTCAAGCACCTGTACAGCCCGGCTGGCCAGGAGATTGCGGCGAAGAACTTCTACCGCCCACGCGATGAGAAAGTCGCCGCCAAATACGCCCAGCAGTTCCCGAAACTGGACCTGGTGACTATCGACAAAGACTTCGGCGGCTGGAAAACTGCCCAACCGAAATTCTTCAATGACGGTGGCGTGTTCGACCAGATCTACTCGGCGCAGTAAGCAAAATCAAACTGTAGGAGCCAGCTTTCTGTGGGAGCCGGGCTTGCCCGCGATAGCATCACCTCGGTGTAACTGATACACCGAGGTGCCGGCATCGCAGGCAAGCCAGCTCCCACAGAAGCTCGCTCCTACAGTGGTATCTACCCGCTAACCAAGGACTCTTATGTCGCGTCGTATCTCCCCCGTCATACCCGGCTTCGGGCTGACGCTGGGCTACACCGTGGTGTACCTCAGCCTGATCGTACTCATCCCCCTTGCGGCGATGTTTGTACATGCCGCTCAACTCACCTGGGATCAGTTCTGGAACATCATCTCCGCACCGCGTGTGCTGGCGGCGTTGAAACTGAGCTTCGGCACTGCGTTGTATGCCGCGATCATCAACGGCGTGATCGGTACCCTGCTGGCATGGGTACTGGTGCGCTACACCTTCCCCGGGCGCAAGATCATCGATGCGATGATCGACTTGCCGTTCGCCCTGCCCACCGCCGTCGCCGGTATTGCACTCACCGCGCTGTACACGCCCACTGGCCTGGTAGGCCAGTTCGCCGCCGACCTGGGCTTCAAGATCGCCTACACCCCCCTGGGCATCACTCTCGCGCTGACCTTCGTCACGCTGCCATTCGTGGTGCGTACCGTGCAGCCGGTGTTGGCCGATATCCCCCGGGAAATCGAAGAAGCCGCCGCCTGTCTCGGCGCCAAGCCCCTGCAAGTGTTCCGCTACATCCTGGTACCGGCGCTGCTGCCTGCCTGGTTGACCGGCTTCGCCTTGGCGTTTGCACGAGGTGTCGGTGAGTACGGCTCGGTGATCTTCATCGCCGGCAACATGCCGATGAAAACCGAGATCCTGCCGCTGCTGATCATGGTCAAGCTCGACCAATACGACTACCACGGCGCCACGTCCATCGGTGTGCTGATGCTGGTGGTTTCCTTTGTCCTGCTGCTGCTGATCAACTTGCTGCAGCGGCGCATCGAACACCCATAAGGAGGCGCGGAACATGTCCCAATCGTCTATTTCCGCCGCGTCCTCGGCAAACGCTGCCCGTCGTGGCAGTGCGGTGTCCCGACGCATCCTGATCAGCCTTGGCTGGCTGGTGTTCTTCCTGTTTTTGTTGCTGCCGCTGTTTATCGTGGTGTCCCAGGGCCTGAAGAATGGCCTGGGTGCGTTCTTCACCGCGATCCTTGAGCCGGACGCGCTGTCGGCATTGAAACTCACGGTGATCGCCGTGGTGATTTCGGTACCGCTCAACGTGGTGTTCGGCGTCAGCGCCGCCTGGTGCGTGAGCAAGTACTCGTTCCGTGGCAAAAGTATCCTGGTGACCCTGATCGACCTGCCGTTCTCGGTATCGCCGGTGATCGCCGGCCTGGTCTACGTGTTGATGTTCGGCGCCCAGGGCTTCTTTGGCCCGTGGCTGCAAGACCATGACATCCAGATCGTGTTCGCCTTGCCGGGCATCGTGCTGGCGACCATCTTCGTCACCGTGCCGTTCGTGGCGCGTGAGCTGATCCCGCTGATGCAGGAGCAGGGCACCCAGGAAGAAGAGGCCGCGCGCCTGCTGGGCGCCAATGGTTGGCAGATGTTCTGGCATGTCACCGTGCCGAACATCAAGTGGGGCCTGATCTACGGCGTGGTGCTGTGTACCGCGCGGGCCATGGGTGAGTTCGGTGCGGTGTCGGTGGTGTCCGGCCACATTCGCGGCGTGACCAACACCTTGCCGCTGCACGTCGAGATCCTCTACAACGAATACAACCACGTCGCCGCGTTTGCCGTCGCGAGCCTGTTGCTGATCCTGGCGCTCTTCATCCTGCTGCTCAAGCAGTGGAGCGAGAACCGTATCAACCGCCTGCGCAAAAGTGCTGGTGAGGAATAAGTCATGTCGATCGAAGTCCGTAATGTCAGCAAGAATTTCAACGCCTTCAAGGCCCTGAACAGCATCAATCTGGACATCCAGAGTGGCGAGCTGGTGGCGTTGCTGGGCCCGTCCGGCTGCGGCAAGACCACCCTGCTGCGGATCATCGCCGGTCTCGAAACCCCGGATGCCGGCAACATCGTATTCCATGGTGAAGACGTCTCCGGCCACGACGTGCGTGATCGCAACGTCGGCTTTGTGTTCCAGCACTACGCGCTGTTCCGCCACATGACCGTGTTCGACAACGTCGCGTTCGGCCTGCGGATGAAACCGAAAAACCAGCGCCCCACCGAAAGCCAGATCGCCGTGAAAGTCCACGAGCTGCTGAACATGGTGCAGCTCGATTGGCTGTCGGATCGCTACCCGGAACAACTCTCCGGCGGCCAGCGCCAGCGTATCGCCCTGGCGCGCGCCCTGGCGGTAGAGCCGAAAGTGCTGCTGCTGGATGAACCCTTCGGCGCCCTGGATGCCAAGGTTCGTAAAGAACTGCGCCGCTGGCTGGCGCGCCTGCACGAAGACATCAACCTGACCTCGGTGTTCGTGACCCACGACCAGGAAGAAGCCATGGAAGTGGCGGACCGCATCGTGGTGATGAACAAGGGCGTGATCGAGCAGATTGGCTCACCGGGCGAAGTCTACGAAAACCCGGCCAGTGATTTTGTTTATCACTTCCTCGGCGACTCCAACCGCCTGCATTTGGGGGAAGACAAGCACGTGCTGTTCCGCCCGCATGAAGTGTCGCTGTCGCGCCATGAACTGGAAGACCACCACGCGGCTGAAGTGCGTGATATTCGCCCGCTTGGCGCGACCACCCGGGTGACCCTGAAGGTCGAAGGCCAGAGCGAGTTGATTGAGGCTGAAGTGGTGAAAGACCACGACAGCCTGACCGGCCTGGCGCGGGGCGAGACGTTGTTCTTCAAGCCCAAGGTCTGGCAAAAAGCCTAAAAGCGCCGCAAAACCCATGTGGGAGCGGGCTTGCTCGCGAATGCGGTGGTTCAGTCGGTACATCCGGTGACTGACACTCCGCTTTCGCGAGCAAGCCCGCTCCCACATTTGGATCTCCAGTGTTGCTCAGGCCGTGGCGTTCTTGTGCCGCACGGCCACGGGCCCTGAGCGCTCTTCAATCTGCCGCTTCAGCTCATGCCGCAGCCCCACCAGGAACGCCAACTCCGCCACCACAAACAACGGCCCCACGATCAACCCGGACACGTCATCGACAAACGCCGGTTTGCGCCCCTCGTAGTAATGCCCCACAAACTGGATCACCCAGCCCACCACGAACATGCCGATGCCGCTGCTCAGCCACACCAGCGTGCTTTGTGCCGCCAGCACATGCCCGGCCCACACCGACAGGCCCATCAGCACCGTCATCAGCATGCCGAGCGCCAGTTCCAGGCGCAGGTAGAACCATGCCGAAAGCAGCGCCACTACCACCGCGGGCGACAGCCACAGCCCGGCCACCGTCCATTCGGGGCGTGACAGCAGCACGGCCACCGCCACCACAATCAGCGGGATGCCGATAAAGTGGCTGGCGATATTGCGCGGGTCGCGGTGGTAGGCGGCGTATTGACTGAGGTGGTCGACGAGGCTTTTCATTGTTGTTCCTCCTGTAGGATGTTTGATCATGCCCTGTAGGCCCACGACACACTGTCAACTGGCCGACAATCTTCGGAGTTCGCATGGATGTAGAGAAATGGCACCCACGGCTGGCCACCGGTCACTGGTACAGCCATCTGCCTGCTGATCTACAGAATAGCTTGCTGGCCAGCGCCCGGTTGCGGCAGCTGACGGCGGGGCAATATCTGTTCAAACGCGGCGATCCGCCGTGTGGGTTGTACGCGGTGCTGGAGGGCTCCCTGCGTATCAGCGCGGTGAACGAGCAGGGCAAGGAGGCAGTGTTGAGCCTGGCGGAGTTGCCATACTGGTTCGGCGAAATCTCATTGTTCGACGGGTTGCCCCGCACCCACGATGCCTGCGCCGTCGGGCCGTGTACGTTGCTGCAGGTACCGCAGCCGGCGTTGCTGCACATTCTTGAACAGACTCCGCGTTACTGGCGCGACATGGCCCTGTTGATGAGCCAGAAACTGCGCCTGACCTTTATCAATATCGAGCAATTGAGCCTGATGCCGGCGTCGGTGCGAGTGGCGCACCGCCTGCTGATGATCGCCGAGGGCTATGGCGACATCGAGCAGGCCCGGCAGGTGCTGCAACTGCCCCAGGAAGACTTGGCCGCGATGCTGAGCCTGTCGCGCCAGACCACCAATGCGTTGCTCAAGGACCTGCAAGGCCAGGGCATCGTGCGCCTGGGCTATGGCGAGATCGAAATCCTCGACCCGCAACGTTTGCGCGAGGCGGCGCATGCCTGAGGGTGGTAGCCTGCGTTCACGATTATTCGAGGTGTGTTATGCGCGTCCTGCTAGTGGAACACGAGTCAGAGGCGGCCGAGGCGATGGGCCGCAGTCTTGAAGAGGCCAGCTACACGGTGGAGGTGGCGGCCAATGGCATGGCGGCCCTGCGCTTTGTGGAAAGCACCGAATACGACCTGGTGATCCTGGATGTGATGCTGCCGGGGCTGAATGCCTGGAAGCTGCAGCAGGCGATCCGGTTGAAGGGTGAGACGCCGATGTTGTTTTTGACCACGCCTGACGGGATTGAAGATCGGCTGCGTGGGCTGGAATTGCATGAGGATGATTATTTGCTCAAGCCGTTTGAAGCCCGGGCGTTGGTGGCGCGGGTGAAGAAAGTGTTGCGGCGGGATCGCGGGCGCTGACTGCCACTGGCTTTTGTGGTGTTTGATCGACCGCTTGCTCGCGAAGAGGCCCTCGCAGCCGCCGCAACTCCAGCTACCTCAACCCATCCCGAAACTGCCCCGGCGTGATCCCTGTCCAGCGCTTGAACGCCCGGTTGAAGCTGCTGGTATCGGCAAACCCCAGCAAATGACTGATCTCCGCCAGCGAACACTCGGGATCCCGCAGATGCAGCAGCGCGAGGTTCTCCCGGCATTCGTTCAGCAGCGCATCAAACCGGCAGCCCTCATCCGCCAGATGCCGCTGCAAGCTGCGCAAACTCAGATGCAACGCCTGGGCGATGCGCTCGGCGCTCGGCTCACCGTCAGGCAACTGCGCTTCGATGGCCGAACGCACCTTGCGTTCCCAGGTCAGCGGCCGCAGTTGCGCCAGGGTGCGCTTGAGCACGGTTTCATTGTGCTCGGCCAACTCGGGGTTGGCATCGTCCAGGTGGCTGTCAAAGTCCCGGGCCGCAAATTCCAGACGGTCTTCCTCGGCGGCAAAAAACACCGGCGCGCGAAATACCGTGTGCCACGGCTTGGGATCAGCCGGCTCGGGCCGCCGCAGGTACACCGCCAGCGGCGCGTACTCCCGGCCCAGGCGATTGCGGCAGGTGCGCACGTAAATCGCGGCGAACGCATCAATCGCCTCAAACGCGGGTGCGGGTGTACCGGCGGGCTGTTGCAGGCGAAAGCGGTAACGTTCGCCCTCCCGGCTAAGCTCCAGGCTCAGTGCGTCGCTGACCACCTGGTGATAGCGCACGATCCGCTCGAACACTTCCCGCAGGCTGCCGCTGGCCACCAGCGCATAACCCAGCGCGTGAAAGGTGGTGGGGCTGACAAACCGCGACACCCGCAAGCCAATCGCCGGGTCGCCGCTGGCCTGTACCGCCAGTTCCCACAGGCGCGTGGTGGCCGATAGCGGGTAGCGCGCGTTCGGATCTTCCATCAACTGCGGGTCGAGCCCGGCCTGGGCGCACAGCGCGGCGCTGTCGAGGCCCAGGGCGTCGAGCTGCTTGCGCAGGGCGCGGGTCCAGCTGGCGAGAGAGGTCGGTTCGGTCATGTTGATTGGCGCTTGCGGTCAACAGGTTGGCGTGTGGGGCTAGCGTCCCGCCAGATCGCATAGGGCAGGATGTACGCATCAATAAGACAGAGGATGGAAGCATGGACGGTACTTCTGCAAGCCCCCGGCAGATGAACGCACAACAGCGTTCAGCGCATATTCGTGAAGTGGTGCTGGCCGAGGGGCTGTTATTGCGCCAGCGCCACCCCTGGCTGCTGCATCAGGATGCGTTGGGCGCGGGCATCCTGGCCTTTGCCCTGGTGGGCATGCTGGGTTCGGCGGCGCTGTATATCACCGGGCACATGGCGTGGTGGGTGTGCCTGCTGCTCAACGCATTCCTCGCGTCATTGACCCACGAACTGGAACACGACCTGATCCACAGCATGTACTTTCGCAAGCAGCGCCTGCCCCACAACCTGATGATGGGCCTGGTGTGGCTGGCGCGGCCCAGCACCATCAACCCTTGGGTACGGCGCCATATCCACCTCAATCACCACAAGGTTTCCGGCAGCGAAACCGACATCGAAGAGCGCGCGATCACCAACGGTGAACCGTGGGGCCTGGCACGTTTGCTGATGGTCGGCGACAACATCATGTCGGCACTGATCCGGGTGCTGCGGGCACCGTCCTGGAAGCACAAGCTGGGCATTCTCAAGCGCACGGCGCTGGTCTACGCACCGCTGGCGCTGCTGCATTGGGGCGCGTGGTATGTGTTCCTCGGCTTCCATGCCGCGAATGGCATCGCCAGCCTGCTGGGCGCGCCAATCGACTGGTCAGCCAACACCTTGGCAGTGATGCACATCATCGACATCGCCGCCGTGGTGATCATCGGGCCCAACGTGCTGCGCACCTTCTGCCTGCATTTTGTCAGCTCCAACATGCACTACTACGGCGACATCGAGCCGGGCAATGTGATCCAGCAAACCCAGGTGCTCAACCCATGGTGGTTGTGGCCGTTGCAGGCGTTCTGCTTCAATTTCGGCAGTACCCACGGGATTCATCACTTTGTGGTCAAGGAGCCGTTCTACATCCGCCAGATGACGGTGAAAACGGCGCACAAGGTGATGGCGGAGATGGGCGTGCGCTTCAACGATTTTGGCACGTTTGCCCGGGCCAATCGGTTTGCGCGCCAGGAGGGACGGCTGAGCGAACTCAACCCGGTGGAAAGGACAGCGAGCTGAGCAAGCGTCCCGGTCACCCTGGGGTGACCGGGTGCGATTTACTGAATGGCCTGGTAGAAGTTCACCTGTGCTTCATCCAGGTACGCGAGGATTTTCGCCGGCAGACGCTCGGTGGGTTTCGCCGGGCCGAAGGCTTTGTAGAGCGTTTCGAAATGCGCGTGCAGGTCCGCGACGCTTTCCCACTGTTCGTTGAGAAAGAACCGGTTGGGGTTCTCTTCATCCTTATGCCATTGATAGACCACGGCCTTGTCGTGCTGGTGGGTGAGCTTTTGTGAAACGGCCGCTACATCACGATAGAACTCGGCCTGTTTGCCTTCTTTGATGGTGCCGCTGAAAACCAGGTAGAGCATGTTGGAATCCTCGGTTTGGGGAGATTGCAGAACATCTGCATCGCCAAACTAGCCTCAGTGAGCAGACCCTTGTAGCCAGCCTGCCGCGAATTCAGAATTCGTAAAAGGCCTCGGAATCGAACGGCCGTCTTTGTCCGGTCAGGCCCATGCGTTGCAACACCAGCGCTACCACCGCAGCGGTAACCCGATGGAACGACAAGTCTGTCACCCCTAGTCGAACGACGCGTGGGCCGCTCGCGAGATTTGTTCTGCCTGCAGCTTGGTGAGTCACCGTCATGATTTTTTCCCTATGCTAAAAATCGCCCTGGAACTCGGCGATCATGAACTCGACGAAAGCCCGAGCCTTGGATGAGATCAACCGCGCGCTGGGGTAGATCGCCCAGATATCCCGGGTTTGCTCCAGGACACAGGACGGCATGATTTCCACCAATGCGCCGCTTTCCAGTGAGGGCCTGACGTTCCACTGTGAAACAGAGACGATGCCGAGCCCACCCTCCGCGGCAAGCCGTGCGCTTTCGCCGCAATTGACTCTGAGCGAACCACTGATTGCCGTGACTTTGTGTGAATGGGCACCCACGAAACGCCAATGGTCCTCGTCGCCCAGCAGGATGCAGGAATGATTGGCCAGCTCCGCAGGTGAAGTCGGTTCGCCATGCGCCTGGAGGTAGGCGGGTGCCGCACACAGGATGCGTCTGTCGCAGCCGAGCTTGCGCGCCACCAGGGATGAGTCCTTCAGGGCGGCGATGCGGATTGCCACATCAATCCCGATCTCGGTCAGGTCCTGCATTTGATCGGACAGTATCAGGTCGATCTTCAGCTTCGGGTTGGCGTGCAGGAACCGGGCAATGGCCGGCATCAGGCACATCCGCGCGAAGGACCCGGGGGCGGATACTCTTAACACCCGCTTGGCCACGTCCTTGCCTTTCACCGCGACCAGATAGGCCTCGTCCACGGCTGCCAGCACCCGGATTGCATGGGGCAGAAACAGCGCACCGTCTTCGGTCAGGCTGACCTGGCGGGTGGTGCGATGCAGCAGGCGCATGCCCAGGTATTCTTCAAGCTTCGCCAGTTTGTGGCTGGCCACCGAGGGCGCGAGTCCCAGCTCCCTGCCGGCTGCGGTGATATTGCCCAGCTCTGTTGATCGCATGAACAGGTTCAACGCATCAATATTCATGCTTCGGCGCCGCTAGTGTGTGGGCGCCGGCGCGGCATCGATCTTCACGCGCAGCAGGCTGTAGGGTTTCTGGCGCAAGTCTTTGCCTGCGTGAAAGATGCTTTGGCGGTGCAGCTGATTGGCGATGAAGTACAGGTAGCCATCGGGACCGATTGACAGTGTGTCGGGCCAAAGCACACGCGGATCATGGACGATGGTCTGCCATTGCCCGTTCGCCAGCCGTTTGCGCACGCTGTTGTTTTCGTAGTCGCCGGCATACACGGCCCCCGAGGCGTCGGCTTCAAGCCCGTCCGAGGCGCCTTTTTCCCCGAGGTCTTTGACCGCCATTTCGAGCCGTGCTTCGCTGACTGTCTCGTCACGCAGCAGTGTCGTGGGGATGGCGTACAGGTGCCGACTCGACAGCGGGCAGAAATACAAGGTCTGCCCATCAGCCGACAGGGCGATGCCGTCCGAAGCCACGGCAAAAGGTTGGGTGCCGCCTTTGGCATCCCGCACTTTCAGGACCTGGCCTTCGACCGTGGGTACGAAGTTCGGGTCGACCGAGGTCGAGGGTGCACCACTGAGCCGGCGTATGGCCGTGCCACTGGCGATGTCCATGACGATGATCGCGCCCGGGCCGGTAAGTGAAGAGTCGGTGATATAGATCACGCCTTGGTCACCCACGCGAAAATCAAAGCGCATGTCGTTGACGTAGGTGCCGGGCAGCATGACGTTTTTCGGGAATACGAGGGTCTTGACCACCTTGTTGGTGGCGAGCTCAACTGCGACGAGCTTGGCACCACCTGGCTGTGGAGGCGAGAAGCCAGGCGCCGCGGTGTCCAGTATCCAGAGGCGTCCGCGCCCGTCGGCCACCACGCTTTGTACGCTGATAAACCCTTTGGCCGGGTCTTTGGGGTTGGCCTGGTTTATCGCCTGGTCAGGGTAGGGTACGACTTTGCCGTCGCGCAATTCTGCGACGGTAAACGGCACCTCGTCGCCCCAGCGAGGAAAGTTGACAAAGATGCGTCCGGTCTCGGTAACGCTCACGCCGGTGGGCATGGCATCGTGGAAGGCGTGCACCTGCTCGATGGCGCCAACGCTCTGATCGGCGGGCAGGTTCGCCGGCATGGAAGCCTGGGCGGCGGTGCCGGTGAGGGCCGCTGCCAAGGCAAGGGCAGTCCAACTGATTGGGTATTTCAGGTACATGGCAGGGCTCCAGGTTTTTCTGTTCTGGAGCCAATAGTGTCGGTTCCCGGCAGGCGAAAAAAACCCGCTGATTGCCGATAACAGTTTCATTGAAATCAAGAGAATGGGCTGTCGCGCGCAAGCCTGGTTTTTTAATTGCGGGCGAGCAAGCTTGCTTCAGCAGAGGGGGTATCCACGGTGATCAGGGTTTCGATCATCGCCTTCGCCGCCGGCGACAAGCGAAACCCGGTACGGCTGATGATCCCGCAGCGGTTGTTCAAACTGTCGAGGCTGTGAGGCACGTTGCGCCAGTGCAACACCGTCAGTGCGCCACGGGCAAAGTCTTCGGCAAACGCATCCTCGGCACCCAGGCCAATCGCGTTGGACTGGTGCACGATGGCTGCCAGCGCCGCAAACTGCTCCAGTTCGATAGCGGGAGAAAAGTCGACACGCCCGCTCAGGTTGGCCAGTAGCTTGCGTACCCCGGGAGCGATCAGCGGTGTGGCCAGCGGGTAGTCAAACAGGTCGTTGGTCGAGAGGCTGTCCTTGGCCAGTAACGGGTGCCCGGCGCGGCAGAAAAATACATTGCGCCGGGGTGTCAGGGCCTGGGTCTGGAAATTCGGATCGGCCTCGAAGTGGCGCACATCGGCGATGAAGAATTCGATCTCTTCGCGACTCAAACTGCGTCCGAGTTTTTCCCAGTTATCCACATGCAAACCGCTGCGTACTCGTGGATGAGCGCCGACAAACCGTGCGATCGCTCCAGGCACCAGGTTCACCGCCGCCACGGCATCGCAGCCAAAGCGCAATTCGCCGGCGTCGAGCTTGGTCATGCGGGTGACTTCGTGGCTCAGCCGCGCCGCCCCCTGAACGAGCGACAAGGCATGTTGCAACACCACCTGGCCCTCGGGAGTGGGGCGCAGGTCTTTGTGGGCGCGGTCCACCAGCACACAGCCAAACTCCTGTTCCAGGCTTTGGATGCTGCGGCTGAACGCCGGCTGGGTAATGCCCATGGCGTCGGCGGCGCGCACAAAACTGCGGTACTCGTTCAGAGCAATGAAGTAGCGCAGTTGGCGAAGGTCCATGGAGTTTTCCGGCGTCCTGAAGGAAACCGCGATTCTAATCGCCTCGCTTATTCCGCAAAAGAATGTTCATTGTTTTATCTAGATTCAAATTGCATATCCATAGAGCCTGTGCGGTAGGTGCCCGGGCTGAACACCCGGGTGAGTATCAGCATCGCCACCACCGTCAGCGTCAGCACCATCCAGGCGCTGACGAAACTGCCAGTCAATTCCCGCAGCCAGCCGGTCAGCCACGGTGATACGGCGTTGATCAAAAAGCCCACGCCCTGGACGAACGCCGCCAGTTGGCCGGCCTCCCGAGGGTCGCGGCGGTGATCCAGGGTCAACAACAGGCTCAGGGCGAAACACGCTCCCAGGCCGAAACCGATCAACGCCACCCACACGTGGGGGAATTCCAGCGGCGCCGTCAGCAGGCCGATATAGCCCACGGTCTGGGCCAGCAGGCTGATGCTCAGTAACGGTCGACGATCAATGCCACGTTGCGCCAGTGCCGGCATCAGCAGCGCGGCGATTACCTGGAAGATCGTCATGAACGCCAGCAGCGAACCACTGGGCAGTACGCCCCAACCCAACTGCTGATAGTAGGCCGGCAGCCACGCGACCATGCTCATGTAGCCGCAATTCACCAGGCCGAAATACAGCGCCAGCAACCACGCCCGACGGTTGCGCAGGCCCTGGAACGGCGCCGTCACCTGCGGGTTTTTCGCCGCACCCAATGGCAGCCACGCCCACAACAATAGTGCGCCCAGGGCCGGTAGCAGCCAGATCCCGAGCCCCGCCTGCCACTGCTGGAAATGCCCCGCCACCAACGGGCTGAGCAGGGCGGCCAAGCCACCGCCGCCCATCAGCGAGGCCGAGTAAACCCCCATCGCCAACGGCACGCGCTGGTGAAACTGGCGCTTGATCATCGCCGGCACCAGCGCCTGGATCAGCGCCACACCCGCACCGCCGAACAATGCCGTGGCCAGCAGCGCCGGCGCCTGGCCAAACAGCCAGCGCGCGAGGCACGCCAGCAGAATCATCATCAAGCCCAGGGCGATTCCGCGACGCTCCCCCAGCTTCGCCTCCAGGCGCACCCCCACCAACGCCACCAGGCCCATGCAGATCACCGGCAGGCTGGTGAGCAGGGCGCTGCTCTGGAAACTCAGGCCGGTGGCCAGACGGATTTCCCCCAGCAACGGGCTGATGGAACTGAGGATGGGCCGCAGGTTCAGGCCGAGCACCACCAGCAAACCCCAACCGGCGAGCTTGCCGGCGAACGAATTATTCAGCGTCATGCAGGGCCTGCCACTCGCGGTAAAGGGCTTGCATCGCTGCCTGCGGCAGGTGCTGCACGGGCAATTTTTGCTCCGCCAGCGGCAGCGCCAGTTGCTGGTAGATCGCTGCTGTGGACAAACCAAAGGGCGCCGCCACGTCATTGCTGGCGGCGAATACCACGCGGGATATGCCGCACAGGTGCATTGCACTCAGGCACATCGGGCAGGGCTGGCCGCTGGCGTAGATCACACAACCGTCGAGGCGTGGGCCGAGTTGTTGGCTGGCGGCACGGATGGCGAGCATCTCGGCGTGGGCGGTGGGGTTCTGGCTCAAGTGGATTTCGTTGACCGCCTCCACCAGCACCTCGCCGTCACGCACCAGCACGGCACCAAACGGGCGGCCACCGGCAGCTACGTTGGCCTTGGCCAGTTGCACGGCGTGATGCAGATGCTGTTGATCGTCAGTCATGGAAAACCCCTCGTGCGCAATGAGGCGTGAAGTATGGGCAGCCGCAGGGGTATTCTGAAATTAAATATAACCATGCCAATCAGTGGCAAATGGAATGGTGAGCCCATGTTCGATCCTGTGTTGTTGCGCAGCTTTGTTGCCGTCGTCGATTGCGGCAATTTCACCCGCGCGGCCGAGCGGCTGCACTTGACCCAGTCCACGGTCAGCCAACAGATCCGCCGCCTGGAAGATGCACTGGGTAGCCAGGTGCTCGACCGGGATCAGCGCCGCGTGGTGGCCACGGTGGAGGGCGAGCGCTTGCTGGCGTATGCGCGGCGCATCCTGGCGCTGCACGAAGAGGCGGCCGACGTGCTGATCAATCAGCAGAGTGATGGCGTGTTGCGCCTGGCGGTGCCCGAGGACTTTGCGGCCGAGCGCCTGATGCCGTTGCTGTCGGCGTTTGTGCAGGCTTATCCCCGGGTGCGCCTGGAGGTCACCAGCGGCTTGGGGCCGGAATTGTTGCGGGATTATCGCGGCGGTGAATTCGACGTGCTGCTGGTCAAGCAAATGGGTGACAGCGATGACTGCCTGGTGTCCTGGCCGGAGCCGTTGTGTTGGGTCGACAGCCGCAGTTCGCCGTCCCTGGGACGTGATCCGCTGCCGCTGGTGGCGTTTCCCGCCGGCGGCCTGTACCGCAATGAAATGCTGCATCACCTGGAGGTGGGCGGCTGGCGCTGGCGCATCGGTTATTCCAGCGCCAGCTTGGCCAGCGTGTGTTCGGCGGTGGCGGCGGGGCTGGGGATCAGCCTGTTGCCGGTGCGGGTGGTGCAGCCCGGGCACGTGGTGTTGGGCGCGGACAGCGGTTTGCCTGCGGTGCAGGGCGTGCGGCTGGCGCTGTATGGCCGTAACGGCCTTGGTGCGGCAGGGCAGGCGTTGCTACGCCAATTGCAGGATTTGTGTGCCGGTAATCCACGCTGAGCCATGCCTTCAGTGAATATTTTGTATGCCTCAAAAGCATTGAGATTTTCCCCCTCGGCGCCAGGCCGCGCAGGACGTGGCTTCGGCGTATCCGGATGTTTCGGTTATTCAATTTAGATCTATCTATAACTTTAAAGATTACTTTAAGAGATAAGCGTCTGCCCCCGATGATTCAGCCCTCGACGGCCGCCAAGGCAGGCCCGTCGGTTTTTTTGCTTAAGACCGCAGGGGAGTTAATCAATGGGCAATGTCCAGACCGCCGCCAGTGCACAAGAGGCGCAGTGGCGCCACGCACCGGGTGGTGAGTTGGTCGACCTTGGCCGGCCGCATCGCGCGCCGTTGGGGCAGTTGCGTACGCAGAAAACCCCGAAGGGTGTGTTGAGTCGGCGTGAAGCGATCCTGTTGGGGATTCTCGCGCTGGCCTTGCATGGCGCGGTGATCTATTGGGTCAGCCAGAAGCCAACCCCGGTGCTGCCGATTGTGCCGCCGGAAATCCCGCCGATGACGATCGAATTTTCCCAGCCGGCTCCGCCGGTTGTGGAGCCGCCGCCGCCTGTACCGCCACCGCCGCCGCCACCGGTTGTCGAGCCACCGCCGCCGGTGGTTGATGAATTGGCCGCCAAGCCGGCGCCGAAAAAGATTCCGAAACCCAAGCCGGTGCCAAAGCCTGTGCCCAAGCCCGCACCGAAACCGGTAGCCGAGCAGCCGCCCGCGCCGCCTGTACCCGCGCCACCGGCTCCAGCACCGCCGGCACCGCCTGCGCCCGCGCCGGTCACACCGGCCTCGGCCAACGCCGCGTACCTGAAGAACCCGGCGCCGGAATACCCGTCACTGGCCCAGCGCCGGGGTTGGGAAGGCACGGTGCTGTTGCGGGTGCATGTATTGGCCACCGGCAAGCCGGGTGAGATCCAGATTCAGAAAAGCAGTGGTCGCCAGCAACTCGACGAAGCCGCACTGGCTGCCGTGAAGCGCTGGAGTTTTGTACCGGCCAAGCAGGGTGATGTGGCCCAGGACGGCTGGGTCAGCGTACCGATCGATTTCAAGATTCATTAATTATTGGATGCGGTGTGTTGGACACATCGCGACCTGCACAGAGGGAAAACATCATGGCATTAGCATCTCCAACTGAATCCATCGAAAGCGCGGTGATCTGGCTGCTGGTGGTCTTTTCGGTCGCTACCTGGGGCCTGGCCCTGCTCAAGGGCGTCCAGTTCGGCCGCCTCAAGTCCCAGGATCGCAAGTTCCACAAACAGTTCTGGGCGGCATCCAGCCTGGACTCGGCCGCTGAGTTGGCCGAAACCAAACCCGGCGCCGCCGCTCGTGTGGCCCAGGCCGGTTACGCCGCGATCCAGGTGGGTGAGGCGCCACACGCTGCTGACCTGAGCCAGGCGATCAACCATCAGGACCGTCTTGAACGCGCTTTGCGCCAACAGATCGTGCGTGAGCGCCGCTCCCTGGAAACCGGCCTGGCCGTGGTTGCGAGTATCGGCAGCACCTCGCCGTTTATCGGCCTGTTCGGCACTGTGTGGGGGATCATGGAAGCCCTGAAAGGCATCAGCGCCGCCGGTTCCGCCAGCCTCGAAACCGTGGCCGGGCCGATCGGTGCGGCACTGGTTGCCACGGGTGTGGGTATTGCCGTCGCGGTGCCGGCGGTGCTGGTCTACAACTACTTCCTGCGTCGCCTGAAGCTCACGGCTGCTGACCTGGACGACTTCGCCCACGACTTCTACAGCCTGGCGCAGAAGAACTCGTTCCGCGTGCTGCTGCACCCGACGCTGAGCAAGGCCGGTGCCCAGGGTGGCGCGCAAAAAGTGAAGGAGGCGTCCTGAGATGGCCTTCTCCACGCAAGACAGTGATGAGGTGCTGAGCGAGATCAACGTTACGCCGCTGGTGGACGTGATGCTGGTGCTGCTGGTGGTGTTTATCGTCACGGCGCCGTTGTTGACCAATGCGATTCCGATCAACTTGCCCAAGACCGAGGCCGTGGCCCCGGTGGAGCAGAAGGACCCGCTGGTGGTGAGCATTGATGCGGCCGGGAAACTGTTTATCAACAAGGATGAAATCCAGCCGGATTTGCTGGAGTTCAACTTGCAGTCGGCCAAGGCCAAGGACCCGGAGGTGCGGGTGCAACTGCAGGCTGATGATGGAGTGAACTACGGCGAAGTGGCGCGAGCCATGGCGTCGATCGAGCGCGCGGGGATTACCAAGCTGTCGGTGATTACTGCACGTTAGTTTCAAATGCCTCGACAATTTTTTTGGCCGTCTCCTTGGCAGGGTGCGGCCTTTTTTTGCTTTGGGGGGAGTACATATCCGTTATTTAGG
>NZ_JACAOX010000051.1:0-209 GCF_013386015.1 Pseudomonas sp. B6001
TTAAAAGCCAAATCAAAAGCTACAGCGGGCACGGTTCAAATGTGGGAGCTGGCTTGCCTGCGATGGCATCGCCTCGTTGTGTCTGATGTACCGAGGTGTCTGCATCGCCGGCAAGCCAGCTCCTACAGAAAAGCAGCTCTGCTTTCGCTCTGGTTTTTGATCTGGCTTTTAACACTCAGGTCGGCTTTCAGGCCGCCGTGCTCTTGCTT
>NZ_JACAOX010000051.1:288-34248 GCF_013386015.1 Pseudomonas sp. B6001
CCGACAGGCGGGGCAGAGCCCTTTGCTTACTTTGGGGCTTTTCCAAAGTGAGCCGCTGTAAGAGCGGAACCATAGGTGGCCGTTACCGAAAAAACGGATATGTACTCAAACCAATCGCCAAAAAAAAACGGCCTCATCTGGAGGCCGTTTCTCATCACATCTCAACGCTTAGGTGCGCATCCCACGCCCACTCACCAGCAACCGCGCACACCCCACATACAGCACCACAGTCGCCACCAGCATAAAGGTGATCGCCACACTGATCTTGATATCCGAAACGCCCAGGATCCCATAGCGAAACGCGTTAACCATATGCAAAACCGGGTTAGCCAACGACACGGTCTGCCAGAACGGCGGCAGCAAGGTGATCGAATAAAACACCCCACCCAGATACGTCAGCGGCGTAAGAACAAACGTCGGAATAATCGAAATATCATCAAAGTTGCGCGCAAACACCGCATTGATGAACCCCAGCAACGAAAAGATAGTCGCCGTCAGCACCACCACCAACAGGGTGATCCCGAGGTGATGCACCTGCAAATGGGTAAAGAACAGCGACAGCAACGTCACAATCACCCCAACCATCAACCCGCGCAGCACACCGCCCAGGGTGTAGCCGATCAAAATCGTATGGGGCGACACCGGCGACACCATCAATTCCTCGATGGACCGCTGGAACTTGCTGCCAAAAAAGCTCGACACCACGTTGCCGTAGGAGTTGGTAATCACCGACATCATGATCAACCCTGGCACGATGTACTCCATATAGGTGAATCCACCCATATCACCAATCTGCCGACCAATCAGGTTACCGAAGATCACGAAGTACAAAACCATGGTGATCGCCGGCGGCAGCAAGGTCTGCGGCCAGATCCGGGTAAAGCGCTTCACTTCGCGATAAACGATGGTCTGCAGCGCGACAAGGTTGGGTTGCAGTTCCGAACTCATACCGCCACCTTCGCCAGATTTTTCTCCACCAGGGACACAAACAACTCCTCAAGGCGATTGGTTTTGTTACGCAGGCTCAGCACCTCGATGTTCTGGGTAGCCAGTTGGCCAAACAGCGCGGTGATGCCCACGGCTTTGTCCACCTGGACTTCCAGGGTGTGGCTGTCCACCAGGCGATTCGGGTAGCCGATCAACTGGGGCGCAACCGTCATGTCGTTTTTCAGGTCGAGCAGGAAGGTCTCGACGTGCAACTGGCTCAGCAAATTACGCATGCTGGTGTTTTCGACAATGGTGCCGTGGTCGATGATGCCGATGTTGCGGCACAGCTGCTCAGCCTCTTCCAGGTAGTGCGTGGTGAGGATGATGGTGATGCCTTTCTGGTTCAGCTCGGTGAGAAACGTCCACATCGAACGACGCAGCTCGATGTCCACGCCCGCCGTCGGCTCGTCGAGGATCAGCAGGCGCGGTTCGTGAACCAGGGCGCGAGCGATCATCAAGCGGCGCTTCATGCCCCCGGACAGGGAACGCGAAGGCACGTCGCGCTTGTCCCACAAGCCCAGTTGCGTGAGGTATTGCTCGGCGCGTTCCTTGGCGATCTTCGGCGGGATGCCGTAGTAACCGGCCTGGGTCACGACGATGTCGAAGGTCTTTTCAAACTGGTTGAAGTTGAACTCCTGGGGCACCACGCCGATGCTGCGCTTGAGCGCCGCCGGGGATTTGTCCAGGTCGTTGCCAAAGATGTTCACCGTACCGGTGGTCTTGTTGACCAGGGTCGAGAGAATCCCGATGGTGGTGGATTTGCCGGCGCCATTGGGGCCGAGCAAGGCGAAGAAATCACCTTCGGCGACGTCCAGATCGATACCACTCAGGGCCTGGAAACCGTTGCCGTAGGTTTTGGTTAGCTGCCGGATGGACAGAGCGGAACTCATATCGGATTACGCACCAAAGAAGAGGAATAGAATTGTTACATGAGGGCAGACCGCACGGAATACAACGGCTGCGCGTGACAAGCATGGTGCTTGTCCGCGCCGCACAAGTACAGTAACCCGTATTAATAGTCGGTATCAGGTCAACGCGGTCATGACCGATTTCTGATAGGCCGGACGCTGGCGCAGCCGCTGGTACCAGGCTTCCAGGTTAGGCATCGACGGGCGTTCGATGGGCATTTCGAACCAGGCATAAATGAAGCTGCCCAAGGGAATATCGCCCATGCCGATCTCGCTGCCGGACAGGTAAGGTTGCGTGGCCAAGGCCTGATCCACCGTCTGCAAAACATCGATGCAGGCCTGGCGACCGGCGTTGATGGTGTCCCAGTTCTGTTTTTCAGCCGGGGTTCGCAGCACGCCCCAGAACACGGTCTTGAACGGTTCGGCCAGGGTCGAGGTGGTCCAGTCCATCCACTTTTCAGCGTTGGCCCGGGCTTGCAGCTCGCTGGGGTACCAGTTCGAATCCGGCGCATGTTTGGCGGCCAGGTAGCGCACGATGGTGTTGGATTCCCACAGCACAAAGTCGCCATCTTCAATCATCGGCACCCGGCCATTGGGGTTCAGCGCGCGGTATTGCGGCGTGTCGACCACACCAAAAGCCCCGCCCGCATCAATTGCCTCATAGTCCAGGCCGAGCTCCTCGGCGCACCACAGTGCTTTCCTGACATTTGACGAATTTTTACGACCCCAGATTTTCAGCATGACCGCCCCGATTTTGAAAAAGATGGTTGGATGAATGCCGGGGCAGCATACGCCGGATCACGTCCGGCTTAAATCACTCTGCATGTCCCCCAGCAGGATCGGCATCTGCTCGCCAAACAGGTGCGGGTAACATTTCTGGATGTGGGCGAAGAAGAATTCCTCGGGCACCTCGGCAAATTGCCCATGGTCCACCACGTACTCCATGGAGCGCTGGCCCTTGCGGTTGAAGGCGTGGAAAACACTGTCATGAACGCCATCGAAATCCAGCGGCGGCACATCGAACAGTTCGCACAGTTGCTGATTGAACGCCGGCGTGGCCTTGACCCAACGGCCGTCCAGATACAACTCGGTATAGCCATGCATGGCAAATACGTCACTTCTGAGCAGCTCGATCAAACGGGGCGTCGAGAGGTGGTTACGCACGTCGGCCAGGCCGATGCGCGCCGGGATCCCGCAGTGCCTTGCGCACGCCGCCAGCAATGTTGCCTTGGGCACGCAATAACTCTCGCCGGCCGCCAGTGCGAAGCTCGCGCTGAGGGTTTGCGGGTCGCGACTGAAGGTATAGGGGTTATAGCGCACCGCCTCGCGCACAGCGTAGTAAAGACTGACTGCCTGGTCACGGAGTGCGGCACTCGAACCGCGATGTTTTTCGGCGAACTCCACCACCGCAGGGTGGTCACTATCGATGAAGCGGCCGGGATTCAAGTACGCATTCATGAGGTTAATCTCAGAGAGCAAGCCCTGAGTCTAACCACAGGCATGCACCTGGGATAACGACGATTCGGCCAAATGTCGGCGCCTGGTGCTGATCATTGCCGGCACACCACGTAACACCCTCGTCACCCCGCTTGTTCGGATGCCGACTAAGCTCTGAGGTGATTTCGCACCTGGTTTCACGGAGGATTGAATATGCTGTTGTTGTGGATACTGGTTCTGGTGGTGGGCATTGCCTACCTGGCGCACCGGCGCATCGCGCCCCTGCCCGCCATCGGCGTGGTCGCCGTCTACCTGTTGGCGATGGGCGCCTTCAGCCACGCACCAGGCTGGTTGCTGCTGATCTTCTGGGTACTGATCGCCGTGGTAGCCGCCCCGCTGCTGCTGCCGGACCTGCGCCGCAAGTACTTCACCGCGCCGCTGTTCAACTGGTTCCAGAAAGTCCTGCCGCCGATGTCCGAGACCGAGCGCGACGCCATCGACGCCGGCACCGTGTGGTGGGACGGCGAGCTGTTCAGCGGCCGCCCCGACTGGGACAAGCTGCTGGCCTATCCCAAGGCGCAACTGACTGAAGAAGAACAAGCCTTCATCGACGGCCCTACCGAAGAACTGTGCGCCATGGTCACCGACTGGGAAATCGGCCAGGCCATGGACCTGCCCCCCGCCGCCTGGGAACACATCAAGCAGCATGGCTTTTTTGCCCTGATCATCCCCAAGGAGTTCGGCGGCAAAGGCTTCTCCGCCTACGCCCACTCCCAGGTCGCGATGAAGCTGGCAACCCGCAGCGGCGACCTCGCCTCCACGGTCATGGTCCCCAACTCCCTGGGCCCGGCCGAATTGCTGCTGCACTACGGCACCGATGAACAACGCAACCATTACCTGCCACGCCTGGCCCGTGGCGACGATATCCCGTGCTTTGCCCTGACCGGCCCACTGGCCGGTTCCGATGCTGGCTCCATGCCCGACACCGGGGTGATCTGCAAAGGCGAATGGGAAGGCAAGGAAACCCTCGGCCTGCGCCTGAACTGGGAAAAACGCTACATCACCCTCGGCCCGGTAGCGACTTTGCTCGGCCTGGCCTTCAAGGCCCATGACCCGGATCATCTGCTGGGCGACAAAGAAGACCTGGGCATCAGCCTCGCGCTGATCCCCACCGACACCCCGGGTGTTGAAATTGGCCGCCGTCACCTGCCACTGGGCGCCGCGTTCATGAACGGCCCCAACTCCGGCAAGGATGTTTTCATTCCGCTGGAATTCCTGATCGGTGGCCAGGAAATGCTCGGCAAGGGCTGGATGATGCTGATGAACTGCCTGTCGGTAGGCCGTTCGATTTCCCTGCCTGCCGTCGGAACGGGCGCGGCCAAGTTCACCAGCCTGGTGACCGGCCAGTACGCCCAGGTGCGTGAGCAGTTCAACGTACCGCTGGCGGCCTTTGAAGGCATCCAGGAAGCCCTGGCCCGCATCGGCGGCAACGCGTGGCTGATGGACAGCGCGCGGATGCTCACCGCCAACGCGGTCGACCTGGGGGAGAAACCCTCGGTACTGTCGGCGATCCTCAAGTACCACCTGACCGAACGCGGCCGCGAATGCATCAGCCACGCGATGGACGTACACGGCGGCAAGGGCATCATCATGGGCCCCAACAACTACCTGGGTCGCAGCTGGCAGGGCGCGCCGATCTTCATCACCGTGGAAGGCGCGAATATCCTCTCGCGCAACCTGATGATCTTCGGCCAGGGTGCGATTCGTTGCCATCCGTTCGTGCTCAAGGAAATGGCCCTGGCCGGTCGCGAAGACCATGACCAGGCGCTGAAGGAATTCGACGGCCTGCTGCTGCAGCACATCGGCTTTGCCGTAGGCAACGCCGCCAGCACCCTGGTGTTGAACCTCGGTTTCGGTCACTTCGAAAAGGCTCCGGGCAACAGCCTGAGCCAGGGCTATTTCCGCGCACTCAACCGTCAGGCCGCGGCGTTTGCGATGCTGGCGGACCTGAGCATGATGCTGCTGGGCGGCGAGTTGAAACGACGCGAACGCCTGTCGGCACGTCTTGGTGATGTGCTGAGCCACATGTACCTGGCATCGGCTGCACTCAAGCGTTATCACGACCTGGATTCGCCAGACCACCTGGAACCGCTGTTCGCCTGGGCCATGGAAGAGAGCCTTGGCCACTCCGAGCGTGCACTGGATGAACTGCTGACCAACTTCCCGAGCAAGGTGTTGGGTTGTCTGTTGCGGGTGATCGTGTTCCCGTTCGGCCGCCGTCATAAAGGCCCGTCCGATGCGCTGGATGCCGAGGTGGCCGCAGTGCTTGGTCGCGCCAAGGGTGACCCGACCCTGGAAGCGGTACTAGCGGGCTGCTATCGCCCACAGTCCGCAGAAGATCCGGTGGGCGCCCTGCAACACGCCTACGACCTGTTGGCCGACAGCCATCCGTTGCAGAAAAAACTCCACGAAGGCCTCAAGAGCGGCCAGGTCAAACCGACCGCGGGCGAACACGCCATCGATGCCGCGCTGCATGCCGGCGTGCTGCAACCGGCCGAGGCGCAGACCCTGCGTGACGCTGAAGCGGCGCGGCGCAAGGTGATCGACGTGGATGATTTCAGCAAGGAAGAACTGAGCCAGGCTGAGGGAAAAGTCCGCTGATCCCAGCGGTCATATAAAAACGGGTAGAGTGCCCTGCCTCACAAATACTGATCCCTTTTGACGGCGTCTGTTGTCGTCATGCTGCGTTGCCGCTCCTCGCCATAGCAAGCTATGACTCGTCGCGGCGCCTTGCCTGACAACAACAGCCACTCGTCAAAAGGAATCGTATTTGTGAGGCAAGGCACCGAGCTATATACTCTCGCGCCCGTTTTGCTCTTGAGGACTTATCTCGTGTCCAACGTCGTTGCCGATCATCTCGTCTTGCTCGACCACCTGCGCAGCATCCTGGTTGCCGTCGGCGAAGCCGAACAGGTTCCCGAGGAAAGCCACCTCCTGTTCCTGGAGCGCTTCGATGAACTGCGCGCCTTGCTGCCCATCGACCCGATCGAAAGCCAGTACCTGGGCCAGGACATGATGAGCCAGGTCATCCTGCGCTACCCGCAAATTGCTCACCTGGTACCGCGCGACCTGCTGTGGTTCTTCGGTGGCGACTGCCTGCACTTCATGCCCGACGACGAGCTGGACCTGTACCAGGCCCTGGAAGAACGTCGCTTCGAAGCTGAACAGAACGACGAACCGTTCGACTGGAACCAGGAAAAGCAGTTGTTGGCCATGTCCAATGACCAGCCCAAGCACTGATTTCAGGGCTCCCACATTTAAACTGTATTCCTACCGTTTCTTCAGCGTCGGCTCTTTGGCCATGCACTCCACCAGATAATCAATAAACACCCGCAACTTCGGCGGCAGGTACCGCGTCGGCGAATGCAGTAGCCACGCATCCCCGTGGTACGACGCAATGAAATCCCACCCCGGCAGCACCTGCACCACCTCCCCCGCTTCCAGCGCATGCCGCGCCGTGAAATACGGCAAGCTGCCAATCCCCACATGTTGCAATACCGCATCCAGCCGCACGCCTGTGTGATTGGCCGCATACCGCCCGCGCACGCCCACCGTCACCGCCTTGCTGCCCTGGCGAAACTTCCAGCGCGCATCCCCCGGCGTCTCACCCAGGTAGATGCAACTGTGCTCCAGCAAATCATGGGGATGCTGCGGCGTACCGTGCTCCGCCAGGTACCGCGGCGTGGCGCAGATCAAATGCTCGATCGGCAGCAACTGGCGCCCCACCAACCCCGGCGGCGGGCTGTCGGTGATGCGGATGCTCAGGTCGACATTGTCGTCAATCAGGTCCACATGCCGGTCCTCCAGGATCAACTGCACGTCAACCTTGGGATAACGCCGCAAAAACTCCGGCATATGCGGATGCACCACAAAACGCCCCACCGCCTTGGGCACGCTGACCCGCACCAGCCCTTCGGCTTCATGGGTGTATTGGCCGCTGATTTCCATCACCGACCGCGCAGCACTGACCATTTCCTGGCAGCGCTTGAACACCTCTTCGCCGCCTTCGCTGAGGCGCAATTTGCGCGTGGTGCGTTGCAACAGGCGAGTCGCCAGGGCCTTTTCCAGGCGTGAGATGCTGCGGCTCACGGAGGACGGTGATGCTCCCAGTTGGCGCGCAGCCTCGGAGAAGCTGCCGGTTTCCACCACCTTGACGAAAATCGCCATTTCGCCCAGCAGCGGTAAGGGAAGATTGATGCTCATGACGCACAAGTCCATTGAGATTTGAACGGATTATCACCCATTGGCGCACTTCTTATACTGCCGGTTAGAAACCCCTGATGCGGATATAAATGATGACCCAGCGCCTGTTTTTTACCCATGACCACCTGAATGCCGAACTTGAAGTGCTGGGATGCACACCTTTTGATAACCAGTTTGCGGTAATCCTGCAGTCCACAATCTTCCATCCACAAGGTGGCGGCCAGCCCTCCGACACCGGCTGGCTCGGGGAAAGCCAGGTGTTGAAGGTGGTGCAGGAAGGCGATCATGTCGTGCATTACGTAGACCGCCCCGTGGCTCCCGGCGTGATCCAGGCACGCGTCGATGAAGACCGCCGCACCTTGCACACGCGCCTGCACTCGGCCGGGCATCTGATCGGCAATGCCGGTGAAACCCTGGGCTGGATGCCGATCAAGGCTCATCACTGGCCGGGCGAAGGCAAGATCACCTTTATTCGCGGCACCTCGGCCCAGGCCATGGACGCCGAGGCGATCCAGCGGCAAGTCGACCAATGGATCGCCGCCAACCTGCCGCGCCATATGGCCCTGGATGACGGTACGCGGCAAGTGGGTTTTGGCGACCTGCCGGCCTATGCCTGCGGCGGCACGCACGTGCAGGCATTGGGGGACGTGGGTCAGGTGACGATCCTGGCCCTCTCCGAGAAAAAGGGTGCATTGTCTGTGCGCTATACCCTGAACTGACTAAACCGCAATCGCCCCCGCCCTGCCCGGTTCCACCACAAACGACTTGAGGGTCGAGACGCTGGCGTTCGGATCCCGGGCATCGGAAATCACCCGGAAGTTCGTCAGCATATTCCTCTCCTCAAGCGCCACCGACACATAGCCGCGCTGGCGGCTGTCGAAAAACTTCACATGGGGATTGAGGGGCAGGATCGCACTGAACGCATCAAATGGTGGCCCGTCAGACGTCACCGACGTGCCGACAAACTCGGTCGCGACCACGGGCGAATCCGGATTCCCTGCGTCAGCGTGCAGGTCCGTCGTCCAGAACGAGTGAATATCGCCGCCCCAGAACACCGGGTTATTCACCTTTCTGCGCACCATCGACGCAAGCATCCGCTCACGGTTGGCCATGTAACCATCCCAGCCATCTGTCCAGCGGCCGGGCTTGTGGTTGGTCAGGTCACGTTGCGTGAGCGGCGCGACCAACAGGTCCTGGGCGATCACGTTCCATTGTGCCCGGGACTCGGCGAACCCCTGATCCAGCCAAGCCTCCTGCTCCCAGCCGAGCATGGTGCGACGGGGATCGCGCAGGTCAGCACAGGTGTTCGCGGCCACATGTCCCTTGTGGCTGCCATTGGCCAGGATGCATGGCTGCTCGGAGCGGTACTGACGCCCATCCAGCACATGGAAACGCGCCAGCCGGCCGTAGTCCAAACGCCGATAGAGGCGCATGTCCGCCCCGCGCGGCAGGCTGCTCGCCCGCAGCGGCATGTGCTCGTAGAAGGCCTGGTAGGCCGCCGCCCGCTGCTTGAGAAAACTCGTCACCGGGATGTTCGGGTCCTGGGACCACTGGCTGGCATAGTCGTTTTGCACTTCGTGATCGTCCCAGGTGACCACACTGGGCGCCGCAGCATGCAGTGCCTGCAAATCCGGATCGGTCTTGTACAGGGCGTAGCGGTTGCGGTAATCCACCAGATTCAACGCATTGCCGCTGCCGTGGGGTCGAATGATCTTGCCGGAATCAGCCGCGTAGGAACTGTCATAGATGTAATCCCCGAGGAAAAACACCAGGTCAGGCTGCTCGGCGGCCAAATGCCGATAGGCGCTGAAGTAGCCTCGCTCCCAATGGGAGCACGAGACAAAACCCAACTGCGCTGATGCCATGGCATGCACCGCCGGCGCCGTGCGCGACTGGCCCACCGGGCTTTGCGCACCGAGGCCTTCGAACTGGTACCAGTAAGGTCGACCCGCCTCCAGCCCGGCGACTTCCACATGCACCGAATGGGCGAAACGCTCGCTGGCCATCACCTCGCCCTGGCGCACAACGCGCGTCATCGCTGCATCGCGGGCCACCTTCCAGCGCACCGGCACCGCTCGGCTCAGGCCACCCCGACCGTCGGCGGCATTGAACAGCGGCGCGAGGCGCGTCCAGATCACGAAACCATCAGGCAATGGATCGCCTGACGCCACACCAAGGGTGAAGGGATAGTCGATGCCTGCACTACGGGCAAACGGGCTGAGGATCGAAAACGCCGTGGCAACTGCAAGCCCGCCCAGTACGCGACGGCGATCGTGATTCACACTCATCAACTGCGCTCCTTCCAAGCATCCCGCACCGACCAAAACAAATGCTTGTGTAGCGTTCTTACCACTGGCAGCAGGGTGGATAAATGCGGCAGTGCAATGCTCATGCAGGGGGACTCGCGAAATAAATTCTCCAAGAATGTACCCGCGTCGTGTCAGTTTCATTACGTAGATAAATAGACCTACGAGTCGTCTGTAAGACGCGTCCTAGAGCCTTAAAAGCTTAAATTAAAGTTAACCATTCGGTCATTTTTGGTTGCTAGCGTGTCGCCCCTAATCAACTGCGGGGTAGCGGAATGAGAACTTGGGATGAACCCAAAAAACGCAAGGCACACATCGAACTGATCCCGATGATCGACGTGATGATGTTCCTGTTGGTGTTTTTTGTACTGGTGAGTTTGAACGTGATTCCGGCCCTGGGCATGAAGACTCAGCTGCCGAGCGCCAGCAGTTCACAGCAGCTCAAGCCGCAAAATAAATTCATCCTGACCCTGGGCCTGGAAGGTCAGCTGCAGCTCGATGGCAAGGACCTGACCGTCGACGCGCTGGTGCCTGCACTCAAGGCCGGCGAGAAGCCAGACACCAAGTCGACGATCATCGTCAACAGCGACAAAGGCGTGGAAGTGTCGCGCCTGGTCGAGGTGATGGACACCCTGCGCCTGGGTGGCTTTACCTCTGTCTCCATCGCCACGAAAAAGTCCTGATCATGTATGCCTTGTTTCGTGCGCGTCGGCTGCTGGGCAGTGTCCCGGCCCTGATCGCCCTGGTGCTGATTGCACTGGGTATCCAGTCCCAACCCCTGAAGATCCAGCCGCAGTACGACGAGTCGGCGGTTGAACTCGCGCTGGTCGAGCCCGAGCCGGAAGTGGTCCCCGAGCCCGTGGTGGAAGAACCGCCGCCACCGCCGCCGGTGATCGAAGACGAGGAGGCCGAACCTGCCCCTCCGCCTCCGCCACTCAAGCCGATCCCCAAACCACTGCCAAAACCTGAGCCCAAGCCAAAACCGGTGCCCAAGCCCGTGGTCGCCAAGCCAACGCCTGTGCCTGCGCCAGCTCCGGTGGCCGCCAAGCCGGTGCAAGCCGCTCCCGCTCCCACGCCAGCACCCGCCGCGCCACCGGCGCCGCCGAAAGTCGACGGCCAGGCACTGGAAGGCGGCTACCTCAAGGGCTTGCGCAATGAGTTGGACACCTACAAGCAATACCCCACCGGGCGCCAGGCGTCCCTTGAACGCCCGAGTGGCGAGGTGGTGGTCTGGTTAATGGTGGACCGCCAAGGCCGCGTCCTCGACTCCGGGATCCAGACCCCGGCGCCGAGCATGCTGCTCAACCGGGCCGCCACCAACAGCCTGCGCCGTATCAAGCAGGTGAAACCGTTCCCCGAACAAGCCTTCGGTGGACGTAACGAGCAGCGCTTCACCGCCACCTTCAACTACAGCGTGCAATAAGCACACACCACCAGGACGACAGTGATGAAGTTCACCCGGATTCATCTGGCACTCGTTGCCGCGACGAGCATGACCCATGGAGTGGTCATGGCAGATACCAGCGACAGTGACGTCGGGACTATTGGGGTACAGGGCAAGGCAACCGCTGGGGGCGGTTACATGGTCCAGGAAGAGAGCGCCAAGGGCCGCTCGACCATCACCAAGGAAGCGTTGGACAAACAGACGGCCACCGGCAACGCCATCGACAAGCTCAAGTACACCCCGGGCCTGAACATCTCCAGTGAAGACAACACCGGCCTCTCGGGTTTCCGCTTCACCATGCGCGGCATGAACTCCGACCAGGTCGGTATGTCGGTGGACGGCATGCCGATCAACGACTCCGGCAACTACGCGTTGTACTCCAACCTGTTGGGCGACCCGGAAAACATCGACCAGATTTTCGTCACCCAGGGCTCGTCGGAAGCCGACGGCCCGCACATCGGTTCCAGCGGCGGCAACATCGGCATCGTGACCATTCGCCCCACCAAGGAAACCGGTGCCTTCGTCAAGCAAGTGGTCGGCAGCAACGCCACCCGCAAGACCTTCGCCCGCCTCAATACCGGTGAAGTCAACGGCCTGAGCAACTGGCTGTCGGCCTCCCACACCGAAGGCCAGATGTGGCGCGGCTCGGGTGCCGTGCGTGCGGACAAGGTGGAGTGGAACAGCTTCTTCGACGCCGGCAACGGCAACACCGCCAACCTGATCCTCAAGTACCACGAACAGGACAACAACAGTTACAGCCAGTTGACCAAGGCACAGTTCCAGCAGTACGGCCGCAAGTACGACCCGTACCCGGCGACACCGGCGGTGGGCGCCAACGGCAAGGTCAGCAGCTACTACGACCTGGCGCAGAACCCGTTCCAGACCTTTACCGCCGTGCTCAACACCCAGTACAAGCTGAGCGACAACCTGTCCCTCTCGGTGATCCCGTATTACTACTACGGCAACGGCAGCGGCGTGGGCTCCTCGGCCTATGCGCTGAACAGTGGCTCGAACAAGGGCGGCGTTTTCGACCTCGGCAACCTGCCGACACAGGCTCAATACAACGCCGACGGTTCCGCGACCACCGGCGTCTACTACCGCCCTTCGCGCACCCAGACCTGGCGCCCGGGCATCACCACCAAGCTGAACTGGGACCTGGGCGACCACAGCCTGCAATTCGGCTACTGGTATGAACGCGCCCGCCAAAGCCAGACCCAACCGTTCATTGCCCTCAAGAACAACGGCAAGCCAAGCGATACCTGGCCCGACGGCAACTCCGTGGTCGACGCCAATGGCAACACCGTACAGGGTCGCGACCGCTACACCGTGACGCCGGCGCAAAAGGTCTGGACCCAGGACACCTGGTACATCAACTCGGACTGGACGTTGATCGCGGGCATTGCCTACATGAACGTCGAGCGTGACGGCACCAACCACGGCAGCCTCACCGAGCAACCCGGCAAGGCCAGCCAGACCTACAACAAACTGCTGCCCAACGCCGGCCTGAAATACCAGCTCGACGAGCGTGACCAGTTGTTCTACAGCCTGTCGCGCAACATGCGTATTCCACAGAACTACGTGCTGTACGACAAAGGCGTCGGCTCCCTCGACTCCAAGCCGGAACTCAGCTGGAACCAGGAACTGGGCTGGCGCTACACCGGCGAAGACAGCACCCTCGCCGCGACCCTGTTCTACATGCAGTTCAAGAATCGCCAGCTCACCTCCCTGGACAGCAACGGTGATTCCGCCGACATCAACGCCGGCACCGTCATCAACAAAGGCCTGGAACTGGAGTGGAGCGGCAAGCTGCCGCACAACTTCAACTACTACACCTCCTACACCTACACCAGCTCCAAGCAGCAGGACGACCTGACCGTCTACAGCGCCGGCAAGCCGATCGTGCTGCCCACCAGCGGCAAGCAGTTCGCCAACGTGCCGACCAACATGCTGGCGGCCAACATCGGCTATGACGACGGGCGCTTCTACGGCACCTTCGGCGGCAAGTTCACCAGCAAGCTCTATGGCGACCTGACCAACGACGAAGCCATCTCCGCCCGCACCATCTTCAACCTCGGCGCCGGTATCTACCTGCCGGTGGACAAGAAAGTCGTCAAGGACGCAACCCTGCGCCTGAACGTCGACAACCTGTTCGACAAGAAGTACCTGGACGGCGTGTACACCACCAAGACCAACTCGGCGAGCTACAGCGGTTTCCGCGATGGCGACCCGGCCTACATCGTTGGGCTTGACCGCACCGTCACCGTTTCCCTGGAAGCCAATTTCTAACTGCGAGGCTCAGCATCATGGACATGAACCTGCTTCACCAAATCACCTTTTATGTGATGTACGCCGCACTGGCGATTGCAATCTTCATCACCATCGAACGTGGCATCTACTTCGCCTACGTGCGCCGCCAGGCCCGTGCATTGACCGAAGTGCTGGGCGCCAATGTGCACAGCGAACGCGACCTGCCGGAAAACCTGACTCGCCGTGACAGCCTGCCGCTGAGCATGGTGCTGCCGATCCTGGCGCAGAAGGCGTCCCATGGTTCGCGCAAGGACCTGGACGACGAGATCGAAACCCAGTACCTCAAGACCCGCGCGCCGCTGTCGCGCAGCCTGTGGATCATCGAAACCATCACCACCGCCGCGCCGCTGCTCGGCCTGTTGGGGACCATCCTCGGCATCATCGACACCTTCAAGGCGCTGGCCAGTGCCGGTGTGTCCGACCCGGGCCAGATTTCCGGTGGTATCGGTACGGCCCTGTTCGCCACGGGTTTGGGTATCGCCATCGCGCTGTTCTGCGTGGTGTTCCACAACTTCTTCCAGGACAGCCTGGAGCGTATCAACGACCAGCTGAAAATCCTGCTGATCCGCGCGGCAACCGGTGCCCGCGTGCAGGGTGAAGTGCCGCACCTGGTACCGACCCCGCTGCACACCCGCACTGCGTGACCTTCCCGGGGCGGGCGCATCATGCGCCCGCCCTTTTTTTGCCCGATGAGACGCCTATGTCCATATCGCTGAAATTACGTATCGCCGGCCTTGCAGGCCTGCTCCTCAGTCCGCTTGCCCAGGCGGACTTTTCAATTCCGGGATTTGAGTTGGTACACACCGTGCCAGTGGACACCCAACTTGGCACCGCCGATCTGCGCCAGCCCGGCCCCGTGTGGATCCAGCTGTTCGACGGCGCGAAAAGCCGCATCGACATCGGCCAGTTCTACGCGGCCGACCATCCTGGCTCGGTGATGGACAAGGTGATTGAACACCTGGAAGCCGCCGGCAAACGCGGGGTGAAAATTCGCTTCCTGCTGGAAGAGAAAGGCGTGCGGCTGTCGGAAGCCTCGACCCTGGAGCGCCTGAAAGCCATTCCCAACCTGACCTTCCGCATCCTGCCCTATGGCAAGCTGAGTGGCGGGATCATCCACGCCAAGTACATGGTAGTGGATGGCAAGCAGGCGTTTATCGGCAGCCAGAACTTCGACTGGCGTTCGCTGGAGCATATCCACGAAACCGGGCTGTTGATCAGTGATGCAAACGTCGTCGCCCAGACCCAGGCCATTTTTGAACAGGACTGGCAGGCCCAGGCTGCGTTGGCCGACAACCAGCCTGTTGCCCTGCCCGCCACAGGCGCCACACCGGCACGCACCGGCAACTACCTGGTAGCCAGCCCCCAGCGCTACAACCCGCCGGGTATGGGTGATTCGCAGCTGGAACTGCCACGTCTGCTGGGCGAGGCGAAAAAGGAAGTGCGCGTACAACTGCTGGACTACGCGCCGCTGTCCTATGGACCTGACAGAACCCGGCCTTACTACGCGATGATCGACAATGCAGTACGTGCAGCGGCAGCGCGCGGGGTCTCGATCAAGTTGATGGTATCCAACTGGAACACCGAAGCACTGGAATTGCCGTACCTGAAAAGCCTGGCGGTGCTGCCGAATGTCGAGGTCAAGATCGTCACGCTGCCCGAGGCCAGGCAAGGATTTATTCCTTATGCGCGGGTGATCCACAGCAAGACCATGGAAATCGACGGGCAAGTGGCGTGGGTGGGCACCAGTAACTGGCTGGGGGGTTATTTCGATAACTCGCGCAACCTGGAAGTGGTGATGCGCAGTGAGGCGATGGCCAAGCGTGTGGGAGATTTACACGAGCAGCTGTGGGACGGGCCGTATGCCAAGGCATTGGACGTGACAAGCGAGTACCCGGAGCCGCATCCGGGCAAGCCGTGAGCCGTTGCCTGCAAATCCCATGATTTGCGGGCAATGTCACATTGCCAGATATGAATGTTGCACTTTTCCGCCGTTGCGCTGACCAACCCTGCACACCTCATGGATGGAGAGCAGGGATGAACACCACACGCAATGGACTGTACGGTACGGCGCTGGTTTGGGCGGCCATCGGGCTGGCAGGTTGTGCCAATTCCATGACCTCCACCGGGGTGCCAGGGGTGAAGATGGGCGACAGCTATGAGCAGGTACTCGCCGTGGTCAGCCGTGACAATACGGTGACCAGGAAGATCGACGGGCAGGGATTCCGGGCTGAGGGTTACTCGCAGACATTCAGGGATTGTCGCAGCACATATTTTATCTTCCAGGGCGCCGATGGCTTGCAGATGGTCAGCCATGAGCCCGCGCCGCATCTGTCGGTCAGCCAGAACTGCCGCCAGCCATGAGCACTTTACGTGTCATTCCCGCCCTGTTCCTGGTGCTCCTCAGCGGCTGCGGCCAGGTGTATAACATCCGCTCCCTCAACACCGCCTACACGGCGCCGCCCGCCACCGAGACGGCGCGCGTGCGCGTGATCAGCGACGGCATGGTGCGTGCAGTGCCAGGGCGCGACTGCCTGGACTGGAATGTTCCCGGCGCCGGCGTGATGGTCTCAGCCAAATCCGGCTTCGCCGACCGCAATGGTGCAAGCCTGGGGATGCCGGGGCCGATTTACACCTGGGACGGTGCGGTGTCGTCCGAACAGGTGATTCCGGCGAACACGCCCATTGCCTTTCATTACCTTGGGTTGCCGCAATATGGCCGGCAATGTTTCAACACCATGACCTTTATCCCCAAGCCCGGCATGGACTACATGGTGCGAGCATCAATGTCCGGGAGTTGCTCATTCGAGCTTGCTGAGCTGCCGAAAGGTGCCGAACGATGGAGTCCGATTGAACCGACGCCGTCGGGAAGGCTGTCGATGTGCCACGCGATGGATAATTTCTAGCGGTACAAACGCAACGTGGGCCGGGGCATTGCACTCCAGCTCACAAAAAACCCACAAACAAAAACGCCGATCATTGCTGATCGGCGTTTTCGTTAAATATGGAGCGGGAAACGAGACTCGAACTCGCGACCCCGACCTTGGCAAGGTCGTGCTCTACCAACTGAGCTATTCCCGCAAATGGCGTCCCCTAGGGGACTCGAACCCCTGTTACCGCCGTGAAAGGGCGGTGTCCTAGGCCACTAGACGAAGGGGACACGCTACTGAAACACATGGTGTGTATTTCAGTGCCCAGAGATTAAATCCGAAGATTACGCCCTGGTTTCACTCAGTGCCGCCCGAGGGCAACACTGCTTAAATTTGGAGCGGGAAACGAGACTCGAACTCGCGACCCCGACCTTGGCAAGGTCGTGCTCTACCAACTGAGCTATTCCCGCATATGGCGTCCCCTAGGGGACTCGAACCCCTGTTACCGCCGTGAAAGGGCGGTGTCCTAGGCCACTAGACGAAGGGGACACACGTACAACATTCACTCCCTACCGCGTTTCGCTGTGTGCTTTACGCTGTAAGTGGCGCGCATTCTATGGATGGATTGGGAGGTCGTCAACCCCCAAGGATAAATTTATTTAAATCAATGACTTCGCCGTGGTTTACGGGGGTTGCAAGGGTTTCTCGCCGTCCAGGCTTTGGCGCCTATATTCTGGCGTTCCACAAGGCGCTATAGTTCGCCACAGCAAATGATGGCAATGTGCATCTACGCAGGGACTGCCCCGCTATATAGAAGAAACTACTGACGCAACTGGTCGCTCAGTCCTATCCGGTCACTGCACCAGTCACTACACTTCAATGCAAACCCCATAAAGAGGTCACACCGGTGACACCACTCATGATCACCCTGCTGGTAATAGCCGGGATCGTAATACTGATCGCCATTGGCTACATGAACCACGTGGTGGAAAACAATAAGCTGGAAAAGAACCGGACCCGGATCGAACTCAATGACCGGCTGCGCCGCTGCGGCGAAATCACCGAGACCTTCCCTGGCCAGTTGATGACGCCGCGACTCAAGTTGCTGCTGACCCGCCTGGAGCTCAACGTCAATCAGCGCCTGCTGAACCTCGACAAGTCCAATGCGTCGCTCAAGGCACGCATCACTGAACTCAACGCACTGGTGGCCCAGGGCGAATCGATTCCGGTGAACAACCCGCCAGGCCCGATCCAGACCGAAGCCAAGGCCAAGGATGTACGTTTCCTGCTCGAAGCACTGCATGGCCAGGTGACCCGAGCGGCCCAGGACGGTTTCCTGCCGACCAATGAAGCCAAGCACTGGATCAAGGAAATCCGCCATATCCTGGTGCTGCTGCACATCGAGTTCTTCAACAACCTGGGCCAGCACGCACTGCAACAAGGCCAGCCGGGCCAGGCTCGCCTGGCGTTCGAACGCGGCGTGCAGTACCTGCGCAAGCAACCGGAGCCGGTGGTGTACAGCCAGCAGCTGCAATTGCTCGAGAAACAGCTGGCGCGCGCCAACTCCATGGTGCTGTCCAACCTTGAACCGGCTGAAGACGAGGTCAACGAATTGACCGAAGGCTTGAAAGTGGTGGATGCGGACGCCGACTGGAAGAAGAAAGCCATCTACGACTGATCCCCTGCCATTGTGGTGGGCGGCAAACCCGCTCGCCACATGCCATCACTCTGCACCTATCCCCTTCCCCTCGAATAGCGTAAAAAAGGCCCCTCTCTCCGTTAACGAAAAGGGCTTCGCCATGCCTGTCGTGCTCATCGATGGACAACCGCTGCATTACCTCGACCAGGGCACCGGCCCGGCCGTTCTCCTCGGTTCCAGCTACCTGTGGGACAGCCAGATGTGGGCGCCGCAGATCGAAGCCCTGTCGCAACAGTACCGGGTGATCGTCCCCGAGCTTTGGGGCCACGGCGAGTCCGGCGCACTGCCTGCAAACACTGCATCCCTGGACGACCTCGCACGCCAGCACCTGGCGCTGCTGGATCACCTGGACATTGCCCGGGTCAACCTCGTGGGCTTGTCGGTCGGCGGCATGTGGGGCGCACGCCTGGCGCTGCTGGCTCCCGAGCGGGTCAACAGCCTGGTGCTGATGGACACGCACCTGGGCGCCGAGCCGGAAGCCACTCGCCAATACTACTTTTCGCTGTTCAAGATGATCGAAGATGCCGGCGCCATTCCAGAACCGCTGCTGGATGTGGTGGCACCGATCTTCTTCCGTCCCGGTATCGACCGGGAGTCGGCCTTGTACCAGGATTTCCGCAACGCACTGCAGGCCTTCCCCAAGGAACGCCTGGTGCACAGCATCGTGCCCCTGGGCCGGATTATCTTCAGCCGCGCGGATGTGCTGGAACAACTGGCGCGCCTCGACACCGACACCACCCTGGTGATGTGTGGCGAGCAGGACAAGCCACGCCCACCGGCCGAATCAGAAGAAATGGCGGCCTTGATCGGCTGCGCGCTGACGTTGATTCCGCACGCCGGGCATATCTCCAGCCGGGAAAACCCCGATTTCGTCAACGAAGCGCTGCTGACCTTCCTGGCCAACAACGCCTGACCGCCCTGCCCTTTGATCGCCGCAGGCCTGCGGTGATCAAAGGCGGAAGTGCCCGACCATCCCCTTAAGCTCCGTACCCAACTGCGCCAGCTCGATGCTCGACGCTGCATTGCCCTGCATGCTCAACGCCGATTGATCGGCACTCGCACGGATGCTGGTGACGCTGCGGTTGATTTCCTCGGCCACCGAGCTTTGCTCTTCGGCCGCTGCGGCAATCTGCTGGTTCATCTGCTGGATCAACGACACCGCCGCCGCGATGCTGCCCAGGGCGCTTTCGGTTTCCAGGGCATCACTGACCGCCAGCTTGACCAGTTCGCCGCTCTGCCTGATCTGCTGCACCGAAGCCTGCGCAGCGCTGCGCAAGGTACTCACCAACCGTTCGATTTCCTCGGTCGATTGCTGGGTGCGCTTGGCCAGCGCCCGCACCTCGTCGGCCACCACGGCAAAACCGCGGCCCTGCTCGCCCGCCCGCGCCGCCTCGATGGCCGCATTCAGCGCCAGCAGGTTGGTTTGCTCGGCCACGCTCTTGATCACCTCAAGGACGGTGCCGATAGTCTGGATCTCCGCGCTCAGGCTTTCGATGCTGGTACTGGCGGAGGTCGCGGAACTGGCCAGCAACTCGATACGCTGCAAGCTCTGGCGCACCACCTGCTGGCCGCTGTCGACCTTGTCATCCGCCGTCTGCGCCGCCTGGGCCGCTTCTTCGGCATTGCGCGCCACATCGTGCACGGTGGCGGTCATCTGGTTCATGGCCGTGGCCACCTGCTCGGTTTCTTCCTTCTGGCTGCTGACCTCGATATTGGTCTGCTCGGTGACGCTGGACAGCGAATGGGCCGAGCTGGCCAGTTGCTCGATACCCGCCTGCAACCCGCTGACCATGCTGCTCAGGCCGCTGCTCATCTGTTGCATCGCGAGCATCAACTGGCCCATCTCGTCCCGACGACTGACTTCCATGCGGCCACTGAGATCACCGGCGGCAATCTGCTGGGCCACTGCAATCACGCTGCGCAGCGGTGCAACGATCAAACGGGTAATGATCCACGCGGCAATCAGCCCGACCAATAACGCCAACGCCGAAGAACCGATGATCAGCAACGCGCTTTTCTTCAACTGCGCCTGCATCGACAGGTCTTCTGCGTCGTAGGCCTGATTGACCCGGGTGACCACTTCGGCTGCGCGCTCGTGCAACTGCTTGTAGACGACTTTTTCCTGGGCCAGCAGCCCGGTGTATTCGCCGAGTTTTTCGCTGAAGGCCGCGATATGCCCGGACACTTCGTTAAGCACGGTTTGGTAGCCAGGATCCTTGACGGTGGTTTTCAGCTGTTCGACCTGGGCCAGGGCCTGATCGGCCTGCTCGATCTTGCCTTGCTCGGCGTTCTCGTCATCGCCCTTGCGGCTCTGGTCCAGGCGCACGTGCGCTTCGTTCATGGCCTGCAGCATCAGGCGCGAGACCTGGCTGACCTGCCCCGCCTGCTCGATGAATTCGGCACCTTCCTTGCCCTGGCTTTCCTTGAGGCCATAGGCGCCGTCGTCCGCCAGCCCGGCCTGCAACACATCAAGGTTGTTGGCGACACTGGAGACCGACCAACTGGCCATTTCCAGCGCCAGGTCCTTGGTCTGGGTCAGCTCGACAAACTCATCGAACGCCTTGCGATACGCCGCCAGCGCCTGCTCGACGTCGCTCATCACCGGGACATTGGCAGGCGACTGGGCCTTGAGAATTACCGCCTGGGCCGCCAACGCGTCGACACTTTCGTGCAAGGCGTCCACCGACTTGGGGTCGGCATGCAGCGCGTAGTCCTGCTCGATCAAGCGCACCTTGAGCAAGCCGCTGTTGAGCGCCGACATGGCTTTAAGGCCCTCGAAGCGCTGGCCAACGGTTTGCAGCGACCATACGCCAATTGCGGCCACCAATGCCGTCAACAGCAGTACCAGGGCAAAGCCCAAGCCCAGTTTCTTGGCCATACCGAGGTTGGCAAAACGTCGTTGCACGGCAGAAATCATTGCACTTGAGTCCTCTTGCAATGGCGAATGCCATCAAGCCAGGTTTCGATGCAGCGAGATTCGCAACCCCGGGGCACTGAATACAAGGGTTTGGCGCCACAATAATGGCAAAAAGCTACATCCTCGTCGTTTTCAGAATGGTAGAGGTCGATCCTGCCGGCCCCATGGCCTTGAACAACGCCAGTGCACGCTGATCAGAAGCGTAGGCCACATTGATGCGCAGCCAGTCGCTGGATTCGCCCGTCGGGCTGAAAAGCGTCCCCGGCGACAGCAACACCCCCAGCCGGCGAGCCCGCGCCTGCACGGTGGAACGGTCGCCGACACCAGGGCGCGCCCAGAGGAACATGCCCCCCGCCGGCACCGCAAACACCTCCCACTCTTCGTCTTCCAGCACCTGCAGGGTCATGGCCATTTCCGTGCTCAGCCGCCGGCGCAGGCGTTGCACCCACTTGCGGTAGGTACCATTGGCCAGCAACGTCGCCACCACCGCCTCGGCAAACCGCGAGGTGCCGATGCCGGTCAAGGTCTTGACCCTGGCCAATTGCGCGATGATCGCCCCGCTGGCCGTGAGATACCCCACCCGCAAGGCGCTGCTGAGGGTCTTGGAAAAACTCGAGACATAGATCACCCGGTCCTCGTGGGGCAACGCCGACAACCGGGTGCACGTGGCATGTTGCAGGTCGCCATAGACGTCTTCCTCAATGATGAAGAAGTCCTGGGAATGGGCCAGTTGCAGCAAGCGCTCGGCCACCGCCAGGGACAGGCTGGTGCCGGTGGGGTTGTGATACAGGCTGTTGATGAACAGGCACTTGGGCCGGTGCCCGCGCAACAGCGCTTCCAGGGCAGGCATGTCCGGGCCGCCACGGGTGCGCGGCACTTCCAGCAGCTTGACACCGTGAAAGGCCAGTTGGCGGTAAAGGTTGCCGTACCCCGGGCTTTCCACCACCACGGTATCGCCGGCCTTGAGCAACGTGCGGATCAGCAGGTCCTGGGCGTGGCTCGCGCCGTGGGTGGTGAGGATATGCTCGACCCGGGTTGCCACCTGGATGTGCGCCAGGCGCTTGAGCAGCTGTTCACGCAGGGCCGGCAGGCCCAGCGGCGTGCTGTAGTTGAAGACGGCCGCGGTGTCGGTGCGGGTGACTTCACGAATCGCGTAGCTGATATCGTCGCTCTCGCGCCAGGTGTCCGGCAGCCAGCCGCATCCCAGTTTCAGTTCGCCCAGTTGATTGTCGATGAAGGCGCCCCACCCCGACTCGGCGCCCTCATACCATTGGTTTTCACCGCGAAGACCACGCTCGGCGGGTGGCTGGGCCACACAGAAACCGGCGCCTTGCCTTGAGGCCAGCACACCTTGGGCAACCATCCGCTCGAACGCCTCGATGACGCTGGACTGGCTGAGCAGGTTCTCGTGGGCCAGTTGCCGCACCGAGGGCAACCGCGTCCCGGGGCTGGCGCCGCTCTCGCGAATCCAGGCGGCCAGCGCACTGACGATTTGCTGCACTACCGGTACAAGGGCTTGTCGATCGATCCCTAAATCCATGAGCCACTCACTTAAACTGTTGTCATTTAACCCAAACCAGTTAAGCACAGAAGCCCAATGACAGCCGCGATCAAGATTTATTAAATCATTGATTTAATTGAATTATTTACCTAGTGAAACACATTCAGGTGAGGCATCTGGCCACCTGCGGAAAAACCCCACAGCGCCTCCAACGCTTTTCTGAATGGCATCCGTCTCACTTCCTAAATCGCGGTCGCGCCACCGTCCACCGCCAATGCCTGGCCCGTGGTGAAGGCAGCACCGTCGCTGCACAGATAAAGCACGGCGCTGGCGATCTCATCGACCTTGCCGATACGCCCGACCGGGTGCATGGCGGCGGCAAATTCGGCTTTGCGCGGGTCAGCTTCATAGGCACGGCGGAACATATCGGTGTCGATCACGGCCGGGCATACCGCGTTGACGCGGATTTTCTTTTTCGCGTACTCGATCGCCGCCGACTTGGTCAGGCCGATCACCGCGTGCTTGGACGCGGCATAGATACTCATCTTCGGCGCCGCCCCAAGTCCTGCCACAGAAGCCGTGTTGACGATGGCGCCGCCGCCCTGAGCCAGCAGCAACGGCAGTTGATACTTCATGCACAGCCACACGCCCTTGACGTTGACGCCCATGATTGCGTCGAACTCATCCAGGCTGCCGTCCGCCAGCTTGCCCTTCTCGATCTCGATCCCGGCGTTGTTGAAGGCATAGTCCAACCGGCCATAGGTGGCCACGGTCTGCTGCATCAACTGCTGCACGTCCGCTTCGAGGGTGACATTGCAGCGCACAAACACCGCTTCGCCACCGGCCTGATGAATCAGCGCCACAGTACCCTCGCCGCCAGCCGCGTCCAGGTCGGCGACTACGACTTTCAAGCCTTCAGCGGCGAACGCCAGCGCAGTGGCGCGGCCAATGCCGGCGGCCGCACCGGTCACCAGGGCGACCTGGCCGGAAAATGTCATGCTCATGGTGGATGTTCCTTCGATGGGGATGCTCGATGACCCCAGTCTAGCCAGAGCCACCATCGGCGCGTCAGCACTATCAAAAGCCCGGTTGGCGAACCATGAGCCGCAGTGATAACGGCACCGGCATCACTATCATTGCAGTGGATCGGTGGGCATTCGCAGGTGCTGCGCACCTTGCCGGTGCAGCCCGAAGGGTCTATCACTCAAGGTCCACTTCTCAAGAGTCGCTGCCATGACTGCCCAGACCAACCGCCAATTCCTGCTCGCCAAACGCCCGGTCGGCGCGGCCACGCGGGACACCTTCACTTACCAGGAAGTGCCGGTGGGTACACCCCAGGACGGCCAGGTGCTGGTGCACAACGAATACCTGTCCCTGGACCCGGCCATGCGCGGCTGGATGAACGAGGGCAAATCCTACATTCCACCGGTGGGTATCGGCGAAGTCATGCGCGCCCTGGGCGTAGGCAAGGTGATCGCGTCGAACAACCCGAAATTTGCCGTGGGCGACTACGTCAACGGTGCCTTGGGTGTGCAGGATTACTTCCTCGGTGAGCCGCGGGGTTTCTACAAGGTCGATCCGAAACTCGCGCCGTTGCCGCGTTATCTGTCGGCGCTTGGGATGACCGGCATGACCGCTTACTTCGCCCTGCTGGACACCGGCGCGCCCAAGGCCGGCGAGACCGTGGTGATCTCCGGCGCGGCAGGCGCGGTGGGCAGCATTGCCGGGCAGATTGCCAAGATTAAAGGCTGCCGCGTGGTAGGCATCGCTGGCGGCGCCGACAAATGCAGGTTCCTGGTGGATGAGCTGGGTTTTGATGCCGCCATCGACTACAAGAACGAAGACGTGCATGCCGGCCTCAAGCGCGAGTGCCCGAAAGGTGTGGACGTGTATTTCGATAACGTCGGCGGGGACATTCTCGATGCCGTGCTCAGCCGCCTGGCATTGAAAGCCCGCGTAGTGATCTGCGGCGCCATCAGCCAGTACAACAACAAGGAAGCTGTCAAAGGGCCGGCCAACTACCTGTCACTGCTGGTCAATCGTGCGCGCATGGAAGGGTTTGTGGTGATGGACCACGCGGCGAATTTTGCCGCTGCCGGGCAGGAAATGGCCGGCTGGATGGCTCAGGGCAAGCTCAAGAGCAAGGAAGATATAGTCGAGGGGCTGGAGACGTTCCCGGAGACGCTGATGAAACTGTTCAACGGTGAGAACTTTGGGAAGTTGGTGTTGAAGGTCAGCTAACACACCGCAGAACCAAATGTGGGAGCGGCGGTGCGACGGTTCGACTTGCTCGCGAAGGCGGTAGAGCAGTCACCTTATGCATTGACTGTCACACCGCCTTCGCGAGCAAGCCCGCTCCCACAATTTTTTACCGTGCCCGCTTCAGGTCGGGTAGGTCAGGCAATCTCGGCAACTACCGCTGCCAGCGCCTTGGCCGGGTCGGCCGCCTGGCTGATCGGGCGACCGATCACCAGGTAATCGGAACCGGCATCCAGGGCCTGGCGCGGGGTCAGGATGCGACGCTGGTCGTCCTGGGCGCTGCCCGCCGGGCGAATCCCCGGGGTCACCAGTTGCAGCGCCGGGTGGGCGGTCTTCAACGCCTGCGCTTCCAGCGCCGAGCACACCAGGCCGTCCAGGCCAGCCTTTTGCGCCAGGGCCGCGAGGCGCAGCACTTGTTCCTGTGGCTCGATGTCCAGGCCGATGCCGGCCAGGTCTTCACGCTCCATGCTGGTCAGCACGGTCACGCCAATCAGCAGTGGCTTGGGGCCGCTGCGCTGATCGAGCACTTCACGGCACGCAGCCATCATGCGCAAGCCGCCGGAGCAGTGCACGTTGACCATCCACACGCCCATTTCGGCGGCGGCCTTGACCGCCATCGCGGTGGTGTTGGGGATATCGTGGAATTTCAGGTCGAGGAACACCTCGAACCCTTTGTCACGCAAGGTGCCGACAATTTCGGCGGCACAACTGGTGAACAGTTCCTTGCCAACCTTGACCCGGCAAAGCTTGGGGTCCAACTGGTCAGCCAGCTTCAGTGCGGCGTCACGAGTGGGGTAATCCAGGGCGACGATGATAGGAGTCTGGCAGGCGGACATTGGAATGGGCTCTCAGGCAAGTCGAAATCGGCGCGGATTGTAGCGCAAGCAGCGGGTTTGCGGGATCCGATGATCGGTAATTCGCGATTTAGCCGCCAGATTGCGGGCTCCCGGGCAATTGTGTCGAAACAGATACATTCCCGACATGCCTGCAATACCCCCGAAGATTAGCCTCGCACACGTGAACCATCGTACAGAACTTCCAGCCCCGGGGCTGGGCGCCTATGCTGAACGCAACAACCTCGCCGCCGAGCTTCGGCCCGGCGGCCAACCAGGTAGATGATCGCACCATGCAAACCCTGACTCCTGTGCTGAATGACGATCAAAAAGCCTCGCTTGTCGGTGAAGACAAACGCTGGAATACCCGCGCACTGATTGTCGACGACGACGTGCCGATCCGCGAATTGCTGATCGATTACCTGGCGCGCTTCAATATCCTCGCCAGCGGCGTGACCGATGGCGCGGCCATGCGCCAGGCCATGCAAGCCGAGACCTTCGACGTGGTGGTGCTCGACCTGATGCTGCCGGGCGAAGACGGCCTGTCGCTGTGCCGCTGGCTGCGGGCGGAATCGGACATCCCGATCCTGATGCTCACCGCCCGCTGCGAACCTACCGACCGCATTATCGGCCTGGAACTGGGGGCCGACGACTACATGTCCAAGCCCTTCGAGCCCCGTGAACTGGTGGCGCGCATCCAGACCATCCTGCGCCGGGTGCGGGATGACCGCACCGAGCAGCGGGCGAATATCCGCTTCGACAACTGGCGCCTCAACAGCGTGCTGCGCCAGCTGGTGGCCGACGACGGGCTGGTGGTGCCGCTGTCCAACGCCGAATTCCGTTTGCTGTGGGTGTTTATCGAGCGCCCGCGCCGGGTGCTGAGCCGCGAACAATTGCTGGACGCGGCCCGGGGTCGCTCCATCGAGGCCTTTGATCGCAGTATTGACCTGCTGGTCTCGCGCCTGCGCCAGAAGCTGGGGGACGACCCCAAGGCCCCGCAGTTGATCAAGACCGTACGCGGTGAAGGCTACCTGTTCGACGCCCGAGATATCGGCTGATGCGCAACGCCTTCAACACCCTGTTCGGGCGGCTGTTCGGTGTGTTGCTGGTAGCGATTGTGCTGGCCCACGCGCTGGCATTCTTCTGGTTTCACCATTATGGCCCGCCGCCCCCTCCGCCCCACGAGACCTTCATCGAGCAACCGGACGGCAGCCTGACGCCAATGCCCAAGGAGCACCGCCGTCCCTGGTTCGGCGGGCCTGTGGTGCCGCTGACCTTCCAGTTTATCTCGCTGATCATTGCCGCCTGGTACGGCGCCAAGCTGCTCAGCCGGCCAATCCAGCGCCTGAGCGCCGCGGCCGAGCGCCTGAGCCTGGACCTCGACAGCCCACCGCTGAACGAGTCCGGCCCACGAGAGGCGCGGCAAGCGGCATCGACCTTCAACCTGATGCAAAAGCGCATCCGCGAACAGGTCACCCAGCGTGCCCGCATGCTGGGCGCCGTGTCCCACGACCTGCGCACGCCGCTGTCACGGCTCAAGCTGCGCCTGGAACAGATCGAAGACACCAAGCTGCAGGGCCAGATGCGCCAGGACCTGGACGACATGATCGGCATGCTCGACGCCACCCTGAGCTACCTGCACGAGCAGCGCACCAGCGAAACCCGGCATTGGCTGGATGTGCAGGCGCTGGTGGAGTCCCTGAGTGAAAACGCCCAGGACCGTGGCTCCGATGTGCAATGCAGTGGTGAGTGCGCGCCGCTGCAAGTGCAACCGATGGCCCTGCGTTCGTGCCTGAACAACCTGATCGACAACGCCCTGCGGTACGCCGGCACCGCGCGCATCGAACTCGCGGACACTCCGCAGGCGCTGGTGGTTAAGGTAATCGACCACGGCCCGGGCATTGCGGCGGATAAACGCGAGGCGGTGTTTGAACCGTTTTATCGGCTGGAAGGCTCGCGCAACCGCAATTCCGGTGGCGTGGGGTTGGGCATGACGATTTCCAAGGAAGCCGTGGAACGCCTCGGTGGACGGCTGAGCCTGGAGGAAACTCCGGGCGGCGGCCTTACCGCCGTAATGTGGCTGCCAAGGGCGTAGGAATGGTTCCTGCGCCCTGCAGGAACCATTACTGCCCGGTTTTATCTTCCCGCCGCACCTGAGCCTGGGTGGCACTCCAGTCGGTCAACAAGCTATACGCCACCGCCAGCAATGTCGGGCCGATAAACAGGCCGATAAAGCCGAACGCAATCAACCCGCCAAACACCCCCAGCAACACGATCACCAGCGGCAGGTTGCCGCCACGGCTGATCAGGTAGGGCTTGAGCACGTTGTCGACGCCGCTGATGATGAACGTGCCCCATACACCCAGGAACACCGCATAGGTGTAGTCGCCCTTCCAGGCGAGCCAGGCGGTGGCCGGAATCCAGATCAGCGGCGGGCCCATCGGAATCAGGCTGAGCAGGAACGTCACGATCCCCAGCACCAAAGCCCCCGGAACACCGGCAATCCAGAAGCCGATCAGCGCCAGCAAGGCCTGGGCGGCAGCGGTGCCGATCACACCGTTGACCACCCGCTGCACCGTACCCGCGACCAGTTCGATGTAATAACCCGCCCGGTCGCCGATCAACCGCTCCAGCAAGCGATGCACAAACATCGCCAGGCGCGGCCCGTCACGGTAGAAAAAGAACACAAACACCAGGCTCAGGGTCAGTTCCAGGATGCCGCCGCCGATCTGCGCACTGCGGGCCAGCAACCAGTTGCCGACCTGGCCCAGGTATGGTTTCAACGTGACCATCAGTGCCGCGCCCTGCTGGTCGATGCTGTCCCACATCGCCACCAATCGTTCGCCGACAAAGGGAATGGAACCGAGCCAGGTGGGCGCCGCAGGCAAGCCATCCACCTGGATATCCTTGATCAGGCCCACGGCATCGCGCACATGGTCGGCCAGGTTGAACCCCAGCCAAACCAGCGGCAACGCCACCAATAGCATCCAGACCAGGGTCAGGATCCCGGCGGCCAGCGATTCGCGACCGCCCAGCCAGCGGGTGAGCAAGCGCATCACCGGCCAACTGGCAAACGCCAGTACCGCGCCCCAGAACAGCGCCGACCAGAACGGCGCCATCACCCAGAAGCTGGCACCAAACAACACCAGCAGCAGGATCTGCACCAGCAGGCGATCGTTATTGAGCATGTGGTTTCTCGAAAAGAAGTCTGTAAGAGGAAGAGCTTAGGCGAACGGCGCGGGTCCGTTCGCCCTGGAACGGTCAGCGTATCAGATGCAGGTGCAAACCCTTGGCTTCGGTGGTGCCGGTTTCCAGGCGCGCCGCACGTACGCCCTGATCGATCAAGCCCTGGCGCCATGCCTCGGCGGTGGGCCCGGTCAAACTGACCCGCAACGTGGCATCCAGGTTCAATCCGCGGGAAATAAGGGTGAGCCAGGTGGCGTCAGGCTCGGCGCCCAGCTTGGGAAAATCCAGCTCGCCAGTGCTTTTCAGTTCCCGCAGCAGCGTAGCGGAGGTCGGCAGCAAATCGCCCAACGGTGCGCTGGCGTCCATCTGTTCCACGTGCAGGTACGCCCGTCGATTGCCCCGGGTGATGCCGTACAACGCGACCAGGGAGTTGTCCTGCGGGGCCGCCAGGCGCAGCAGCAGGTATTCCTGCTGGCCGTCGGCGCCCACCAGCTTGGCATTGCCGAACACTTCATTGGCCCACAGGCTGCTTTCACCGCAATCACGGGCCTGGCACCAGAACAGCAGTTGCGCGCCCTGGGCCTGCAAGGCTTCGCGGGTGGCGGTAAAGGCGGCGCTGGAGGTGTGCTCGGCAGGCAGTTCGTAGGTGATGGCAGTGGCTTGGCCGCGGGCGGTGGCCTGGCCTTCATAGCGCAGCTGGCCGCTGATCTTGCGGATCGAGCCCAGCGGGTAGATACGTTCTTTCTCTTCGGCGGGACGGTAGTCGACGATCTGCGCGTCGACCTGACGGGCCACGGCGGGCAAGTCCTGGCTACCCGGTACGTCGGCGGCAAACACCAGCGGGCTGAAACAGCACAGCCCCAGAACACGGAAAAATCCCTTCGGCATACTCATCGGATCGGCGCGCCCTGGCCATTGGGGTGCGCTGCGGTGTTGAGATCGTTCATGGTTGACTCCCTTTCGATCCGCCCAGCCTCGGCAGTTGACCCCGCCAAGTCAAGGCGTGGAGAAGAACCGATTGAAACAGTCTGCAACAAGGGTAGCGCCTGGCTCGTCATTCAGGTGCAAATGATGGCCACCGGGCAAGGTAGTCACCTGGAACGGAAGCCCGGAAAGCAATTCGGAATGTTTCGCCAACATGCCGTCTTCGGCGACCACCAACTGTGTCGGACAGCCGACTCGGCGCACGAAGGCCATCGCCTGTTCTTCTGTCAGGCGCATGGGGGAGGCCAGGGTCAGGCGGCTGTCGCTGCGCCAGGTGTAACCACCCGGCACGGGCATCAAGCCACGCTGGGCCAGCAGTTCGGCGGCTTCACGACTGACTGCCACCACGCCTTTCATCCGCGCTTCCACCGCGCGATCAAGGGTGCTGTACACCGGCTTGCGCTTGTCCTGCAGGTTCATTTGCGCCTGCAACGCCATGCCGAGGCGTTCGGCGGCGTTGTCTGCGGTGCCGGTCGGCGGGATCACGCCATCAATCAATCCCAGGTGCGTCACCCGCTCCGGCAAGGCGCCGGCCAACACCAGGGAAACGATGGCGCCGAGGGAGTGGCCAAGTAATGCAAAACGTTTCCACCCGAGTTGTTCGGCGACTTGCAGCACGTCGTGGACGTAATCCCACAGGGAATAACCGGCGCCAACGGGGCGATGGGCCGAGTGACCATGGCCGGCCATGTCCAGGGCGACGATGCGCAGGCCATCGAGTTTCGGTGCCAGGCGGGCAAAGCTGTTGGCGTTGTCCAGCCAGCCATGCAGGGCAATCACCGGCAAACCGTCTTCAGGGCCGAACAGATGCGCCGCCAACTCGATGTGCGGCAGCGCCAGGCGGACTTCTTCGACGGGCGCAGTCATGCGCAACTGCGCTCGCGCTGGCGAGCTTCCCAACGGGCAAACAGGTTCTTGATCAAAGTGGCGGTGTCCTGTGGGCGTTCAAGGGGAAACATGTGGCCGCCGGGCATGGTCAGCATTTCGCCCATGGGCATGCGCCCCACGCCGCTGGCATGGTGACGCATCACCACCCGGCTCTGGCGACCACGCACCACCGCCAGCGGCACTTTCAGTTGCCGGGCCTGGCCGGGGCTGGTGTGGGGTACGCCGCGGTAGATGCTGATTTCGGTGGCCGGATCAAAGCGCAGGCGCAGGCGATCACCCACCGGCTCCAGGCCGTGTTGCAGGTAGGCATCAAAACAGTCGGGATCAAAGCCGCGAAACAAGGTCTTGCCAGCGAAGTACTGGCGCGCAGCCGCCAGGTCGGCGAACTCTTCACGACGGCCCAGGGTGCGCCCCGCCGGGGTCAGCCGGTCGATAAAGCCGAAACGCTTGGCCGCGCGGATCACCCAGCGATCGGCCAGGGTCAGTACCGGCGAATCCAGCATCACCACCCCGCGATACAGCTGCGGGCTACGCATGGCCGCGTGCAGGTGCAGCACGCCACCCAACGAATGGCCCACGCCCCACACCGGCTCCGGTTGTTGCTCAAGGTGGTGGATCAATTCGTCCACCAGGTTCTGCCAATTGTCATCCACTGGAAACCGGGGGTCGTGACCGTGCTGCGGCAAATGCGCGACGGCGTACTCCGGGGCCAGGGCGGCAAACAATTTGCCGTAGGTCGCCGAAGGAAAGCCATTGGCGTGAGCGAAAAACACGTGCTGCGACATACCTGATCCATCACCGTAAACAGAGTGTTGATTCTCCCCAGACCGGGCAGTCACGGCAATGACTGTAACTGCCAGGAATGATGACACTCACGCCACGCCTATCGGGCCGGCGGCGTCTCCCCCAGCGGTACCACGGCCATGGTCAGGCGCGACACACAGCTGGCCTTGCCTTCATCGCTGGTCAGGCGGATGTCCCACACGTGGGTGGTGCGCCCGATATGAATCGGCTTGGCCACCGCCGTCACCCGCCCGCTGCGCAAGCCGCGCAGGTGGTTGGCGTTGATTTCCAGGCCCACGCAATAGAACTTGCTGGCGTCGATGCACAGGTAACTGGCCATGGAGCCCACGGTTTCCGCGAGTACCACCGACGCGCCGCCGTGCAGCAGGCCGTAGGGTTGATGGGTGCGGTGGTCGATCACCATGCTGGCCGTCAGGGACTCGTCGTCAAAACGTTCAAAGCGGATATCCAGTACTTCACCGATGGTGTTTTTCTGAATCGCATTCAGTTGCTCGATATTCGGTTGGGTGCGCCACAGGCTCATTGATCGGTCCTTATTGGTTTTATGTCAGTGCTCAATCCTGCCACAGCACGGCTTCGGAGCGCTCGCTCCAGGCCAGGAACTGCGACCCGTAGGCTGATTCAATCACGTTGCGCTTGATCTTCAAGGTCGGCGTGAGAAAACCGTTTTCCACCGCCCAACTGTCTTTCACCACCACCAGTTGGCGCAAGCGCTCATGTTTATCCAGCACCTGGTTGACCTCTTCCAGCAAGCGTTCAAGGCTGCCCTGCAAAGCCTGGCGCCCAGCGCCTGCGGCATCTTGCAGACCCACGGCAGATAACACGCACAGGCCCATGGGCGCACTCAAGCCATCGCCCACCACGCACACCTGCTCGATGCGTGCATGTTCGGCCAGGCGGTTTTCAATCGGCGCCGGGGCCACGTATTTGCCTTTGCTGGTCTTGAAGATTTCCTTGAGCCGCCCGGTCAACCGCAGGCGGCCATCGGTGCCCTGCTCGCCCTTGTCGCCGGTGCGCAGGAAGCCGTCGGCGGTGAGCGTCTCGGCAGTTTTTGCGGGGTCCTTGTAATAACCGAGCATGGTCGCGCCGCTGCGTACCTGGACTTCGCCGTCGTCACCGATGCGCACTTCGACGTCCGGGCATGGCGGGCCTATCCAGCCGAGTTTCTGCTGGCCGGGGCGGCACACGTGGGAGTAGCCGCAGCTTTCGGTCATGCCATAGACCTCCAGCACATCCAGGCCCAGCCGGCGATACCAGACCAACAGTGCTTCGGGCACGGGGGCTGCGCCGGAGATCGCCACGCGCACAGCGTCCAGGCCCAACCCGGCGAGTACTTTGTGGCCGACCCGCTTGCCGATGAAGGGCAGGCGCAGCAAGGTATCGAGGCGGCTTGCGGGGATTTTGCTATAGACGCCCATCTGGAATTTGGTCCAGATGCGCGGTACGCCGAACAGCGCTGTTGGCCTCGCCCGTTTGAGGTCTGTCAGAAAAGTGTCGAGGCTCTCGGCGAAAAATACTGTCTGTCCGGTGTAGATCGAGGCCATCTCCACGAACATGCGTTCGGCGACGTGGCACAGCGGCAGGTAGGACAGCAGGCGATCGCCCTCCCCCAGGCCGAACAGTTCAGTGCCGCGGATGGCCGCGAAGGCCAGCGCGCCGAAGCTGTGCATCACGCCCTTGGGCAGGCCGGTGGTGCCGGAGGTGTAGATGATGGTGGCTAGATCGGATGCTGCGGGCGCGGGGTTGTCCTGAATGGGTGAGCAGGCTTGCAGGTCGGCCCAGGTGAAATCGAATTCGCCATCGGGGCACAGCGGCAGGCTGATGGTGGGCAGGTCGGCCTTTACTCCGGCGGACATGGCGGGCCAGTCGTCCAGTTTGCCGATAAATGCCAGTGCGGCTTCGGAATGCTCGAGTACGTGGGCGACGGAGTCGGCGGTGAGGTTGGGGTAGAGCGGGACCGAGACGTGGCCGGCCATCCAGATGGCGAGGTCGGCGATGATCCAGTGGGCGCAGTTTTTCGAGATCAGGGCGATGTGGGAGCCCTGGGGCAGGTCGCGGGCTCGCAGCCAGTGGGCGGCGCAGCGGGCTTGGTGGCCGGCTTCGGCCCAGGTGAGGGTTTGGACCTCGCCGCCTTTGATGGGCTGAACCAGGAATCGTTGCCGTGGGTGGCGGGCTTCGCGGTCGAAGAAGACTTGCAGCGGCAAACGAATAGCGACAGACATGGACGCGCTCCTTTGTGTTCCGATGGTAGCCAACCAAGCACTTGCTTGGCTGACTATTTCATGGGAGCGCGGGGGGTGCAAGTTCTGCTGTTTGGGGGTATATCCGTTATTTGGGTGATGGCTGAAATGGGTTCCGCTCTTACAGCGG